>CAJTYN010000239.1 GCA_910584115.1 uncultured Lachnospiraceae bacterium
TCGTCAGCGGCAGCATGGAGCCGAAAGTCCCCGTAGGCAGCGTGATCTACGTGGCCGAGACCGCCCCGGAGGATATCCAGACGGGAGATATCATCGCCTTTCAGAGCGGAGAGTCCGTCATCGCCCACCGGGTGGTGGAGAACCATGTGGTGGAAGGGACCTTTACCACGAAGGGGGACGCCAACGCCGAGGAGGACATGCAGGACGTACCCTACCAGGATCTGGTGGGGCGCGTAGAACGCCATTACCCCATGCTCGGGGCGCTGATGACGGTGTATTCCAGCAAGGTGGGCAAAGTGTACGTGGTCGCTTTTGCCGCCTGCGGGGCGATGTTCAACATCTTAGCAGGTCGGATACGGGTGCGCAGGAAAGGGAAGGGGGCAGACTGATCCTATATGCCAAAGAAGATCCAATTCTTTCTATTTGTACTCGTGACATGTTTTTCCGTATGCCTGTGCGGACACACGGAGGTCTGCGCGGCTAAGACCGGACAGAAGACATCCGTCAAAAAACAGGCACAGAAAAAGAAAAAGTCCTATAAAGCTCCGGCCTTTGCCGACGCTGTATTTCACCCGGAGGCCGCCCAGGGGGACGGGAATGTCCTGCTGGACCTCTCCGGGAGCAGCCAGGGCTATGTGGCCATCGAGGCGTGGTCCCCGGCCCGGCTGAAATTCCAGGTCATCAAGGGGGAGAGCACCTACACCTATGACATCCCCTCCGACGGCACGCCGTCCGTCTTTCCCTTACAGAGCGGGGACGGACTCTATACGTTCCGGGTCATGGAAAATGTGGTGGACAGCGAGTACGCCCAACTGTACGCCGCGGAGGCGGAGATTGCGCTGTCCGACGAATTTCAGCCGTATCTGCGCCCGAGCACGTATGTCAGCTATACCAAGGACTCCGCCTGCGTAAAACAAGCGGCAAAGCTGGCAAAAAAAGCGGAAAACGACGTGGAAGTGGTAGCCGGTGTCTATAAATATATCTGCGGCGCGGTCGCTTACGACTACGACAAAGCGGCGAACGTCCAGTCCGGCTATCTGCCCGACCCGGACGACACATTAGCGACGGGGATGGGGATCTGTTTCGACTACGCTTCGCTGGCCGCGGCCATGCTGCGCAGCCAGGGGATCCCGACGCGGGTCATCTTCGGCTATGTCTCGCCGGATGGACTGTACCACGCCTGGAACATGTTTTACACCAAGAAGACCGGATGGGTCACCGTGGGCTTCAAGGCCGACAAAAAGACCTGGACCCGGATGGATCTGACGCTGGCCGCCAACGGCACGGACAGCAGTTTCATCGGGGACGGCAGCAACTATATGGACGCGTATTGTTATTAAGATCCACGCGGGATGATACGAGACGAGGGTAGATGATGATGGGGAACAATGATAACATACTATATGTACAGATGTTCGGAGGCTTTTCCATGACCTGGAATGGAAAGTCCGTCACAGGCGGATCCAAATCCAGTGAGACCCAGTTTGTCTATCTGATGCAGCTCTTACTGCATCACCGGGAAAAAGGTGTCAGCCGCAGCCGGATCGAGCAGGCCCTGTTCGAGGACCGGGATATCAATGACCTGCATCATGCGGCGCGCAGCGTCATCTACAACGCCAAGAAAAAGTTAAGAGCCGCCGGATTACCGGAGGCCAATTACATCGAACGCCGCAAGGACGTCTACCATTGGACCGAGGCCATCCCCGTCATCGAGGACGCCTCGGAGATGGACCGCCTCGGCCGAGAGGCAGAAGCCGCCGCGGATCCGGCCGAAAAGCTCAGCCTCTATCTGGATGCCTGCCACCGATATACCGGGGATTTTCTGGGAAATCAGACCGCCGTGTGGGCCGCCCAGGAAGCCCGGCGCTATCGGGCGCTCTTTTGCGCCTGTGTAGAAGCTGCCGTCCAGCTCATGCGGGAGAGACACGAGTATTTCCAGATGGAAGCACTAGGTCTTTATGCTGCAAAGGTCAACCCGCTGGCGGATTGGGAGACTGTGACCATGGAAGCCCTGATCTCCATGGGCCGCTACGACGACGCCCGCAAGCTCTACGACGACACCGTAGAACTCTATCTGCAGGAGCAGGGCCTGCGCCCCTCGCCGCGGCTGATGGAACTCCTGGACAGACTGGGTTCTCAGATGGGCCATCACTACGCCGTCTTAGACGACATCCAGGCAAAACTCTCCGAACCTGGAGGACCCGTGCCGGGCGGCTATCTCTGCCCGTATCCCGTTTTCCAGGGCATTTACCAGATGATCGCGCGGATGATGGAGCGGGGCGGCCAGTCGGTCTACCTGATGCTCTGCACGGTGGTGGACAGCAAGGGAAATCCCATGCGGGACGGCCCCATGCTGGAGGAACTCTCCGGGCGGCTGGGCGACGCCATCCAGCAGTCCGTGCGCCACGGCGACGCGGTCAATCGGTACGGGAAAGGCCAGTATCTGGTGCTCCTGATCAACACCACCCGGGAGAACTGCCAGATCCTGCAGAGACGCATCAACTACCGTTTCCTGGTGGGGCGGCAGCGCACCGGCGTCCAGTATTATGTAAATAGTGTCGTCTGCACGGCAGACGGTCAGAAAGAAGTATTCGGGAAAGGATGACACATGGGTAAGTCACAATGGTACATCGGCTCGCCCAGCGGCGTGGTGCTGTGCGTAGACCAGACGACAGAGCGGCAGATCAGCGGCAGGCTCTATCATGCATACAGCAGGGACCCCATCATGATCTCAAACGTGGAGCGGCTCCTGTTCGAGCTGGAACATTTTTACGATTCGATCAATTTCCCCCATCCTTCGAACAACAGCCGGACATTCCAGGGCGAGATACCACATATGAGCCACAGGGCAGAAAGGGAGAAAGTCATGAGCGATGAAGAATTGCTGGGCAGACACGGAGATCTTGGCACATTTATCATCCGCGTCCAGCATCGGCAGAACAGCAGCTGGCAGGGACGGATCACCTGGATGGACAGGGATAAGACCGTGTATTTCCGTTCCATGTGGGAGATGCTGAAGCTGGTAGACAGCGCGCTGGATACGGTCAGTGAGCACGGAGAAGATGCGGCCGGACCGACCTGGCCAAAAGAAGATGAAGAGGAATAGGATGAGAAGAGTCCGCCCCCTGTGACGATGAGCGTTTGGGGGTGGATTTTTTTGCAAAAACATGGTAGTATACAGTAAATAAAGGGGGTGAGGGAATGCAGCCGAGATACAGCGAAGATATGAAGAGAGAGATGATCTGCGGAGTCATTTACGATATGTCGCCGGGCGGCTTCGACCATGCGACCGTAAATGGGAATGTCTATCGGATGATCAGCCGCCAGCTCAGAGATAACCTGTGCCTGCCTTATATGGAGAATCTGAATCTCTATTTCGCGGACGGAGAGTGTCTCGTACCGGACATCCTCATCGTATGTGACCGGAACCAGATCACACCAAAAGGCTACAACGGTGTCCCCAGATTCGTCGTCGAGACATTAAGCCCCTCCACGGCCAAACGGGACCGGGGTGTGAAGATGGATCTCTATTGTAAAAAGGGGATCGAAGAATACTGGATCATCGATCCGCGTTCCAGATCGCTGGAGATCTATCACCTGCAGGATGGACGCTATGCGATACAGGATGTGCTGATGCTGGAAGAAGACCCTGACGAAGAGGGATATAATGCGGATACAGAGATACCCCTGCGGGCGTTCCCCAAAGTGACCGTGTGTCTGGGGGAGATGTTTGCGAATATGTTATAGAAATCTGATATAGGCAAAAAGGATCATGACAGATACAGAACAAAAGATAAAACAGATCGTATACGAAGAATTTTCAAAACTGACCGCCA
>CAJTYN010000240.1 GCA_910584115.1 uncultured Lachnospiraceae bacterium
ATAAGCAAGTTGGTAGATCATATATCCGTCTTGTTCAAACACCTTCATAGGATTAATGAGATGTCGACTCAAAATATCCTGTAGGTCGGATGTTGTAACGATGTATTTAACATGCATTTTTTTGATGTCATCCGGGTTCATATTGATCCGGACGCTGTCTTCGACTATAAGATCCACAGACGTTTCTGTGTCCACAAGGCTGATCGTCTGGTGCGCATAACGGTTATACGCTTCTTCGTATTTTCCATCTGCGTCCAATAGCCTCCACCTCTCCGTGTCCGGATAAAAACTGGTGGCTCCTATGACTTTCGCTCCGTTAGCCATAATAAAATTATTTACGACAAACAATGTGTCAACCGTCATCCACCAGGCTTCCGGCTCGTTTTGAGCTTTTTCGCGGATGAATCCGCTGATGGGGTGGTTGCTGATCGGTGCCGTCCCCCTACATAAAGGATTCACCGTCAAGCCCGCTACGCACATCACTCCGGCGATCGCATAGGAAGCGGCCTTATCCATCCTGGCCATCGCCAACGCCAAGATCAACGCAAATAGCAGGATCTCTATGACCTGAAGGGACAACGGCATATATTCCATCACTTTTTTATTGATGAATGTCAAAAACAGCAGTCCATAAAGGGCTGGATAGACGACCGTCTGCCATCTTTTGAACATCCCTTTATGCTTTGCTATCATATAAAATGACCAGACTGTAAAGACCGTGGCCGTCCATTCGTAGGATAGATCCATCCTATTCACATACTTAAAAAGCGTTATCTTTGCCAACGTCCGGCTGAATCCCGCGCACATGAATATGATCTGAATGAGCAGCGTAACGTATAATATCCTTCCGATTAATTCATTCTTGTCCCCTTTTTCCTTTAAAAATCTTGACATTTTTGGAAACAGGACAATGAACATAGGCCCAAAATGTATATAGCTTGATAGTTCTGAACAGGAACCCAGTTCTGCGGGATCTTTATAGGGCAGATAGATGGAAGTCAGATCCGTAAATAATTCATACAGGGCTTCTCCTCCGCCCACGCTGATCCGTTTTCCCGGATAAACTGTATTCATTATTTTAGAAAATTCGGACCAATGTCTAAAAATAAAATCACCGAGAACGCCTCCCGCGATCAATGCGACGATCCCGATCCTATGCCATTGCCCTGCGGTGAACGTGATTTTTTCCCTGTCGCGTATCAAACACCCTGCCAGCAATATGGAGACGACAAGCGCGGCAATATATTGGCAGGACGGAAACAAAGATAAAGCAAATCCTATGATCGCAAAGGCTGCCAAAAAAGTCATGGCCCATTGAACGCATCTGCGCTCTGCAGTAAAGAAATGATAACCGATATCAAACAATCCCATAGCATATATAAATATGATGGTCACATGCGGGATGAACCACCACTGTATGACCGGCGACAGGCCGACCATCAGCATTCCTACCGCAGACAGCCTTACATTTTTCTGTGTAAGGATCATGAACATTTCAAAAGCCGTCAAAAACAGCAGGATCGTCATGCCACACCAATACCAGCTCAGCCCTATCTCATTGCCGAATAAAAGATACCCCCACAAAAATGGTTTCCCTATAGCGGTGAGGCTTTTCACTGGCGCGTAATAATCCAAGACCATATTTGTTTCGGACATGCCCATCTGGCAGCTTTCCATTTTATATTCATTATAATACTGCGAAAAATAGATAGGGGTATGTACACCCCATTCATCTGAACGAGATGTCCGGTCCTGCCCCCATATGCGATGATCCTGCGCCAGTGCTTCATTGATATGCGTCGGAAAATATTGATCATAGACTCCGATCGAAGAACCATGGACACGGAATGAAACGCATACGATAAATACGCATAACGCTATCGGCCATCTAAATTTTAATGTACAATGCACGGCCTTCCCAAACGCCTTTTTAAAAAATGTTGCAAACAAATATACCACAAATACGACGAACATAGCGGCCAGTATGATCTTCCTGTGCAATGCTGTGTATAATATGGCCGTCGTCCAAAACATCGCGATAACGGCAGTTCCAAATTCAAGATATTTTATAGCCTTTTTTTTTATTCATTTCAAAATGTCCTTCTGTTAGACTGTCCTATTTCGCCTTATGGATCCGCTGGATGCTCCAGAGATCGCCACTTTAAGGGCATGATCTACTGATGATCCCCTTTCAGGGACGATCCTGCTCTCTCCATTTCCTCAGCTTGGCTGGTGATAGTTCTGACTGTACATCCGCTTTTGTATGGAGTGGTCTTTATCAGCGTGTGCTCCTGACTCCTTTTCATAGGACTATTTTCCTGGACCTGATCATCTGTTCGGCCATGATGGCTATTGACAATATCCTGTCTCTGACCTCCGTCCATCATCATTTTATCCATACACCTGGACATATCTTGTCTCTTGGCATTTTCCTTATGTATATCAATCCTCCTTTTTATGGATCCTTTCTTTTGTAAAGATATATCAGTACAACTTGATTTTACACTTTTTAAGATTTATTTTCAACACTTATCATGACTTTTTTGCAGCTTGATAGAAAAAGCCGAATGGATATGCAGATCATCCGACATACCCATCCGGTTTTTAAAATGTATGATATTTTACATTGTATATCTGATATCATCTGTTATCTGTGTCAATAGGATATATCTCTTTGGATAGTCGCATCCCATAGCATACACCTTCTATAAATGCTACTTTTTCCGCTACTACAGCTCCGCTGACCACGATTTCCTGCAATCTTGCATACATTTGTTCGGGAAGTTGCTCTCTATGTACGGATAAGAGTATATCTAACTGTTGATTGACTGCATATTCGATCCGCTCCATATATACTGAACCTTCTACTGCTTTATCGTATATCTCTTCCAAGATCCCTTTTCTCTCCATGCTCCTGCTATCCCTTTCTATGTTCGGTCATGTGATAGTACCTGATCTGGCCCTGTATATCGCTTGTATCGACTGATCTGAACATAACTTGTCAAGAT
Source organism: uncultured Lachnospiraceae bacterium (assembly GCA_910584115.1). Taxonomy (GTDB): domain Bacteria; phylum Bacillota; class Clostridia; order Lachnospirales; family Lachnospiraceae; genus MGBC164599. The sequence continues at coordinate 3,009 of CAJTYN010000240.1, forward strand.
CAGGTTAAAATATCTCCTATACTGAAAATATCTGAATAATAGTCTTTATAAGAGTATTATTCGAGCCTATATAAGATTTTTATTTAAGAAGCCCCTATTGTTACAATATCTCCATAAGGGAGAGGATATCGTATATGAAAAATCTACGCTTATTACGCAACCAGAAAAAACTCAGCCAGCAGAGGCTAGCAGACATCCTCCATATCAGCCAACAGTCTGTCTATAAATATGAGAATGGCCTGACCGCTCCGGATTTTCAGACATTGACGCGTATGGCGGATTTTTTTGATACGTCTGTTGATTATCTCATCGGCTATACAGACATCCCACACAAGATAGAGCCTGTGGCCGAATACAAGCTGAACCCTGATGAGGAGAGCCTTGTCCAGAAATACAGATGCCTGCCCATCTCCACCCGGAAAGTCATGCAGATGCTGATGGACGAATATCTGGGCAGGCGGACTTGACAGTGATACAAGAGTCTTACCGTGTATCTGTCTGTGGGACTTATATATGTTCCCATCTCCTCATCTGCATACACATCGCTGCTCATCATATTTTTGAAAAGAGTCTGCTCTCTTCCCGGAAACTATAAATATGCCCTCCATCTCCCAAGATGATATGGTCCAGGAGAGGGATGCCCAACAGCTCCCCGGCTTTCATCACCCGTTCTGTTATCAATGTATCCTCCGTGCTGGGGGAAGCATCGCCCGATGGATGGTTGTGAAATAATATGATATCTGCGGCATTTGACAATAGGGCAGCTTTAAATATATCCGGTATAGAGACAGGACAGTAGTTGAT
>CAJTYN010000241.1 GCA_910584115.1 uncultured Lachnospiraceae bacterium
TGGCCGTATCTCTTGGGTATAACATCTGGCATGTCTTCATAAAAAAATCCCTCCCTTTTATTATGAAGACAGTGTGCCCTGTTTTGTATGAAAAATACATAAAATACACGTCTGATATTTATGAAAAAGGCTGAAAATAAAGATTACTATTGACTTTCAGATGATCATGGTTGATAATAAGACCACAGATAAATATTATAAACTTTTTTTTGTAACAAGATCCGTGCTCGAACACGAAATCAAAGAGGAGGGAATCATGACATCAAAGGAACGGGTAATGGCGGCATTGGAACATCAAGAGGCCGATAGGGTGCCATTGGATCTGGGTGGGATCAACAACACCTGTATGCACGAGCTGGTTGAGAAGGAGTTTAAGAAAAAGCTGGGGCTTGAAGACCACGGATCATTCATCAAGGCCAGGAGCCAGGGGATCGTGATCCCCGACCAGAGCGTGGCGGACTATCTCGGCGTGGATACATGTTCGATCTACATCAACGAGGTCCGCCCCTGGCAGGACAACGGCGACGGGACATACACAGATATGTGGGGCATCACGATGAAGCTGAATCCAGACGGATACTACTATAACAGGATCGGGCATCCGCTGGAGGATCTGGAGACCGTCGAGCAGCTGGACGACTACATACTCCCGGAACCCACAGAATATATGCTTGAAGGCTTGAACGAGAGGCTGAATGCAAATGCCGATAAATGCTGTATCCTGGAGGGACTGGAAGAGCCTATGTTCGGGATGCCCTCATGGCTTCGGCGGAACGAGAATTTCTACATGGACCTGATGGCGGACGAGGAACTGTGCGATGCGCTGCTGACAAAACTCTTAACATATTATAAAAAACTGATCGATTTTATCATGGAGAGGATCGGGGACCGGATCGACATCGTCAAAGTGGCCGACGACCTGGGCACGCAGGACAGCCTGCTCCTGTCGCCGGAGACTTTCAGGAAAAGGATCAAACCACATATGGCGGAACTCTATGGGCATATTAAAAAGAAATATAACAAGAAGATCCTCCTGCACAGCTGCGGCGCGATCCGGCCCCTGTTAAACGACTTGATCGAGATCGGTGTGGACGCGGTCAACCCGGTGCAGATCTCGGCGAAAGAGATGGATCCCCAGGAGCTAAAAAATGAGTTTGGAGACAAGATCACCTTCTGGGGCGGCGGTGTGGACACCCAGAGCGTATTGAACATGGGCACGCCGGAGGACGTCAGGAAGCAGGTGAAAGAAAATCTGCGGATCTTCAAAAAGAACGGAGGCTACGTATTTGCCCAGGTGCATAACATCCAGCCCGGGGTGCCTGTGGAAAATGTTATCGCAATGTATGAAACCTACAAGGAAAATTCTAACTATTAAGGAGAAAGGAAAGATCTTATGAAAAAGAAATTAATGAGCATGATCATGACAGCGGTCCTCGGGATCGTGATGCTGGCAGGATGCGGTGCTACAGGAGAAAACATGAACGATACGCAGGAGGACGCGGGCGCTGCGACGGATGCCGCAACGGATAACGCTGAAAGCAGCGACGCCAAAAAAGCAGATGGCGGCCAAAAATTCGGCGTCTCCGTAAAATCTTTGAGCAACCAGATCTGGGCTGAGATCTGTACCACGATGGCAGAGCTGGCTGAAAAAGACGGAAACACTCTGACGTACGTATCCTGCGAAGAAAACTCTGCCAAACAGATCGAGCAGATTGAAAATTTCGTACAGTCGGGATGTGACGCCATACTGATCAATCCGCCGGACGGGGGCGCGGTGGAGAACATCTTGAAAGAAGTGCGCGAACAGGGCATCAAAGTCATGATCTGGGACGACAAGCTGGAAAACTCCGACGTGGATTACAACGTGGACAATTACGAATTAGGCAAGATGGTGGGCGAGGAAGCGGCAAAGTTCATCAATGAGAAATTTACAGACGGGAAATGTGAAGTGGCCGTCCTGGACTATCCCCAGGAGGTGGCGCTCCTGGAGCGGGGGAACGGGATCGTGGACGCTCTGAAAGAAAACGCGCCGAACGCCGAGATCGTGGCACAGCAGCCGGCCATTGATGTGACCAGTGGTCTGGCCGTCACAGAGACTATACTCCAGGGTCATCCCGATGTGAAAGTCATCTGCTGTATCGGAGGGGGCGGCGCCCTGGGTGCAAATGAGGCGCTGAAAACGCTGGGAGAGATCAGCGATGATATGGGAGTATTCGCGGTGGACGGAACAAACGAGGAGATGCGGGCCATCAAAAATAAAGAAGCCTGCCGTATGTCCGTGCTCGTTACCGGAACCTCTCCCATGATCGGAGAAGAATGCTATGGGATCTTATCGGATCTAGTCGATGGCGTTCCTGTGGAAAAAGATTATTATCGTGATTTTTTCCCTGTCACCATTGACAATGTGGATGAATATTACAGAGGTGAGTAAGGGGTTCTTGTCGTGTATCCGTTTCTATGGTATGATCTAAACATACGATACTATAGAAAAAGGGTGATATAGATGGGCAACATTACGATAAAGCAGATCGCAGAGAGGGCGCAGGTCTCCAGGGGAACGGTCGATCGTGTACTGAACGGCCGGCCGGATGTCAGTGACAAGACACGGGCAAAGGTGCTCAAGATCATTGAGGAACTGGATTATAAGCCAAATGTGGTCGCGAAAGCATTAAAGTCAAAAGAAAAGAAGATAAAGATCGGGATCGTCGTATCACCAAAGTCTAATTTCTATGGGAAAGATGTGTTAAAAGGGGTCCTATATGCCCAGAAAGAATGTCTGAGTTACGGTGTGACAGTCGATATTTATGAAATGGATGATTTCAGCGGGACCGCTCAACAGGAGCAGATCCGTCGGGCGGTCGCTGATCATGTTGATGCGCTGGCACTGGCTCCTATGGAGACTGCTGGTGTGAAAAAAATACTGACGGACATTGTCGGATCTATCCCGCTGGTCTTTTATAATACCCAGTTGAGGGATATCAAGAACCTGTGCTACATCGGTCAGGATGCGAGGGCTTGTGGGAGAGTTGCCGCTCAGCTTCTGGGAATGATCTCCCAGGGGGGTGGAGGCACAGTCGTTTTCCTGGGTTATCAGATGATAAGGGCACATATGGAACGCTTTGAGGGATTTAGGGATCATCTGTCAGCATATTTTCCACAGATGCGTATGATCGGGAGTTTCGAGACACAAGAAGATCCCGAACGGATCAAAACCCTCTGTAGAGAATTATTTGCCGGGTATGACATAAAAAATATATTTATATCTGGCGGTGACATCAATGCCTTGGGCGATCATCTGATCGATCATGGTCTCGTGGGAAAAGTAAATGTGGTATGCACGGACTATATCTGCCGGACACCCGAATTTTTAAAAAATAATGTAGTGCAGTTCGCTATTGGACAGCAGCCTTTTGAACAGGGATATTATGCGGTCAAGGTTTTAAAAGACCATCTCCTGACAGGTATTGGTCCGAAAGGGCATCTGATCCATACGAACTTGGATATATTTATCAAGGAGAACATAGACTTTCATCTCAGTGAGGGTCTGACGGCATTTTGATCTTTCCCGTCTGGATGCGCGGTTATTTTGTCCGCAGTCATCCCAGGCGGTTTTTTGTTTATAAGAGGTTTCGGTTGTATTTTTTGGAAAAATATGATAAAATTTACAATGATCAGATCATAACTGCGAATAGGTCATTGAATTATCAGAAAGAGGGGTGAGATATGGTCATAACAGAGTAGATGGTACACGATTTCAGAGAT
>CAJTYN010000242.1 GCA_910584115.1 uncultured Lachnospiraceae bacterium
GACAAAAAACATCGCACAGTGTGACAGGGAGGGTGATCATGAAAGAGAGAGCAAAGAAAAGATACCGCGCGGCCCTGTTCATCCTGGCCGTCCTGTCCATCCTGCTGCCGGTGCGGGCCGAGGCGTCCGGGGGCGGGATCGATGAAGAGATGCGCGCGAACCTGATCAATACGGCGGAGAGCCTCTCAGAGGCGATCGTGGAACTGGGCCAGGAAGAGATCGATGCGTACAAGGATTCCGGGGACGATTTTACGGTGACCACGATGGAAGCCTGGGAGAGCAGCAGGGATGAACTGGGTGATCTCAAGAGCATGGGAGAGTCGGAGGCGGAGAAGACCGCGGACGGCTATGTGGTGCGGATCCCTGTGGCATTTTCCAGACAGGATGCACAGTTCGTCTATCTGTATGACCAGACGGGCACGCCCACATCCTTCAGCATCGACGTACAGTATCCCATGCAGGTGCTCCTTGAGAGGGCCGGCCTGAATACGCTCATGGGGCTGGGGATCGTGTTCGCGATGCTGGTATTTCTGACGTTCGTCATATCTCTGTTCCGTTTTATCGGAAAAACGGAGGAAAAGGCCAAGGAAGGGATCGAGATCGAAGAACTGCCCCTGCCGGTGCGGGCAGCCTCTGAGAGTGAGGAAGAGGACAGAGTCCTGCAGGATGACCAGGAGCTGGTCGCTGTGATCGCGGCCGCGATCGCCGCCTATGAGGGCACGTCCACAGACGGCTTCGTGGTGCGTTCGATCCGCAAGGCAGACCGCAGGAAAAACAGGTTTTAAAGGAGGAAGATCAAAATGAAGAATTATACGATCACTGTAAACGGGACAGCATACGATGTAGTCGTGGAGGAAAAGGAGGGCGGCGCGGCGCCTTCTATCCAGCAGACGGTCACCCAGACGGCGGCAAAGCCGCAGCCCCAGGGGAGCGCCGGCGGTGTGAAAGTGACTGCGTCCGTGCCGGGCAAAGTCTTTAAGGTGGAGGTGAGAGCGGGCCAGACCGTGCGGGCGGGGGATACCATCGTGATCCTGGAGTCCATGAAGATGGAGATCCCGGTGGTAGCGCCCAAGGATGGCACAGTGGCCAGCGTGGACGTGACAGTCGGCGACACAGTGGAAAACGGAGATACTCTGGCATCCATGGATTAGAACGGGAGGTAGTCAAATGTCTTATGTTACAGAAACTTTGTCTAACCTGATCCATCAGACTGCGTTTTTTGGCCTGTCCGTGGGGAATTATTTCATGATCCTGGTGGCCCTGGTGCTCCTCTATCTGGCCATCCGGCATGAGTTTGAACCGCTGCTTCTGGTCCCCATCGCTTTTGGCATGCTCCTGGTCAACATCTATCCGGATATCATGATGAGGGCCGAGGAGGCGTCCAACGGGGTGGGCGGGCTGCTGCATTATTTTTATCTGTTGGACGAATGGAGCATCCTGCCCTCGTTGATCTTCATGGGCGTGGGGGCGATGACGGATTTTGGGCCGCTGATCGCGAACCCCAAGAGCTTCCTGCTGGGAGCGGCGGCGCAGGTGGGCATCTATGCCGCCTATTTCCTGGCGATCTTCATGGGATTTAACGGAAAAGCGGCGGCCGCGATCTCTATCATCGGCGGCGCGGACGGCCCCACATCCATCTTCCTGTCAGGTAAATTGGGGCAGGGGGCGCTGATGGGTCCGATCGCGGTGGCGGCGTACTCATATATGGCCCTGGTCCCGATCATCCAGCCGCCGATCATGCGGCTCCTGACGACGGAGGAGGAGCGGAAGATCAAGATGGAGCAGCTCCGTCCGGTGTCCAAGCTGGAGAAGATCCTGTTCCCCATCGTGATCACGATCGTGGTCTGCCTGATCCTGCCCACGACGGCGCCGCTGGTAGGCATGCTCATGCTGGGCAATCTCTTCAGGGAGTCAGGCGTGGTCGGCCAGCTGACGGAGACGGCCTCCAACGCGCTGATGTATATCGTGGTGATCCTGCTGGGGACATCCGTGGGCGCTTCCACCAGCGCGGAGAATTTCCTGAACCTGGATACCCTGAAGATCGTGCTGCTGGGCCTGGTGGCTTTTGCCTGCGGGACCGCCTCGGGCGTCCTCTTCGGAAAACTCATGTGCAAGGTCACAAAGGGCAAGGTCAATCCGCTGATCGGATCCGCAGGCGTGTCCGCCGTACCGATGGCGGCCCGCGTCTCCCAGAAAGTCGGGGCGGAAGCCGACCCCACCAATTTCCTGCTGATGCACGCCATGGGCCCGAATGTGGCGGGCGTGATCGGGACGGCGGTGGCGGCAGGTACATTTATGGCTATCTTCGGCGTGTAGAAAAATCTGTTTAGGAGGGAAATTATGTCAGAAGATCAGAAAAATAAAGAAAAGAAACCCATACGGATTACAGAGACGATCCTGCGTGATGCCCACCAGTCCCTGATCGCGACCAGGATGACGACAGAACAGATGCTGCCGATCGTGGAGAAGATGGACCAGGTGGGATACCATTCTGTGGAGTGCTGGGGCGGGGCCACCTTTGACGCGTCCTTGCGTTTCCTGAAGGAAGACCCCTGGGAGCGGCTGCGCAAGTTCCGAGACGGATTCAAGAATACGAAGCTGCAGATGCTCTTCCGCGGGCAGAACATCCTGGGGTATCGGCCTTACGCGGACGATGTGGTGGAATATTTTGTCCAGAAGTCGCTGGCAAACGGCATCGACATCATCCGGATCTTCGATTGCCTCAACGACCTGCGCAATCTGCAGACCGCGGTCACGGCGGCCAATAAGGAAAAAGGCCATGCCCAGGTGGCTCTGTCCTATACCCTGGGGGTGGCTTACACATTGGAGTATTGGACGGACATCGCCAAGAAGATCGAGGATATGGGGGCGGACTCCATCTGCATCAAAGACATGGCGGGGCTCTTGCTGCCCTATAAAGCCACGGAGATGATCCAGGCCCTGAAGGAAGCCGTGGATCTGCCCATCCAGCTCCATACGCATTACACCTCCGGCGTGGCGTCCATGACCTATATGAAAGCCGTGGAAGCCGGGGTGGATGTGATCGATACGGCCATGTCGCCCTTCGCGCTGGGAACGTCCCAGCCGGCCACGGAAGTCATGGTGGAGACATTTAAAGGAACGCCCTACGACACGGGCTTCGACCAGAACCTGCTGGCCCAGATCGCGGACCATTTCCGGCCGATCCGGGACGAAGCCTTAGACAGCGGCCTGCTCAATCCGAAGAACATGGGTGTGAACATCAAGACGCTGCTGTACCAGGTGCCGGGCGGGATGCTCTCCAACCTGACCTCCCAGCTCAAAGAACAGCACGCGGAGGATAAATATTACGAAGTGCTGGAAGAAGTGCCGCGGGTGCGCAAGGATCTGGGCGAATGTCCTCTCGTGACGCCTTCCTCCCAGATTGTGGGCACACAGGCCGTCTTCAACGTGATCATGGGCGAGCGCTATAAGATGGTGACAAAAGAGACGAAAGACGTACTGAGCGGTAAATACGGCCAGACGGTCAAGCCCTTCGACCCGGAGGTGCAGAAGAAATGCATCGGGGATACGGAGCCGATTACCTGCCGGTACGCGGACCTGATCCCGGCGGAGCTTGAGACTCTGGAAAAAGAGATCGAGATCTATAAAGAGCAGGACGAAGACGTGCTGACCTACGCGCTGTTCCCCCAGGTGGCGAAGGAATTCTTCCAGTACCGCGAAGCGCAGAAAAAGAAGATCGACGCTTCCGTGGCGGACGGGGAAAACGG
>CAJTYN010000243.1 GCA_910584115.1 uncultured Lachnospiraceae bacterium
AGATGTTCAAGGAGGGCCTGGCCTACGAAAAAGAATTTCCCATCAACTGGTGCCCGTCCTGCAAGACCGGCCTGGCCAACGAAGAAGTGGTCAACGGCTGCTGCGAGCGCTGCGGCGCCGAGGTCACCAAGAAGAACCTGCGCCAGTGGATGCTGAAGATCACAAAATACGCCGAGCGGCTCCTCTCCGACCTGGATAAACTGGACTGGCCGGAGAAGGTCAAGAAGATGCAGTCCGACTGGATCGGAAAATCCTACGGGGCCGAAGTTGACTTCGCCGTGGAGGGCCGGGAAGAGAAGATCACCGTCTATACTACAAGGCCCGATACCCTCTACGGGGCCACGTTCATGGTCCTTGCGCCGGAACACGCGCTGGCCGCGGGCCTGGCCACGCCGGAGACGAGAGGAGCCGTGGACAGATACATCTACGACGCTTCCATGAAATCCAACGTGGACCGTCTCCAGGACAAAGAAAAGACCGGCGTGTTCACCGGCAGCTACGCCATCAACCCATTGAACCAGGCGAAGATCCCCATCTGGCTCTCCGATTACGTCCTGGCGGACTACGGCACCGGCGCGATCATGTGCGTGCCGGCCCATGACGACAGAGACTTTGCTTTCGCTAAGAAATTCGATATCCCGATCATCCAGGTCATCGCAAAAGACGGCCAGGAGATCCCCGACATGACCGAAGCCTACACCGAAGCCAGCGGCACCATGATCAACTCCGGGGAGTGGAACGGGATGGAGTCCTCCGTCCTGAAAAAAGAAGCGCCCCACATGATCGAGAAACAGGGCCTGGGAAAAGCGACCGTCAATTATAAACTGCGCGACTGGGTGTTCTCCAGGCAGCGGTACTGGGGCGAACCCATCCCGATCGTACACTGCCCCAAGTGCGGGAACGTCCCCGTCCCGGAAGAAGAACTGCCCCTGCGGCTCCCCGACGTGGACTCCTACGAACCGACAGGCACAGGAGAATCCCCGCTGGCCGCCATCGACGAATGGGTCAACTGCAAATGCCCGGCCTGCGGCGCGGACGCCAAACGGGAGACGAACACCATGCCCCAGTGGGCCGGTTCCTCCTGGTATTTCCTCCGGTATGTGGACAACCACAACGACCAGGAATTAGTCTCCAAAGAAAAAGCGGACAAGTATCTGCCCGTGGATATGTACATCGGCGGCGTGGAACACGCGGTGCTCCATCTGCTGTACTCCAGATTTTACACAAAATTCCTCTACGACATCGGCGCGATCGATTTTGAGGAACCTTTCCACAGACTCTTCAACCAGGGGATGATCACCGGGAAGAACGGCATCAAGATGAGTAAATCAAAAGGAAACGTGGTGGCACCCGACGACCTGGTGCGTGATTACGGATGCGACTCCCTGCGCATGTACGAGCTGTTCGTAGGGCCTCCGGAACTGGACGCCGAATGGGATGACCGGGGGATCGACGGGGTGAGCCGTTTCTTAAAGAGGTTCTGGAAGCTGGCGCTGGACAGCCATGAAGCCGATGTGGCCGCCACACCGGAGATGGTCAAGCTCCGTCACCGGCTGACCTACGACATCACCCAGCGCCTGGAGAGCTTCAGCCTGAACACCGTCGTATCCGGGTTCATGGAATACAACAACAAACTGATGGACATCGCCAAGAAGACCGGCGGCATCGACAGGGAAACGATGGAGACTTTCCTGGTACTCCTGGCTCCTTTCGCCCCCCATATCACGGAAGAGCTGTGGGAGGTCTACGGGCATGATACATCCATTTTTGAAAACAGATGGCCAGAAGCGGATGAGTCGGCCATGAAAGACGACGAGATCGAGGTGCCCGTGCAGATCAACGGCAAGACGAGAGCCGTCATCCGCATATCCGCCGACATCTCCAAAGAAGACGCCATCCAGGCCGGTAAAGCTGCCGTGGCAGACAAGCTGACCGGGAACATCGTCAAAGAGATCTACGTGCCCAAGAAGATCATCAACATCGTCCAGAAATAGAGGATAAAAAGACAGGCAGGACCGCCGTACACCTGGTCCTGCCGCTTTTTTATCCTCATTTTCCCCCGCCGTCGTCCAGCGCCCTGCATACTTTCCGATAGGCTTTAAAGAACACACTATCTTGTATCAGTCTCAGATCTTCCTGCATGCGGAGGATCTTCTTTTCCTGCTCGCACAGGGCCTCCGTCACGACTACGGTGATGTCCCGGTATATGCGCTCTCGATCCATCTCCCATTTCGGGAGCTCTTCCACATCCTGGTAAAAGAGCCTCCCATCCGGCCTGCCCAAAAACTCTTGAGCGATCCTGCGGTTCCCCTCCTCGAACTTTTTCAGGAATTTTTTTTGCTCCTCATAGCTGAACATGCTGGTATCCGCATGCAGCCCGTCCTGTATCAGCGAGTCATTGGCGGCTTTCACCGGCCTGCTCATGAAATCCCCCATCCCGCGGTATCCCGGGGCACTGTTTATGATCCTCTTGATCTCGATGAGATTATCCCTCAGTCCCAGATTGCTCTTCACCTTCTCATCCGTGTAAGGCTTAGATATATCTGCCCCGACACATCTGAGGAGATCAGAGAATATCGTATTTCCCTCGCCCTCGAACTGCCCCTGTTCATACACGCGCACGATCATATCGCTCTGATCCACATGTTTCGCGATCTTCGTCAATCCTTTATGATAATCCAGCGGAAAATAAGAAAAACCATCCTGTTCTATACACTCATCAAATGTCTTCGTCCAGTTCACAGCCTTTGATTTGATATTCTGATTCCAGAGGGACTGCACGAGCAGATCTTGCCTGCGCAGATACACGATCACACGCAGCCTGCATCCGATCTGCCCAAACCGCTCGGCGGCCGCCTTCCAAAAACCTCTTCGTTTATAGCCCGCTTTCCAGATCGCCTCGTCCGACAATATGATATTGGGATATGTCTTTGCCAGCTTTTCGATTCTTTGGAATTGCCTTTCCTGTTCCTCGGCATCGCATAACAGAAAATGTCCGTTCCTGTTCTTATATCCCCCGTCCGCTTCATGCCATAGTACCGGAAAGCAGTATCCCTGCTCTTTCAGTAGACCCTCATTTTCACGCAAAAAAGATTGGATCGCCGTAGTCCCTGTTTTTGGCATGCCGATACTCAAAAAAACCGTCGCCATATTTTTCTCCTTCTCTCTGCATCGTCTTCTGATATCTATGACATAAATATTACAAAAATATTTTGATATAAATATGATATGTTATATTTTTTTTAAATTTGATCCATGAGCAATAAAAAAGATCTTCAAGCCTCATACCTGAAGATCTTTTTTCATAAATGCTCAAAATCCCAACCGCGCCACGATCCGCTCGATCGCCTCCTCGATCGTACACTGGCTGGTATCGATCCTGAACTCCGGCTGCAGCGGAGGCTCATAGGCACTGGAGACCCCTGTAAAGTTGGGGATCTCTCCCCTGCGCGCCTTTGCATACAAGCCTTTGATATCCCTCTGCTCACAGACCTCAAGAGGGGTGTCCACGTGGATCTCCACAAAACCGTCCCCTATGATCTCCCGGGCATTTTCCCGTCCCTGCCTGTAAGGTGAGATGAACGCCGTCAGCACGATCAGACCCGCGTCATTCATCAGCTTAGCGACTTCCGCCACACGGCGGATGTTCTCTATCCGGTCCTGCTGCGTAAAGCCCAGATTCTTGCACAGGCCCATGCGCACATTGTCGCCGTCTAAGAGCATGGTGTGTTTC
>CAJTYN010000244.1 GCA_910584115.1 uncultured Lachnospiraceae bacterium
GCCATCTTGAAGATGAAACGACGGTTCTGCTCCCAGAGCTGCAGCATGTTGTCAGCCACATCGATCCCGGCTCTTATCTGTATCACGAGCTGTTCATTGCTCATGGCATCACCTCATCACAGTCCTCCGCACCTCCTGGAAGCCAGGGATCTCCCTCAGCAGATATCCGGTACGGGCTGTCCTCCTGGACGCACTCTCCTTTTTATGTCTATGCGCCCGCCGGACGGCTTCACAGGCTGTCGGGTCATGATATCCCTCATGGTTCCTATCTGATCGCATTGAGGATCCCCTCCAGTTCGTCTATCTTCCTCTGCTGCTCATCCGTCCGTATGGAAGACAGCACGGCATTACACCCCAGGATGATGGTGTTGGCCGTCTTGTTGTCCATCTCCCCGTTAGCGACCATGTTCATGACACGGGTCAATGTCCGGCGCACTTCCGCCGCCGTCCTCGTCTTCAACCTGATCTGCGCCATCCTCTCCCCTCCTCACTCTGTCAATCCGCCTACGCTAGGGGCATGTACCAGGGCATACATGAACTGGTCCCACGCCCGGGTCCTCATCTCAGGAGCGCGGTAATCATCCCCATCCAGATAACTCAGCAGCTCATCACTGCCCTTTCCCATGTACGGGTTATCCTGCCCGAGCTGCCGGAGATATGCGGATCCAGCGGCCTTTTCTAACAACCTGTCCAATCTGTCCATCCCGTCACCTACATACGAAAACGCCCCAGGGACCTGTGCGGATCCCCAGGGCCGACTATCATCCCGTCTCCTGTGTGTCACCGCCTGGCTCTGACGTTGCTGCTGGTATCGCCTGGTAGTAGATCGCCCCTGCCTTATTTTCCAGCACGAACGCATCATAGCACAGCCGGCCTTCCACCAGCTCACCACTGATCCCCGGCGGGTCTTGATGAATCTTGTAGTCCTCCAGCTTGGTGGGGGCCACCGTCGCACATGGATGGGCCAGCATGAAGCCAAAGTCCTTGGGCACCCTGGTCTTCGGTACTTTTATGACATTGCATCCATCCAGGTTCGATATGACGCCCCTCAGCCTCATATCGTTGCCGATATCCGTCTCCATCGTGATATCCTTGCACTGCTTCATCAGCAGGTACACATCCGGCGTCACCACCAGCACACGGCCAGTCTCCGGCACCTCTGAGTTATCCAGCGTGTTATTGGCGGCTATGATCCGATCATAGATATCCGTCTTGGTCAATGCCGCTGCATCCGGCTTGTGCCCCGCCTCTGCGGTCATCACGCCATATACATATGTATCCACTTCCGGGATGATCACTTCCCGGATCTGCCTGGCGAGCGCGGACGCCGCCGCGAGCTGACCGCCCGTCTCATCCTTGTCCAGCTTATCGACTGCGAACGTGAAGGATCGGTCCTTCTTCAGCGTGAGTTCCTCTGTCGTCGCGTCGAGGCCCTGTACCTTGCCATACCTCGACCAGTTCCCCGCATCCGGGCCAGAACGCCCGTAATCGCCCATCTGTGCGGTCGTGACCTTATAGACCTTTATCGTATGTGCCCCTGTCCAGGACAGATCCTGGTTCGTCAGCAGTGACTTCTTGCTCTCTGTGGAGAAGAGTTCATCCACGTAGGGCAGATACCGTGTTACTAATTCTATCGCCATCTCCTTACCTCCTTATCTCTCGAGCCCCATAGCCTTCCGTACCGGGTCAGGGCCAGACGGCGTGCCGAACCTGAAGCCGCTGGGCGCCCCAACCTTGATATCCTTGGGCGCTCTCTCCGTCCCGTATATCTTCTGTAACGCATCGAGTTTACTGTCTATGTCCTCTTCGCTGGTGCAGCTGAGTATGTCCACCAAGCCCCGGGGCATCTCCCGCGCATCCAGCTTCTCCTTCATGATCAGCTTGAGTTCCCTGGCCTGCAGGTCCGCCATCTTCTGGTCATACTCCGCCTTGGCGTCCTTCCCTGCCTGCTCCTTCGCCCTGGCGAGCCGTGCCTGTATCAGGCTGTTGACCTCTTCCTGGGTGAACGTCCTCTGGCTCCCGCTGCCGTCCTGAGCCTGCGCCCCTGTATCATCCCCCGTGCCTTGCGCCTGGGTGCTCTCTCCGTTCGTGTTCTCCATATGTCCTTCCTTTCCTGTTTTACGTCCTGTGGACTGTCTCTCTGGATACAGACAAAAAGGGCGCGGGAAAGAGATACTCAGAAAATGAGTAAGACTTTCCCACGCCCATCATGGCTTCCGTGCGGCCCATCCGCCGCCCGGGGTACTCTCCACTATCTTGTCTGTCTATTGAGATTATATCATAAGGGGAAGGGGGTATGCAAGCGTTTCCCCCGTGTTTTCAAGGCTCCCCGGCATTCCTATACGTCATTTTTGAGCGGAAAGCCCGGGGCGACAGGACGATATCGCCCCAGTTTGTCCGCATCCAGGTCAGCGTACGCCTTCTTGAACCGCCCCCGCTGCATCTTGGCCACCTTATACGACCTGACCATAGGCCCCAGCCGATCCAGGACCGCCCTGAGTTCCTCCGTCCGCTCATAGCTGATTGTCACTTTTGCTGACACACGCCCTCCTTTTCGATCTGTAAAAGCGTCTTTGCTACCGTATATATCTTTTTGAGCCGCTCTTCTCTCTTGATCTGCCGCATCATCCTGATAGTCTCCTTTATGTATCTTGCCCTCATTCCGTATACCCCGTCTTATCCCTGTAAATATACAGATATTCAGCCAATTCATAGATGTGCTTCAAGAGCCGTTTATCATGAAACTTGAAAAGTAATGAAATGATCATTTCCTCGTAGCTCATGCCGGGCCTCCTTTCCTTTTGATGACCATCTGCATCCGCCCGGCACTGCTCCGGGGGACGTATCTCCTGACTGCTGCCACTGTGACACACCTGACACCCCTCTGCGTATGTACAACGACCTCATCCCCGGCAGATACCTGGCCTGTGAGTCCCTCTGGCAGCTCCCATGTGTACAGCTTGCCACCCGGCCTATGGTACGCCTGTATGACCTGTCTCTTGCCGTATCTGACCGGCACGTCTATGATCCCCCGCTCCCTTGCCAGCAGATAGGACGTGAAGCCGTCTATCAGATATCCATCCTCATCCAGCACGATATCTGACTGGAACGTCCCGTGATCCTTGAGATACTGCCTCTTCTCATCCATCTTGCCCGGGGATGGTGGCGTCTCCCAGAAACATGGGTATATCTTTATATCTCTCAATGGCATCCTGCATCTGCCCCTCACATGCGCCAGCTTTATCCTGACATACTGGTGCAATATCGCGCCCATAGCTTTATGGTACAGCTTGGGCGGCAATGCCGGCTCAAGCTCCCGCTCCCAGAGCTGCACCCTTGCCAGGAAACGCCCGTTCTCCGGTGAGAAGCACAGCACCCTCTTGTCCTCATATGAAAGTGTTTTGAACACCTCCCAGACAGCGTTATGCAGTGCTCTATCCCTGTGCGCGAACATGCACCCCTCCGATGTATCATAGAAAGCTGGCCCGCTCTTGATGCATGGACAACACCTGACCATCTTCAGCCTGACATCCTTGCCCTCTGCCCTGGCTCTCCTCATATCCACGAACACACCTACTGCTATCCTTGCGTCGTTTATCAGATCTTTTCTCATCTTCCCTCTACCTTTCCGCCGGGTCCTGTGCTATGATATGTATGATCGTTTTGTCATAGCTCCGGCTATGCCTGCCCCTGGCCAGTGTTGGCGCACTGCTGGGGGCTTGTCT
>CAJTYN010000245.1 GCA_910584115.1 uncultured Lachnospiraceae bacterium
AAGTCTGGATGTGAGCCAGAACAAGAAACTCTGCAGTCTTTCCTGTGATGATAATAGATTAGAGTCCCTGGCCGGGGCTGGTAATATCTGCCATGTGGATACAGATAAATTATCTGATAGGATCATATCTTGTGTGGGAAATCGTCTGGAGAAGCTGGATCTTAGAGGGGCAGGAGCGTCAGAGGGATATCTGTGGTCTCTTGATTGCAGAGATAATAGGCTGACGAGCTTGCAGATCGATGAGAACACAGATATATCTACGTTACATTGTGAGGGTAACAGGCTCACACATCTTGATCTTAGAGGGGGAGCAAATAAAGTTTATTGTAATGATAATGAACTCATATCGCTGAGATTGGACGATGTAGCTGATGTGTATTGCCAAAATAATGTCTTGACGGAGCTGGATCTGAGGAACAGTCCTTACTTGCGCTATGTGGACTGCAGTGAGAACATGCTGCGCTCACTGGACATGAGCAGGAATTTCCTGAAAGACCTGTCTATTGGCAATGAGAATATCGGGAGACAGACCCTCATATGCAATGATAACCGTCTGGAGAGCATAAAGTTCGGGAAAGATGTCTATCTTGAATGTCTGTATTGTGAGAACAACAGGATCGGGACGCTGGATCTGAGAAAAATGCGACAGTTACGTGCGTTGACTTCAGATCCCGGGACGAGAGTGATCTATGCAGATGCACCGGACCTGGTGTCCCTCAGGCGTGACCAGAAAGGGGCAGAGCTCGCCTGGGATCATAAAGGGGTGCCCTGCAGCGGTTTCTTCATCTATCGAAAAGAAGGGAAAGGCGATTGGAAAAAGGTCGGGGAGATACGGAAGGGCTGTAGTAAGGGGAGATACTCCTATACGGATAAGTATACAGGAAGAGGAGATGTCGCTTATACAGTGGCTGCTTTCCAAACTCTGGAGCTGAGGATTAACGAAGGTACATACGAGGATCACCAGGGAGCCTATGACAGCAGGGGACTGAAAGCGCCGGGCGTCCCATCGGCGCCAAAGAACGTCCGGGTGGTGTCCGGGAAGAAGAGGGCCACGCTGACCTGGAAAAAAGTCCCCGGCGCCAGCGGATACCACATATACCGCAAAGCGTCAAAAAATGCTAAATGGAAGAAGATCGCCGACATAAGGCCCGGAAAAGCCTCTTACATAGATAAAAAAGCAAAGAGCGGCAGGACGTACAGTTACCGTGTGCGTGCTTACAAAAAAGGGACGGGTAAAGATAAGAATGTCATCACAAACGGGATATTTTCCGCTGTCAAGAAAGCAAAGATAAAATAAAGATAAAGGGGGGATACGATCATGAAGAGGAAGATATCATCCATCGTATATGCAGCCTTAGTATGCTCTTTATTGCCATGGATGGGAAGATCCGTTCAGGCGGCGTCCGTGTCGGTATCAGCCATAGAGGAGGAGTCAGACGTGATATCGTCAGACGGATCGGATATCCAGGAGGGGTCGGCCATAGAGAGGGAGCCGGAGGAGAGTCTGCCGCCGGGACCAGTCATAGAAGATGGACCGGACGGGATGCCGCCAACAGTATCAGTCATAGAAGAGGAGTCGGATGAGATGTCACCATCCGGGCTTGCCGAAGGCGGCGTCCCCATCGATGAGGCCCATTTTCCGGACGCGGTCTTCCGCGGACTCTTGAGCGCATCTGATAAAGACAGGGATGGGATACTGTCAGAGCAGGAGATCGGCGATATAAAGATCTTAGATTGCGACAGTGATGAAGGGACGGTCGAGAGTCTCGAAGGCATCGGATACCTGAAAAACCTTGAGATCCTCTTATGTTCCGGCAATGGATTGACGAGCCTGGATGTGAGCCAGAACAACAAGCTGGAGGTCCTCTATTGTTATGACGGCCGGCTGGAGTCCCTGGTGATAGGCGATATGCCCCATCTGGTCAAACTCAACTGCAGAGATAACCATCTGACGAGCCTGGACCTTACAGGGGCGCTCAGGCTGAAGAGACTGGACTGTAAGAGAAATCAGCTGGAGAGACTGAGCCTTGGCAGCATGGAGCAGATGTATCTGATCGATTGCAGGGAG
Source organism: uncultured Lachnospiraceae bacterium (assembly GCA_910584115.1). Lineage (GTDB taxonomy): Bacteria > Bacillota > Clostridia > Lachnospirales > Lachnospiraceae > MGBC164599. The sequence goes on from CAJTYN010000245.1 coordinate 2,069, forward strand.
AATGCGTTCACATCCCTCGACCTTAGCAGCATCGCCAGCATATCTGAGGTGGATTGCCGCAGGAACCAGTCCCTCACATCCTTAAAATGCAAGAAGATACAGACTCTGGACTGCAGCGAGTGCCAGCTCACATCCCTGGAATTGGAAGAGATCAGAAGGCTGGACTGCAGTAAGAACCAGTTGGCATACCTAAAGGCGAGCAGGGTGAGCAGGTTGTACTGCAGTGAGAACGTTCTGGCAGAACTGGATCTGAGCGGCAGCCCTATGCTGGAGTATCTGGACTGCAGTAACAACCAACTGCGTATATTAGATCTCACAAACAATTTTCAGGGAAAGAACTTTCCAAAAGGATTTCCATTTGATACAAAGGTCAAGTGTGAACATGATCGTCTAGAGAGTATCAAGTTCGGAGATGATAACAGGTTATACAACTTATATTGCAGGGACAACCAGCTCACATCCCTGGATACGGAGAATATGCAGCATGTGGATGATCTCTCCTGTGAGGACAATAGGTTCGACGTGCTCGATGTGAGCGGGATGCCGACTCTGTCTCACCTCAGTGCGGGTCCCGGGGTGAAAGTGACATACACGGACACGCCGAGACTGGTGTCCCTGACCCGGGATAAAAAAGAAGCCAGACTGACTTGGGAATATAGAGACAAGAGCTGCGATGGCTTCTATGTCTACCGCAAAAAAGGAAACGGCGGGTGGGAAAAGATCAAAAAGATCTCAGATGCAGGCGAAAGATATACAGGCTCATGCAGCTATACAGATAAAAAAGCAGGCAAAGGGAACGTTACTTATACAGTAAGAGCGTTCCGCTATATCTCGGGCACCCGTATCGGAGGATATGATGTCAGAGGCCTGACGGCGGGCAGCGTCCCGTCGGCACCAAAAAGTCTCAAGGCATCCCCCGGGAAAGGCAAGATAAAAATAACCTGGAACAAGGTGGCCAAGTGCAGCGGATACCGCATCTATCGGAAGACAGCGAAGACCAAGTGGAAGATGATCACCGATGTAAGAACCGGGAAGACCCTCTATATAGATAAAGACGCAAAAAAAGGCAGGACATACAGCTATCGCGTGCAGGCCTACAAAAAAGGAACAGGAAAAGATAAAAATGTCACTGTAAAAGGCGGATACTCTGCCATAAAAAAAGCCAGACTATAAGATCGGCATACCAAAAAAGTGACGATCCGGCCATGCCCATCGCATCATCCAGAAGGTCATGGCCGGACTATCACAAAAAAATAAAAAAATCTGGAAAAACCTGTTGACAACTCTCATATAATCTCGTATAATATCCATCGTGCCGTGAGGAAATACGGCGACAATACGATATAAAGAGATTTAGGCAATCTGGAGAAGTACTCAAGTTGGCTGAAGAGGTGCCCCTGCTAAGGGTATAGGTCGTTTATAGCGGCGCGAGGGTTCAAATCCCTCCTTCTCCGTTATCTGGATAAAGGGAAACCTGCCCAGATATGAATAAGATATCAGCTTCAAAAATAAGTTGAAGATAAAATAAAAAAAGTGTTGACAACTTAAAGAAAAGATGATATCATATCAAATGTTCCGTCAGGGAACACAAAACAAAAAAGCACTTTGACAACTGAACAGTGAAACACACGATCATACATTTGTGACGGTGATA
>CAJTYN010000246.1 GCA_910584115.1 uncultured Lachnospiraceae bacterium
GCCGGATACAGACCGAAGAATATCCCGATCCCCGATGAGAACAGCGTGGCGAACAGGATCGTGGATATGTGGATCCCCGGCGGGAAATCCAGTGCGGGAACGGAACAGATCGCATAGGCGAGCACATACCCGATCCCGATCCCGATGAAGCCTCCGATACAGGAGATGATCGCCGACTCGGCCAGGAACTGCAGCGTGATCGATGAGGTCTTGGCCCCCAGGGCTTTTCGGATCCCGATCTCCCGGGTGCGCTCCGTCACCGACACCAGCATGATGTTCATGACCCCGATCCCGCCTACCAGCAGGGAGATCCCCGCCACGAAGGAGATGAATCCTGTGATCATCCCCAGCATCTGGTTCACCTGCCCCACCTGGTCGTTGTAGTCCTGCATCTGATAATACTCTTCCCCCTGGCTGTAGTGCCGCCTGTTTAAGAGCTGCAGGGCATTCTGCGCCACGACGCCGGAGTCCACCGTGCCGTTCGTGGTCACATAAAAACTATAGATATCTTTCGTCGTCTCCCAGCCAAAGGCCTCAAAAGCCGTGTACGGGATCTCCAGGGAGATCGAATCCCCCGCGTAATCGTACGAGACCATGTTGTCCTCATTCTTGCTCTCAGAGATCCCTATGATGGTCATATCCACCGCATTGTTGTACAGGCTCACCTCCAGATCCATCCCCAGGATGTCGTCGGTGCCGAAGGCTTTCAGCGCGTCTTTTTTGCGGATCACGCAGACGTGGTTTCCCGTGGCGATATCGCTCTCGTTGTAGTAGCGTCCCGACACGATCTTGATCCCGGAGACTTCCTCCTGGGCCGTGCCGCCGCCCCGGATATTTACGTCAAAGGTCCCCTTCGGGGCCAGCGTGGTGCCCGTCTCCATATAATCCGGACTGGTCCCCGAAACGCCGTCCAGGGCCTCAATGGCCTCCATATCGTCCGCGTCCAGGTACTCTTCGACTTTCCGTCCCTCGTCGTCGGTATAGATGTAGAGCTGTCCGCCGGCGAAAGAGGCCAGCTGCTCGTTCATCTCCTCCTCGAACCCGTTCCCCACGCCCATGATCGCGATGACCGAGGAGATGCCGATGATGATGCCCAGCATGGTCAGAAATGAGCGGCCTTTGTTGGAACGGATGTTGGACAGGGCCATCTTAATGTATTCAACTATCTGCCCCATCGGCTCCCTCCTGTCCCCCTGCGGGCATACTCTTGGCAGGGCTGCCCTCCGTCAGGCCGTCTGTGAGCTGCGGGATGACAAGATCCCCTTCTTTTAACCCTTCCTCGATCTGTGTCGATGTCTCCGAACTGATCCCGGTCACCACTTCCCTGCGGGCGATCACGCCGTCCGCCAGGACATAGCAGAAGGTACTGTCCTTGCCTGTATTGACCGCTTCCACTGGGACTGTCAGGACATTTTTCTCCGATCCGATGAGGATGGACGCTTTCGCCTCCACGCCCAGGAAGATGTTGTCGTCCGGGTTGTCGATGTCCACCTCGCAGGTGATGATCGGCGCGCCTTTTTCATTGACCTGGGCCACCCGGCTGATGTCGCCCACCGTCCCCAGGTATTCGTTGTCCCCGACGGTGATCCGAGCTTTCTGCCCTTCTTTTAATTTGCCGTAATCATATTTTGACACGGTGGCTTCCACTGCCACATCGTCATTACTGGCCACACTGACCAGCTCCATCCCCTGGGTCGCCTGCGTGCCCGCAAAAAGCTCCGCCTTGGTGACGATCCCGTTGAATTCCGCCTTGATCCCTTTCCGGCCTTTTTCCAAAAGCTCTTCCTGAGACAGTGAATCGATCTCGGCCAGGTCGTTGTTGTCCTCCATGGCTTTCCTGCCCGACGCGGTGACCTCCGACGCGTCCGCGGCATCGATCTTGGCCTCTTCCTTTGCCATATCGGACTGGAGTTCTGATAAAGTCGTCTGGGCGTTTTCCAAGTCGAGCTGCCACTGGGAGAGCTGCTCATCCGCGGACGGATCTTTGATATCTGTCTCTTTCACGTTTTCAGAGGCGGACATGCCCTCCAGCATCTGCTGGATATCCGCGGCGGACAGATTGGCGTACTCGCCCATCTTCTCCTTCAGCTTTTTGATGAGAGCCTCGTCGGCCTCGATGGTCTTCTTCTTGTTCTTGATCTGGGTCCCTATGGTCTTGGCCGTGTTCTTATCTCCTGTGAACTCTGCCTGGGACTTTGCTATAGATAGACTGTCGATTTCTTTTTGAGCGACCTCATCCTGCTCCTTTAATTTCTGGAGCTGCTCGGCCGCTTCCAATGCCTGGCTGAGCGCCGCCATCTCGATCTGCTGGTCCTGTTCCAGGACTTCCGCCGAGGCGGCTGCCTGCTGGGATAACTGTATCGTCCGTTCGCTGATCGCTTGTTTCAGATTATTGATATATGCTTTAAAGCGGTCGATATCTCCCTGGATGATCTGTACATTCCCTTTGGCCGTCTGCGCCTCGGCCTGCGTCTTATTCGCTTTATCCAGGAGATCCTGGTTGTTGTTGACCGTGGCTGAATGGGTGTAGCCCGCTTTTTTGCTGTCATTTTCCAGGCTGTCTGTGTCAAAGCTCACCAGCGTCGTGCCTACGTTGACCACCTGTCCGGCTTTCGCCGTATATTCTTTTACCATGGCGTTGACCGGTGAATAGTATGTTTTCGTCTTCAGGCTCTTGACCGTACCGCTCACTTCCAGATAGGAGGTCACGTCCCCTTTCGTCACTTCCTGGGTGGCGACCATGGGCGTAGTGTCTGTCTGCATCATCCGCGGCAGCATGACCAGGGCGACCATGGACAGGATCGCCAGGACGCCGATGATGACCGTTATGATCCGTCCCTGCCTCCTCCTCTGCGCTGGTGTCTTTCTCCCTTTCGGACGTTTTGGCATCTTATTCTTTGGCATGCGCTCCTTCCTCCTCTTCATAGTCTTCATTCATGATGTCTTCCACGATCTTCCCATCCATGATCCGGATGATCCTGCGCGCGCTGGCCGCGATCTCGTCGTCGTGGGTGATCAAGATCACTGTGCGCCCTTCCCTATGTAACCCCCGTAAGATCGACATGATCTCTTTCGTGGACCTGGAATCCAGATTTCCGGTGGGCTCGTCTGCCAAGATCACAGGCGGACGGGCCGCGATCGCCCGGGCGATGGCTACCCTCTGCTGCTGACCGCCGGACATCTCCGAGGGCTTGTGTGTCATCCGCCTCTCCAGTCCCACCATGCGCAGGGCTTCCTCCGCCCGCTCCCGCCGCTCCCAGCGGTCCACGCCCCGGTAGACCAGGGGCAGTTCCACATTGGCAAGGGCGTTTAAGTTCCCGATCAGGTTGAATCCCTGAAAGATGAAGCCAATCTCTATATTGCGGATCATCGAGAGTTCATTGTCCGTCATATAAGCCACATCATGGCCGTGGAGCAGGTATCTGCCGCTGGACGGCACATCGAGACAGCCCAGCATGTTCATCAGGGTCGATTTTCCGGAACCGGAATGGCCGATGATCGCCACATACTCCCCTTCATCCACTTCCAGATCCACATGATCCAGGGCCCAGACTTCGTTCTCGCCCGGATTGTAGATCTTGCACATATCTTGGATCTCTATCAATTTTCCCATAGGGCCCTCCACAGATGTTTTCCTCATCCTCTTTGTACTGTTTGATTAATACAATAATACATAAATCTTTATTTGTCAATACGATATTGATTTTAAACCTA
>CAJTYN010000247.1 GCA_910584115.1 uncultured Lachnospiraceae bacterium
GTGGTCGCGCTGTCTGCTCATCCTGCCTGGGAGGACGGGAAGATCAAGACGATCCGGTCCCTGAAGAACAGCGCGGAGACGACGGAGGCGAAGCTGATCCGCCTGGCGGCCTGGATGAAACAGCAGTATGGCTCGACCATGGCCCAGGCGCTGCGGACAGTCTTTCCCATCAAGACCCGGGTCAGCGCAAGAGAGGAAAAGCGCATCCTCCTGCAGGCTCCGGAAGATAAAGCCAGGCAGACCAGGGATCTGTGGCAAAAGAAAAACTATCGAGCGCGGGTCCGTCTGCTGGACTATATGATCCAACAGAGACAGGCCGATCATGGCAGGACCCTCCGTTTGCTGGGGATCGATAAGAGCGTAGTGGATGCTCTCGAAAAGGCCGGGCTCGTGCGGGTGGTCTCACAGGAACAGATCCGCGACCCTGTGGATATCCCGGATACTCCGGGAGAACAGGTCCGCTTGAGCCGTCCGCAGATGCAGGCGGTGGAGGAGATCTGCCGGGAGTGGGAAGCGGCGGACCGTCCATGTCTCCTGCACGGGGTGACAGGCAGCGGCAAGACGCAGGTCTACATGGAGCTGATCGACCGGGTGCTGCGTCAGGGGAGGCAGGCGATCGTCCTGATCCCGGAGATCTCCCTGACCTATCAGGTGGTGATGGGGTTCTACGGCAGGTTCCGAAAGCAGGTCTCCGTCATCCATTCACGGCTGTCCCAGGGCGAGAAATACGATCAGATGAAAAGGGCGAAAGCAGGGGAGATATCCATCATGGTAGGTCCCCGTTCCGCTCTTTTTACCCCTTTTTCCAGGCTGGGACTGATCGTGGTGGACGAAGAGCAGGAACAGGCGTACAAGAGCGAACAGGTTCCCCGTTACCATGCGCGGGAGGTGGCCATCTGCCGGGCGCGTCTGGAGAAAGCCCATGTGGTGTTCGGTTCTGCTACCCCTTCCCTGGATACGTATTACAAGTGCCAGCAGGGAGCGTACAGAAAATGCGTGTTGGACAGCCGCTACCAGCATCGCCCGCTGCCCCAAGTGTCCATCGTGGATATGCGGGAAGAGATGAGAGCGGGGAACCGGTCGATCCTGAGCCGGAAGCTCCAGGATGAGATGGAGCAGAGGCTGGGGAAGAGAGAGCAGGTGATGCTGTTTTTGAACAGGCGGGGGTACGCAGGATTTATCACCTGCCGTTCCTGCGGCTATGTGGTGAAATGTCCCCATTGCGATGTGTCCCTGGCGGACCATGCCAATGGGACGAGCGTCTGCCATTATTGCGGATACACGCAGCGGCAGCAGAAAGTCTGCCCCCAGTGCGGATCCCCCTATATCGGCGGGTTCCAGGCGGGGACCCAGCAGATCGAAACAGTGGTAAAAAAGAGATTTCCTTCCGGCCGTATCCTGCGGATGGACTATGACACCACCCGACGGAAAAAAGGGCATTATGAGATCCTGCGTGCATTCCAGGATCAGGAGGCGGACATACTGATCGGGACACAGATGATCGTAAAGGGGCATGATATGCCCAATGTCACGCTGGTGGGGGTGCTCGCGGCGGATCTGTCGCTGTTTGCAGGGGATCATACCAGCAGTGAGCGGACGTTCCAATTACTGACCCAGGCCGTGGGCAGATCCGGGAGAGGAGATGCGGCGGGGAGCGCTGTGATACAGACGTACCAGCCGGAACATTACAGCATCGTCTGCGCGGCCCGGCAGGATTATGAGAGCTTTTATCAGCAGGAGATCGCGTACAGAGAACTGATGGATTACCCGCCGGCCTCCGGCATGATGGGCATCCTCGGGTTTGGCCGTGATGAGCAGCAGCTGGTAAAGGCCATGGGATTTATCCGGCGCTTCATCATCGGGGCATCTGTGGGGCGGGAGTGTCAGGTGATCGGGCCTGCGGCCCCGGCTGTGGGCAAGGTGCAGGATGTGTACAGACAGGTGGTCTATGTGAAAGACAAAGAGAAAGAGAGACTCCGGAAGATCAAAGACCAGGTAGAAGCCTACGTGCAGATCAATTCAGGGTTTCGGGAACTTCAGATACAATTCGATTTTCATATATAAAGGAGCATAAAGGAGCAGAGAAGATGGCGATTAGACAGATCCGTATGGAAGGAGATCCGGTATTGGGAAAAAAATGCAGACCGGTGGAAGTGATGACAGACAAGATCCATGAACTGATCGGGGATATGCTGGAGACGATGTATGAACACAATGGCGTGGGATTGGCCGCGCCGCAGGTGGGCATATTAAAGAGGATCGTCGTGGTGGATATAGGGGAAGGCCCTATCGTTATGATCAATCCGCAGATCCTGGAGTCGGAAGGGGAAGAGATCATGGACGAGGGATGTCTGAGCGTGCCGGGGATGGCCGGAGAGGTGGCAAGGCCGGGTTACGTAAAAGTCAGAGCTCTGGATGAAGATATGGATGAGGTCGTATTGGAAGGGACGGAACTGCTGGCGCGGGCATTCTGCCATGAGATCGATCACCTGGAAGGGATCATGTACACATCGTTAGTCAAAGGCGGTCTGCATCCGGTGGAATATGAGGACGAATAGGAGGCATACGATGAGACTTGTGTTTATGGGTACGCCCGATTTCGCGGTGGAGACCCTGCGGGGCATCATAAAGGCAGGGCATGAAGTGGCGGCAGTGGTGACGCAGCCGGATCGGCCGAAAGGCAGGGGAAAGGCCCTGCAGCCCACACCTGTCAAGGCGGCGGCAGAGGAGGCCGGCCTGCCGGTGTACCAGCCAGAGGATGTGCGGTCTTCTGTGTTTGTGGAGGTCTTGAGAAAACTGGAGCCGGATGCGGTCGTGGTGGTGGCTTTTGGACAGATGCTCTCGAAAGAGATCTTAGAGATGCCCCGTTATGGATGCCTGAACGTACACGCCTCTCTCCTGCCCAGCTATCGGGGCGCCGCTCCGATCCAATGGGCGGTCATCCGAGGGGAAGAAGAGTCCGGCGTCACGATCATGCGCATGAACGAGGGACTGGACACAGGGGATATCCTGGCAAAGAGGGCGGTACCCCTTGAAAAGGATGAGACTGGAGGCAGTCTGTTCGACCGGCTGAGCATCCTGGGCGCCGTGCTCCTGGTGGAGACTCTGGAAGTGGTCGCCCGTGGAGATGTCACGGCCGATCCGCAGCCCGCCGTCAGTCCGACGCCTTACGCGTCTATGATCACAAAGAGCATGGGCTGTATCGATTGGAGCAGGGACGCCGAGGAGATCGAGCGCTCGATCCGGGGGCTGTATCCCTGGCCGGGATCTTTTACGCATCTGAAAGGAAAGACACTGAAGGTCTTCAAGGCGGCTGTCTGCGGTCTGGAAGATCATGAAGGCGCGCGGGAGGCCCGGCCCGGACAGGTGCTGGGGACAGATGGGAACGGCATCTACGTGAAATGCGGCCAGGACTGTCTGTGCATCAGGGAATTACAGCTGGAAGGTAAGAAGAGGATGCCTGCGGCCGATTTCCTGCGGGGATATCAGATAGAGACCGGAGTCATCTGTGAGTGATCCGTTTGTTGGGTTTAGCCGGAGGGAGAGAACGTGGATAGAGGGTATCAGACAAGGGAGATCATACTTGGATTACTGTTGGAGATCAATGAGGAAGGCGCATACTGCCACAAGGCGATCGGCGATGCGCTGAAGAAGTACCAGTTCCTGCCGAAACGGGACAGGG
>CAJTYN010000248.1 GCA_910584115.1 uncultured Lachnospiraceae bacterium
GCTTGTCAACCTCGACGGCTTCGAGGAGCGTATGCCGGATTCTTTAAGCGGCGGGCAGCAGCAGCGCATCGCCATCGCCCGCGCCATCGTCAACGAGCCGAAAGTCCTCCTTCTGGATGAGCCGTTAGGGGCACTGGACTTAAAGCTCAGACAGGATATGCAGTACGAGCTGATCCGCCTGAAAAATGAACTTGGCATCACCTTCGTCTATGTCACCCACGACCAGGAGGAGGCGCTTACCATGTCGGATACCATCGTCGTCATGAACCAGGGCAATATCCAGCAGATCGGTACGCCGGAGGATATCTACAATGAGCCGCAGAATGCCTTTGTCGCAGACTTTATCGGGGAGAGCAACATCTTTTCGGCCATCATGGTGGAGGATAAGCTGGTAAAGATCCAGGGCGTGAAATTCCCCTGCGTCGATACCGGATTCGGGAAGAATAAGCCGGTGGATGCTGTCATCCGCCCGGAGGATGTGGATCTGGTGAAGCCAAAGAAGGGGCTGATGGAGGGCATCGTCACATCCCTGATCTTTAAAGGTGTCCACTACGAGATGGATGTCATGGCCAACGGCTATGAGTGGCTGGTCCACAGTACGGACATGTTCCCGGTAGGGACACAAGTCGGCATCAGAGTTGACCCCTTTGATATCCAGATCATGAAAAAACCAAAATCAGAAGATGCGGAGGCTGTAACCATTGAAGAATAAAGACAGAAAAATCAAGCGCCTCCTTGCCGGACCCTACATCATCTGGTCGGCGGGATTTATCATCATCCCCCTCCTCATGATCTTTTACTACGGGCTTACGGACAAGGACGGACATTTTACCTTTCATAATATCGCGCGGATAACAACGCCTGAGAACCTCAAAGCTCTCGGGCTGGCACTGCTTCTGTCCATTATCAGCACGGCCATCTGCCTTATCCTGGCTTATCCGCTGTGCATGGTCCTTTCAAACCTGGGGGTGAACCAGTCTAGCTTCATCGTGCTGATCTTCATCCTGCCGATGTGGATGAACTCCCTGCTTCGGACCCTTGCCTGGCAGAATCTTTTAGAGCGCAACGGGATCATCAATATCATCCTGGGATTTTTACACCTGCCGCCCTTAGAGATCATCAATACGCCCTATGCCATCGTCCTTGGCATGGTGTATGATTTCCTGCCCTTTATGGTGCTGCCCATCTACAATGTACTCTCGAAGATCGACAGCGACATCATCGCAGCCGCAAGGGATCTGGGCGCTAACAGCGTGCAGACCTTCCTGCGCATCATCCTGCCCTTATCCGTCCCGGGGATCATCAGCGGCGTCACGATGGTATTCGTCCCCGCCCTGACAACTTTTGTCATCTCCGATCTCCTCGGCGGCAGTAAGATCCTTCTCATCGGAAATGTGATCGAGCAGGAGTTCAAGCAGGGAAGCAACTGGCATTCCGGGAGCGGGATGTCGCTTGTCCTGATGATCTTCATCATCTTCAGCATGGCACTTATCGCCAAATACGATAAAGACGGGGAGGGAACGGCATTTTGATCAAAAAGACTTTACAGAGATTCTATCTTATATTTATCATCATACTGTTGTATGCACCCATCATCACACTGATGGCCCTCTCCTTTAACTCATCCAAAAGCCGTGCAAAATGGGGAGGCTTCACGGCAAAATGGTATGTGCGGCTCTTTCAGGATGACCAGATCATGACCGCACTTTACACAACGCTGGAGGTCGCACTTTTATCCGCGCTCATCGCAACCGTCCTCGGCACTGCCGGAGCCATCGGCATCCACGCCTTCCGGCGCAAATACCGGACACTGATGATGGGGGTGACCAATATTCCTATGCTCAACGCGGATATCGTCACCGGGATATCGCTGATGCTTTTGTTCATCGCCTTTCGTTTTTCCCTGGGATTTTCCACGATCCTTGTTGCGCACATTACATTTAACATCCCGTACGTGATCTTAAGTGTCATGCCAAGGCTTAAGAAGACCAACATCAACACCTACGAAGCCGCTTTAGACTTAGGCGCTTCGCCCCTTTATGCCTTTTTCAAGGTGGTGTTCCCGGACATCCTGCCGGGAGTATCCTCCGGGTTCCTCCTGGCCTTTACCATGTCACTGGACGACTTCGTCATCACCCATTTTACGAAAGGGCCGGGAGTCGATACGCTGTCTACAAAGATCTACAGTGAGGTCCGCAAGGGCATCCGCCCGGAGATATACGCGCTGTCCACGATCATGTTCCTGTCCGTCCTTCTGCTTCTCATCCTCATTAATCTCGCGCCGGATGAGAAAGAAGACCGGAAAAAGATCCTTTCCGCAGCTACGGCAAGGCGCCATAAGGTAAGCCGTTTTATCCTGCGCAAGGTTGTTCCGGCGATGATGATCGCTGTCCTGACTATCGGCGGTATCTTCTACAGCACGAAGATGGAAGCATCGAACGGCGATAATCAGGTGATCGTCTACAACTGGGGCGAATATATCGACCCGGAAGTCCTTGAACTGTTCGAGGAGGAGACCGGCATCAATGTCATCTACGAAGAGTACGAGACCAATGAGATCATGTACCCGAAGATCCAGTCCGGCGCGATCGCCTATGATGTAGTGTGCCCTTCCGACTATATGATCGAGCGGATGATTGAAAATGACCTTCTGGCGGAGATTAATTTTGACAATATCCCCAACCTGAAAAATATCGGGGACATCTACATGCAGCAGTCAAAACAGTTCGACCCGGAAAACAAGTATTCCGTTCCATACCTCTGGGGCACTGTGGGTATCCTGTATAACAAAACCATGGTCGATGAACCGATTGACAGTTGGTCTGTCCTGTGGGATGAAAAATATAAAGACAGCATCCTGATGCAAGACAGCGTCCGGGATGCCTTCGGCGTCACCTTAAAATATCTGGGATACTCATTAAACTCCACAGACCTCGACGAGCTGACCGCCGCCCAAAAGCTTCTGATCCAGCAGAAGCCTCTTGTCCAGGCTTATGTCGTCGACCAGGTGCGGGATAAGATGATCGGGAACGAGGCCGCCATCGGCGTGATCTACTCCGGTGAGGCCATCTATACCCAGTTAGAGAATCCGGATCTTGAATACGTCATCCCAAAAGAAGGATCCAACATATGGATTGACTCCTTAGTCATCCCGAAAAATGCGAAACATAAAGAAAACGCGGAGGCCTTCATCGACTTCGTCTGCAGGCCCGAGATCGCGAAGATGAACTTTGACTTCATCACCTACTCTATTCCGAATGAAGCCGGACGGACGCTCATCGAAGAACCTGAACTTAGGAACAGCCGGATTGCTTTTCCTGATTCTTCGGAGCTTGACCGCTGCGAAACCTTCAAATTCCTCGGGGATGAGAACGACGCCGTCTACAATAAGCTCTGGCGTGAAGTTAAATCCAGATGATTCCTGTCGGCCGACTGCCGTAAACGCTATTTTCCGGCAGTCGGCCTTTTCTTTGCACTGTCCTGGGCTGCTTTCCCCTACATGCACAGCCGCCTTTCTTTCCGGTCATAATAGTATGCCCGGTCAGAGAGGATCTCTTCTGCTTCCACCTGGGTCCGGTTAATCTCCGCAACGATCGCAGAAAGTTCCTCCTTCCCCAAAGCCGCCCTCTCAGGAATCACGATCACCTCGTGGACGCTGCTGGGAAGTACGTAATAATTA
>CAJTYN010000249.1 GCA_910584115.1 uncultured Lachnospiraceae bacterium
TGGCATTAGCACAAGAAAAACTCTACACGATCGAAGATATCTACGCCCTTCCAGATGGCGAACGCGCCGAACTGATCGACGGCCGTATCTACGCTATGACACCACCAAAACGTATCCACCAAAGACTCATCAGTCGTCTCTCTCAAAAGATCTCAAATCATATTGACGCTAAGCAAGGCAATTGTGAGTTATATCCAGCCCCGTTTGCAGTATTCCTAAACAAAGATGAACTTAATTATGTAGAGCCGGATATCTCCGTGATATGCGATAAGGATAAACTGGATGACCGGGGCTGCAACGGCGCCCCTGACTGGGTAATCGAGATCATCTCTCCCTCAACCCAACATATGGACTACGATATAAAACTCTTTAAATACCGCGCTGCCGGAGTCAGGGAATACTGGATCGTGAACCCTATGACCCGTGTAGTAAATGTTTTTGATTTTGAAAAAGGAAAAAACAGTCACCAATACAGTTTCGATGATGATATACCGGTCTGCATATACGAAGATCTGGCTATATGCATCTCGAAACTTTTATAATAAATGACTGCTCTCATTCTTTAGCACAAAAGGAAGATATCTTCCATGATATATCCATATTTCCTTAATAATCCGCTGTTTTTGAAAGGATTAGATATCATGAATATAAACCAATTCCGTTCTGGTACAACCCGTGCCCAAAATGATTATCATACATTTCTCCCTACGTTGATCAACCATTCATGGAAATGGACAGATAGCGAACTAAATGTGTTATTAGAAAAAGCCAGCAGTGAACTTGGTAGTTTAAATGCTTTTTCTGACCTAATCCCAAATGTTGATATATACATTGAGATGCACATCAAGACGGAAGCAAATAAATCCAATAAGATAGAAGGTACAAAGACCAGTATAGAAGAAGATCTAATGTCACTTGAAGACATCGCACCTGAGAAACGAGATGATCATCAAGAAGTACATAATTATATCGATGCACTTAATTATGGTATCTCACGGATCATGCAGGATGAATTTCCTCTTTGTAACCGCCTTATATGCGAAATCCATCATTTGCTATTGCAGGGAGTTCGCGGAAAATATAAGACCCCTGGTGAATTTCGTACATCCCAAAATTGGATCGGTGGGTCAAAACCATCTGATGCAGCCTACGTCCCACCAAGTATTTTAGACCTTCCAGAGTTATTGTCCGATTTTGAAAAATTCATAAATAATGATACATGTAATGTCCCAAATCTTGTTAAAATCGCTATTTTACACTATCAATTTGAGTCCATACACCCATTTTTAGATGGTAATGGACGGATTGGTCGCTTAATCATACCTTTGTATATGCTAAGTAAAGGAATGCTTTCTAAACCTTGTTTCTATATATCTGATTATTTCGAACATCACCGTATGGAATATTACAATCGGCTGAATAATGTAAGAACAGATAATGACTTGATGGGGTGGGTCAAATTTTTCTTAAATGCCGTCATAGCAACCGCACAAACTGCTAAAGACAAATTTAAAAGAGTCACCGCTTATGTACGTGAGTTGGAAACGTCTGTAGTCTCACTCGGCGGGCGTCCTGAAAATACCCTTAAAGTAATCCGTGCATTTTATGATAATCCTATCCTGACCAGCAAACAAATTTCTTCTATTACAGGATTAACGCAAGCTACTACTGATAACACGATCAAACGACTCTGTAATGATAATATACATATTTTGTATGAAATAACGGGGCACTCTCGCAACCGGATATTTCTTCTATATGATTATTTAAAAATATTTATATAGATTTATTTTATAAATATTCATAAACAAAATTTGATGCTGAATTTATTTTATAAATATTTATAAACAAAATTTGATGCTGAATTTATTTTATAAATATCCATAAATCAAAAACCGCCCCTGCGCCAACAGGAACGGCCCCTTAAAGATATCTCCGCAGAGATATATCTAAATCCAAAACAAATATATTATCCTGCGGAACACCCAGTCAATCCGGAACGTTTGATCGGGTGTACTTTTTATACCATTTTTTAAGTATCATTTAAAAAGGAGTTGATGATATATGAGTCTGACAACCCCAAAAGAAGCCGCCCTCTACGTGCGCGTCAGCACGGATAAACAGGACGAACTCTCCCCCGACGCGCAAGTCCGTCTGGGACGCGAATACTGCCAGAAAAACGGGCTGCACCTCTACAACGAATACATATACCAGGAACACGGCATATCCGGCCGGAAAGCGGATAAACGGCCCCAATTCCTGAAGATGATCGCCGACGCTAAATCCCAGGAACATCCCTTTGATGTGATCCTTGTCTGGAAATATTCCCGTTTTGCCCGCAACCAGGAAGAGAGCATCGTCTACAAATCCCTCCTGCGGCGGCAATGCGGCGTGGATGTGATCAGCATATCGGAACCGCTGATCGACGGCCCCTTCGGCTCCCTGATCGAGCGCATCATCGAATGGATGGACGAATACTACTCCATCCGACTCTCCGGCGAGGTCGTCCGGGGGATGACGGAAAAAGCCCTCCGAAACGGTTACCAGATGACACCGCCCCTGGGCTATGAAGCCGTCGGGAAGGGTCGGCCGTTCATCATAAACGAGGACGATTTCAAGATTGTGGCCGCGATCTTTGATATGTACGACGACCAGCGTATGGAGCCGACCACCATCGCCCGCCATCTCAACGAAGTCGGATACCGCACCCGCCGGGGGAACCTCTTTGAAAAACGGGCCGTGACACTGGTCTTGCGAAACCCCTTTTATTATGGCCTGGTCCGATGGAACGGCCATGAGTTCATGGGCACCCACGAAACCCGACTCACCAAAGAACAATACGAAACGAGGATAAAACACATGGACAGCGTTTTTAGACCCATCCGGCAGCGCGCCGTGAGCACATGCAGACACTGGCTCTCCGGCATCGTCAAATGCCCCATATGTGGCGCCAGCCTCTCCTATAACCCTTCCAAGAACTGCCCCTTCTTTCAATGCTACAATTACTCCAAGGGCAGGCATCCAGGATCCGTCTGCATTAGCGAAAAAAAACTGGTCAACGGAGTCTTAAGATCCGTCCAGAGCGTCTTGGATGCACAGGAGGTCACATACAGATACATCCCCCCTGTATCGAAAGACAGGGACGAGGCTTCTCTCTATGAAAATGAACTGGCGCGGCTGGATGCCCGGATGGCGCGCGTCCGCCAGGCTTATGAGAACGGGATCGACACCATCGAAGAATACCGTGAAAATAAAACACGCCTCCTGGACGAACATGCAAAGCTGCAGGCACGGATAGAAGAACTCAAAACAGGAGACTTCACCAAACCCTCCACCGCCCAGATGCTCAAAAAAATCCACAACGTATATGAGATCCTCTCTGATCCCGACGTCCCCTACGAAGCCAAAGGCCAGGCGCTGCGCAGTATCGTAGAAAAGATCGTATATGATAAAGCCAACAAAAAACTGCTGTTCTACTATTATCATAGCTGATCCCAAATTCATAGGTTACAGCAGTCCGGCGGCCCGGATGGCGAGATCAACGCTTCTCTGCGCTACCTCTCCCAACGCTTCACTGCACCAAATCGCATATGCATGGGTGTATTGAACGACGTGGGTACCGAGGAACTGGCCCACCTGGAGATCGTCTCCACCATCGTCCACCAGCTCACCC
>CAJTYN010000250.1 GCA_910584115.1 uncultured Lachnospiraceae bacterium
GGGAATCTGTACGGCGTTGATAACCTGGTCATGGATACGATGGAGGATCCGGAGTTCGTAAAAGATCTGCTGGACCGGATCGTGGATGACTTCCATGTGCCGATGTTTAAGGCGCTGGCAGAGGTCCTGCCGGGCTTCCATCAGGTGTCGCTGGCGGACGCGTTTGCCTCCGTTCCGGTGGTCACGCCGAAGATCGTAAGGGAATTTATCAGGCCGTCCCTGGAGAGGCTGATGGAAAAACTGAACATGCCGGGGATTACGATGCAGGATACGGCCTTTTTCGGGACGGCCCAGCTAAAAGGCGTGGAGCGGAAAGAATATGAGGATTTCATCATCTGGTCGAATGATATGTTCTTCTGCATCGACCCGGACCTGACGGATCTGACGCCTGCATATGCACGGCAGGTGGCCACGGAACACGGCGTGCCGCTCATGGCCGGTATCTCTGCAAAACAGGTGGAGTTCGGCGACCCGGCGGAGACAGTGGGGATCATCAAGGATTTTATCTTGAAGGGCAAAAAAGGTCCGACACCGCTTTTCTTCTTCTTTAACAACCTGTCTCCCAGGACCTCCGTCGATAAGCTGCTCGCCGCCACGAAAGCGGTGCGGGTCTATGGCGCGCCTGGGGCAGACGAGGAGACGCCGTATGAGTTCCCAGAGATCGTCCCGTTTGAAGATTTTCTGAGGAAAAAGATGGCAGATGACCCGGTGGGGTATCGTTTTGACTGGCTGAAAGTATCCGGGTACGGATTTCTTTCTTAGATCAAGCCCTTTACAAAACTCCTTCTATATAGTATTATCCTATATAGGAGGAAAAAGGCATGGATATTCAGGCGGGTAATCTCATCTCACAGATCAAACGGCTCAGCGACAGGATCTTTGCGCGGATCTTAGCGGAACAGGATATCGACGCGTTCAACGGCGCGCAGGGACGCATCCTCTATATCTTGTGGCAGGGGGAAAAGATCTCTCTGCGGGAGCTTGCCCATAAGACGGGACTTGCCGCCACGACGCTCACCAGCATGACGGACCGCATGGAAGCGGCCGGGCTGGTCTGCCGCATCCCGGATCAAAACGACCGCCGGAGGACCCTGCTGGCGCTGACGGATAGAGCCAGGGGGCTGCGGGAGGATTATCTGGCGGTATCGGCGCGGATGACAGGGATCCTCTACGAGGGATTTACGGAGGAAGAGATCGGCCAGTGTGAAAAGATGCTCGGCCGGATCTGTGAGAACCTGAGACGCCATGACTCCAACATGTTTTAAAACATTTTAATAAAGATTGAAAGGGTGAGGAAAGATGAAACAGGATGTGAGAGAATATGTAGCCGGACAAGTGAGAGCATTGATGGAGGCGCCTTCCTGCTGCGCGGAGGCAAAGGCCGTGGCCCAGGACTGGCTGGATGCCCTGGGGACGGATCGGGAAGCGGAGCAGACGAAGAGGCTGATCGCCGAGGTGGAAGCGGATATCATGCCGATCGACGGGCTGCTGGCGTTCGCCGGATCCGAGGCCGGTGCGCAGGTGTTCGGCGCGGAGATGGCCAAGAATGTGGCGGCCCACGCACAGGAGCTCAAAGATGCCGGTGCCAAGTATTGTGACTGCGCGGCTTGTGCGGCGTGCGCGGCGATCCTTGAGAAAAAGGAGGAGCTTTTATAAGAGCGCGCATCACTCGACCCGGCGAAAGTCAGTAACAGATAAGAAATAGCTGTCCAGCCTTTACCAGAGATCAGGACGGCTATTTCTTATTTTTCATGTTCAGAATGGCAGCGGTCAATGAGCGGATGCTCACGATCAGGCTCAGTCCTTCGTATGTACTCATAATGAGCACCTCTTCCCGGCGTCTCCTTGGGATGAGATCATCAAATGTTCGCTGTAGTGCTAGATGTGACGCACAGTTGACATAAAACATTTTTCAAACACGCTCTAACGGACGATCCCTCTGTCTTCATAAACGCCGTCCGCTTTTGCGGTGCAGCCGCTGGAATAGCAGTCGGAGATGTTGCCTTCGTTCAGCTCACAGATGCCCGCGGTCCGCTCTTCGTGCACTTTTGCATTGGGGTTGTCACGATTTTTCTCAGCAGCCATGATACAGTTTGTGGCCCCACAGTTAGAGACTTTTCCTGTATTCCATCGTATGACCCCGGCTGAGAGGGCAGAACCCCAGTGTATCGTTCCGAGCATGGAGACGGAAGTCGTTTCCGAATCCATGAGGCTTCCGAAATTATCCACGATCAGACCGCTTGACCAAATGTCACCATTGCCATTACGGCTCAGATGGATCGATCCTCCGGACACTTTACAGTTTGTGATCAGTCCTGTTTCATTGTTCCGATGGCCCAGCATGCCCGCACAGTCAGTTCCTGTAATATAACAGTCTTTTATGGTGCAGCGGTCGATCTTCCCATTATTTACCAGGAACAGCACAGCGCTGTTTGCTCTTCCTATGAGATCGATCTTTTCCGCCGTGATCCTTCTCAGCACGCCTTTTACACCGACGCCTCCGAACAGCGCCAGGTTTTCTTTACCGCTGTTCCGCATGATGAGGTTTTTGATCGTAAATCCATTTCCGTCATATGTACCGTTGAAGGGATTGTCCGCGGAGTAGATCCCGTCGAATTTTTCTACGCCGTGTCCGTCGATGTGCGCGGTCTGCTGGAAGTAGTAGCCGTTGTATCTGGCGACGGCGCGGAACTGGGTCAAGTTCGCCACTTTAAAGGGGTTGCTCCGGCTCCCGGTGCCGCCGGAAAATTCGTTCCTGCGGATGATCAGCCGCGCAGAGGCAGTCTGGATGCTCCCGGCCTTGACGACGGCGGTGTACGTGCCGGATCCGACCGCGGTCCCGCCCTTTTTCCCGTTCCATGTGACCGTGTAGGTGGTGTTGGCTTTACAGGATCTGAATGTATTTTTGTAGACCACTGAGCCGTTGCTGGCTTTGACGGAGACGGTCACGTTGACGGACGGACGGTCCAGGGAGAAGCTGATCTTGGCGCTGGAGCTGCCCTGGATGAACATGCCGTTGTCCAGAGTCTGGAAGCGCAGTCCTTTTGCTTTTGCGTTGGCGTTCACTGTGACATTGCAGGAGTAGGTCTTCTTGCCCACTTTTGCCCGGATCGCGGCCTTGCCCGGGGCTTTTGCCTTTACGACGCCTCTTGAAGAGACGGTCGCCACGTTTGTCCGTGTGCTGGACCATTTTACTTTTGCCCGCGTTCCTGACACTTTCAGGGTGTATGTCTTCCCGATGGACAGGGTGAGGTTCGTTTTGTTCAGCCGCACGCTCGCCGCCTCTGCCGTGACCGGGAGCAGCAGGCAGACGAGCAGGAGCGCGAGGGTGCTGCAGAACGATTTCTTAAAAATAGTCTTCTTTTTCATTTTTTCTCCTTTTTTTTAATATGATCTGGTCTTATTATACTAAAAGAGGTGCTTTTTTACAAGGATGTTTGGGGATCTTTCCCAGATGATGGAGGCGTAGCGGGCTACGCTGACTGATATCCCGGAGGAAAGACAGGGAGCCATAAGGAAACATTCACAAAATTATGACAAATGCCAGGTAAACAGAAAAAATGCTATGCAAGAAGTTGTTTGATCGCATAGTATTATCCCGGATTCAAGAAAACACTGGTCACAAAAACATGAAATCCATAAAATATTCATCCAAAA
>CAJTYN010000251.1 GCA_910584115.1 uncultured Lachnospiraceae bacterium
CATATAATAAACCGGCTTTACCCAGATGATCATTTGAGGTGGTAAATTTCGTTGCAACCACGCACCCATTGGGTCAAAAGAGATGCAGGAGAGGCGACGCCTGCCAAATGGTCATCCGGTTAAGCGATAGAGGCTACTCATGCCACTCAGTCAGGATTGATTGGGTGGTATTTTTATACTCATTTTTAGGAGGAACTCATGAAAGTCAGAGCGGTCATTGACTTTAGGGACAGGGAGAACGGGCTGAGGCTCAGGGAGAAAGGGGCGGTGTTCGACGTGGATGAGAGACGGGCTGAGAAGCTCATAGGTCTTGGATATGTAGAAAGAGTGGAAGAGGATACAGGAGCGAAAAGGAGGACACGAGATGGACAGATGTAGGTTACCCATGGATATCCAGCTATTTGCGGATCCGGCACCAGGCGGCGGTGATCCGGGGACAGGAGGACAGCTCCCTCAAGGCCAGCAGGGCCAAGCTCAGGATCCGACAGGCGGGAGCGGCCAGCAGACAGCACAGATCGATTACAGCAAGATCCAGCAGATGCTGGACAGCACACTGGCGACAAAAGAGGACAGCGCATTGAAAACCTATTTCAAGCAGCAGGGCCTGAGCCAGCAGGAAGCGGAACAGGCCATCGCGGATTTCAAGGCGCAGAAGGCGGCGAGCCAGCCGGATGTGGGCGCCATGCAGTCCCAGCTCGCGCAGGCGCAGGCCGCACTCCAGCAGTCACAGGTGGAGAATGCTGCGGCCATGGCCGCTTTTGGCCTGGGGATCGATGCGAAGACCATCCCTTATGTGCTGAAGATGGCGGATCTGAGCGGGGTGATGGGGCAGGACGGGAAGGTCAGCGATGAGGCCCTGAAAAATGCCTTAAATAAGGTGCTGGAGGACGTCCCAGCATTGAAGCCGCAGGCACAGCAGGCGACGGGCTTCAGGATCGGCGCACCCAGCGGCGGCCAGCAGACGACAGCAGACGATGCGGCCTTGAAGAAGGCATTCGGATTATAGAGGAGGGATGATAGATGGCAGTATATGAATATGCGGAGACGTTCACGAGCTTACTCCAGCAGAAGTACGCGAAGGAGCTGTGTTCCGACGCACTGACGCAGAGCCACCCGGAGGTGAAGTTCATCAATGCGCAGACGATCAAGCTCCCGCGGATGACCGTATCCGGTTATAAGGACCACACCAGGACGCCGGGCTTCAACACCGGGACGCTGTCCAATGACTGGGAGCCGAAGAAACTGGAGCACGACCGTGATATCGAGTTCTGGATAGATCCCTTGGACATCGACGAGACGAACCTCACCCTGTCCGTGGCGAACATCCAGAACACCTTCGAGACGGAGCAGGCGATCCCGGAAAAGGACTCTTACCGTTTTTCCAAAATCCACGCGGAGATGGAATCCTATTCCGGCCGGATCGTCACGGACGCAGTGACTGTACAGAATTTCCTGGAGATGTTCGATGAGGAGATGGCGGTCATGGATGAGGCAGGCGTGCCGGAAGAGGGCCGGATGATGTACGTGACCCCATCGATGAACAAGATCATCAAGGAAGCGCAGGGACTGCAGAGGACGCTGACCGTCACGACGCCCCTGACCATCAACCGGAACGTGCATTCCCTGGATGACGTGACGTTCAAGATGGTCCCTGCGGCCAGGATGAAGACGAAGTACGATTTTACGGACGGGTGTGCGGCTGCGGCTGACGCGAGACAGATCAACTGGATCATGCTCCATCCGTCCTGCCTGGTCTGCCGGGACAAGTACAGCTATATCAAGCTGTTCACTCCGGGGACGGATTCCAGGACAGCAGATGGGTATCTGTACCAGAACCGCTGCTTTGGGGATCTGTTCCTGCTGGAGAGGAAGGTGGAAGGCTGCTCCCTGAACGTAGAGAAAAAGCAGGCAGAGCCCACGACACCGCCAAAACAGGAAGGGGGTACAGAA
This sequence comes from uncultured Lachnospiraceae bacterium, assembly GCA_910584115.1. Lineage (GTDB taxonomy): Bacteria > Bacillota > Clostridia > Lachnospirales > Lachnospiraceae > MGBC164599. The sequence goes on from CAJTYN010000251.1 coordinate 1,951, forward strand.
TGAGAGCAGTGAGAGGGAACAAAGAGTATACGATAAGCGATGCGCAGAAAAGGGCCTACCAGGATGCCGGGTATGACATCCTGGATGATGCAGGGGGCGTGATCGCCCACGGCCGCAATAAGACGGTCCCATATGAGGAGCACGCGGCGCTGCTGGCCGAGAATGAACGGTTGAGACGGATGCTGGATGAAAGGGCATCCGCCGAGAAGAGAGGGAAGGCGTCCGGAAAGGCTGGTAGCTGATATGCCCTATGAAGTTTATGCAGATGAGGCGTATTACATAGATATCTACCGCGGCACGGCCATCCCAGGAGACGACATACTGAGATATCTCATACAGACATCAAGACACATCGATACCCTGACCTACAACAGGATCGTAGGCCGGGGTATCGGTGCGCTCACCCCGTTCCAGCAGGGGATCATCCGGGAGGTATGCTGCCAGCAGGCAGAGTTCGAGTACCAGAACAGGGATATCTTCGACATGATCCTGCAGGGCTACAGCATCAACGGAGTGTCCATGCAGTTCGGGGATGCCTGGAACGTGACCACGAAAAGGGGAGTACCGATGCGCAGGGATGTATATGAGCAGCTGGCCCAGACGGGCTTATGCTGCCAGTTAGCGAGGTGATGCCCTATGTCGTGGCCATGTCTGGTGCTAGAGCAGTGGTGCAGGACCGATATCGACCTCACATTTGACCGGGAGGGTGTCAGCGAGTACGGAGAGCCGCTCCCGCCGATGAGATATTCTGGGCGGTGCAACTATCAGGATAAGGCAAAGACCGTGTTGACTGCGGAGAAGAAACTGGTGGAGGTCACAGGGTCCGCCCTGTTCCCAGGGGATATCTGTCCGGATCTGTCCGTGATATCCGGGGGCAGGGCTGTGGTATATGGGACAGAGCGCCGGATACTGCAGGGCCGGAAAGCGCGCAACCTGGACGGTACGGTCAATTATACGGAGGTGCTGCTGATATGATGAGAGTAGGCTCTACAGTGAGGATGAACATGAGCCGGATCAGGCGTCTGTCAAAGGCGGCAGTATCCGCGCTGGAGCAGACAGCAGAGGCCGTCCATACAGAAGTGGTACAGGCGCAGGTATTCCCGTTCGACACGGGGAACCTGCAGAACGAGTCCACGTTCGTGGATCACAGCAAGTCGGCCCAGGGGAAGGCGACCATCGTGAGCGATACGCCCTATGCCCGGAGGCTCTATTACCATCCGGAATATGACTTCCAGACGGATGAGAACCCCAACGCAAAGGGGCACTGGTATGAGGACTGGGAAAAGGGCGGGAAACACCAGGACTTTGCGCCAGATGCGTTTAAGAGATTTTACAGACGGGAGGCAGGCCTATGACGTTATATCTGGAAGATATCCACGCCCTGATAAAGTCCTTCGGGCTCGTGGAAGACGGGCACTGCTATATGGGGAAACTGGACGCTAAGAAGGAAGAGAGCATCGGTGTATATAACCTGAAACGGGTTTCCCTTTATGGAACGGCCATCGGGGGCAGGGAGAACCGGTCCTACGGCGTCAAGCAGGTTAGTATCCTGGTGCATTGGGACAGGTCCCCGCGGGATACGGAGTGGGCCGCCTCTGAGCTGTTCGAACGGCTGGAGGGGGTGA
>CAJTYN010000252.1 GCA_910584115.1 uncultured Lachnospiraceae bacterium
TTAACACTCAACGGCATCACTGTACTGGATATGATCCAGTATTACCTTGCCTAAAGGATGTTTGAAAACCCTTTAGATCCTGTACGATCCACGGTCACTCAAGTTTTTGGATATGTACTTTTCTGCGAGAAAAGTACCAAAAGCGCCGGGGGATCGCGAATCTCCCCCGGACCCCTTGAAACGCTTTTTTGAAAGACAGACATTCTATTATCTGTAAATTTACGCTGATCGGGGGGATTTGAGGTTTTCGGATATGCTTTAGACGATCTATGCAATAATATGATTTTAGGAGGAACTCAGCGTATGGATAAGATCGCAGTATTGATCCCCTGCTATAATGAGAGCCAGACGATCGGAAAAGTCATCTCCGACCTAAAAAAGATCCTGCCGGAGGCAGTCATTTATGTATACGACAACAACAGTTCGGACGGGACTGACAAGATCGCACGGGAACAGGGCGCCATCGTCCGGTACGAACATCAGCAGGGCAAAGGGAATGTGATCCGGCGGATGTTCCGTGAGATCGACGCAGCATGCTATATCATGACGGACGGCGACGACACATACCCGGCTGAGAGCGCCCGCAAGATGGCGGATGCTGTCCTGTCAGGAAATGTGGATATGGTCATCGGGGACAGGCTGTCTTCTACATATTTCAAAGAGAACAAACGCCCGTTCCATAATTTTGGAAATTCTCTGGTCCGCAGGAGCATCAACTTTCTATTCCACAACGATATCAAGGACATCATGACCGGATACCGGGCATTCAGCTATGAATTTGTCAAAACATTTCCGGTACTGTCCAAAGGTTTTGAGATCGAGACAGAGATGAGCATCCACGCCATCGACAAAAACATGTCCGTGGAAAATATCGTCATTGACTACCGTGACCGCCCTGCGGGGAGCAGCTCGAAATTGAACACCTATTCAGATGGGATCAAAGTCCTGCGCACGATCCTCCGGTTATACCGTACATACAGGCCCATCGGCTTTTTCGGGATCATCGCCCTTCTGATGGCCCTGATCTCCGCAGGTTTTTTTATCCCAGTCCTGCATACGTATTTCAAAACTGGGCTGGTCCCGGCCCTCCCCACACTGATCGTATGCGGATTTACCCTGATCGCGTCCATCCAATCGCTTTTTGCCGGCCTGACACTCCAGACGATGATCCAGAAAAACCGGCAGGATTTCGAGATGGAACTGCATCGTGTCTCCGAAAACAAAAAACATCTCACACAGACAACAAAATAAGCCAGTCCCTCTCGCACGATCCATCCATCTGTGGTATGATAGACCGTAACGATCGACTGGACATTCCATCCAAAGGAGGATCTTATGAAAAAATATATATCCACAGAAAAACAGGCGCCTCTCCTTGTCGTGCTCCTGCTCCTTGTGAGCGCCGTCTTCATCTACCGCCGGTTCATATTCGGCGATGAGCTCTGGGTCTTTGTGGGCCTGGACATCGGTTCCGACACCGTCCAGCAGTACCTGCAGCACTACCACACCATCGTCAACCATATCCGTGAGGGTTCCTTTTCCTTCTGGGATTTCAACAACGGCCTGGGGACAAATATGTTCAACCTGAACATGTTCGCCCCCGCGCTGGTCGTCGTCTATGCCCTGGGCGTGCTCTTCGGGCCGGAGCACATCGCCTGGTATCTGGTCTATATACAGGTCGCCCAGATCGTGCTGGCAGGACTGGTCTTCTACGGCTACCTGTCCTGTTTTTCTTTTTCCAGGAAAACGAGATGCATCGCCGCCTACATCTACGGCCTGAATGGTTTCCTGATGGTCTGGGGACAGCATTACCAGTTCGGCCTGGCGACCGTCTGCCTGCCCCTGCTGCTCTTATGCGCGGAGCGGTGTATCCGCAGGCGGCGCCTTTACCTGCCCCTGATCCTGACCGTATGCCTGACCACCATGTACAGCACCTACCTGGGCTATATGATGTTCGTCTGCCTGGGTTTTTATATATTGATCAGGATCTTCGGCATGGAGGATGGCTCTCTCAGAGAAAAATCCCGGCTGCTGGGGCTCCTCTACGGCTCCATGTTGCTGGGGATAGGGATGGGCGCTTTCGCCATGTTCCCCACCGCCTTCACGATCTTCGGCGTGTCCGGCAGACTGGAGAGCCAGGCCGGGCTTTTGGAGCGCATCGGAAATTCCCTGCTCCCCTATGAGCCCATCCACTATAAGACCCTGTTTTATAAATTTTTCTCCAGCTATCTGGAGGGGCTGACACAGGTAAAAGAGACAGGCGTGCTCTACACCGGAGCGATCAACTACTATGAAGACCCCAACGTGTTCTGCTCCACCCTGTTCATCATCCTGGGCTGTCAGTACGTGTTCTGCCTGCCAGAGTTCTCCATGCCCAAGCGTCAGAAAGCCCTGCGCGCCGGGCTTTTGATCCTCCTGGCATTTAGCCTGGCGCTGCCTTTTAGCGGCCTGGTGATGAACGGTTTTTCCACCACGATCAACCGGCATACGTTCCTCATGATGCCCTTTTTCTGCCTGCTCATGGCCCAGATGCTGGAGGCCATCTTCTGGAAAAAGGCTTTCAGCTATCTGGGCGCTGCCCTGGCGTTTTTGCTGATCGCTTTTGTTTTTATAAGGAAATACAACGCGATCACATTCCTGTCCCACAAGAGGAACCTGCTGATCTTAAGCCTCACCGGCGTGCTGATGATCGCCGTCCTGCTCTGCCTGGCCCGATGCCGTCAGATGAAGACGGATCGGATCTTGTGCGGCCTCCTGCTCGGCCTGGTGATCGCCAACATGGTCTCTGAAGGGTACACCTCCACGCTGGAGCGACTGACCCTCCGAAAAGACAACACCCAGTATTTCAGGGACGTCTACGATCCGGATGTCCAGGACGCGCTGGCCTGGCTGCGGGAAAAGGATCCTCAATTTTACCGGGTGGAAAAAGATTTCGACGTCAGTTCCATCTGCATGGACTCCCTCTGCCAGGGTTACCGGGGCGTGAGCACCTACAACTCCACCATAAACCGGAACGTCCTGGAATTTACGGCGGCCCTTTACCCGGACTTCTGGTTCGGCGACCAGAACCATTACCGCTTCCGCATGATCAAGGAGGAACATGAATTTGCGGATCTTGTGGGCATCCGCTATCTACTCTCCCGGGGCGGTGAAGAGAACGACCCATTCGATAAAAAGGGCTACCGCCTGCTCCGGAAATTCGGAAAGATCGAAGTCTACGAAAACGAGGATGCCGTCTCCCTGGGCCGCCTCTACACCGATAGCATGAGCCGACCGGACTTCGACGACTATCTGAAGACAAACGGCAGACAAAAAACCCAGGACGCGATCATGGAATGTCTGGTCCTGGAGGGAATGGGCTCGAAAGATACCGTTCCGGAAAAAGGCTTCACTTCTTCCGAGGCCGTCGCGATCGACGCGCCCATCCGGGACGACCACCTGCAGGGGACCATCCGCGCGCCCCGGGACGGCTATGTTATGTTCGCCATCCCCTATGAAAAAGGCTGGACGATCCGCATCGACGGGGAAAAACAGGACATATACAGAGCGAACCTGGCCTTTCAGGG
>CAJTYN010000253.1 GCA_910584115.1 uncultured Lachnospiraceae bacterium
CCATCTCTTCCGGGACTTCCGCATCGGGATGGATGATCTCCAGGATCGCCGTGGATCCCAGGACAGCACATGTAAATGGATCGCGTTTCACTATAAAAAGATGAGTATTCAGAGGTATTGACTTAATATAGATTTTTCGTTACAATATATCCATACTCGTTATGACTGCGGGAGTGTTTTTGCATATGCGCGACACTCCCCTTTCTTTTTAATACAGAACTACCCGGCCTTGCTCCAGGGTCTTTTTTACGTCTATGACCCGCTGGTTCGTACTCCCGGCCCACTCGTAATGCACGTCCCGGAGCCACGGTTTGTATTTCCCGTCCACCAGCACGTCCAGATATCTCGCAATCTCCCAGTCCTTGACTTCTTCCCAGAGATATCCTGTGTAGAGCCAGATGGTCTTTTCTGGGTATCTCTGGGCAATCTCCCGGGCCAGGGCTGTGACCTCACCGATGTTGAACGGATGCAGGGGATCGCCGCCGCTGAACGTGATCCCGGAGATGTAGTCCTTGTCAAGTTCCTGGAAAATTTCCTGTTTCTCCACATCTGTGAAAGGTAGTCCCCCGTCAGGATCCCAGGTGATGGGATTTTGACACTGAGGGCAGTGGTGGGCGCATCCCGCGACCCAGAGCACCACCCGCAACCCGGAACCGTTCAGCATGTCGTCTTTGGTGATGTTGTGGTATCTCATTCCCCCGTCCTCCCCATACAGCCTACTGCTTCTCTATATACCTACTATGCACAAACCCATGGTACACCCCGGCGATCCTCACGTAGTACCATTTTTTCCCATGCTCATCTTTTTGGGTGAAGTCCATCACATCCACAAGGTTCCCCTGAGAGAGTTGTGGGTAGGAATTGATACGCGGATACCCTGTCCCGGCCCATGTCCGCACGCTCAGCTTGTCCGCTGTCACTTTCCCGACGAACAGCCTCCGGGTCTTGTCCTGCTTCCCGGTGATCGCTGTGGGGGCGTCAGTCTGCCCGTCATGCTTGATATACTTGGTGTACACGTATCCCACGCCCAGGCCAGCGACTTTCACATGTGTCCAGCCCCCAGATTTTTTCCCGTCCACCTCAAAGCGGTTCCCCCTCATGAGTTCGCCCAGGATCACCCCATTCGGCTCCGCCCGCACATAAAGGTTGTCCACGGCGGATGTAGCCGTCCCGGTCGCTTTCCAGGTCGATCCCCCGGTCGTCCCCGGCACGCCCCCGGTGTACTTAGGCCGGATGATCGCCTGGATCTGGCTGGCGTACCTGGTCCGGCGCATGACCTCCCCGCCGTTGCCGTTGTTGCTGGTGGATGTGTTCCCCTCGATGGTCGTGTAGTTCACGCCGTTGTATCCCTCCACAAATCCGATGTGGTCAGCAACCCCGTCGCCGCCCCAGTCAAACAGTACGATATCACCGTACCGGGCAGTCTCTTTCGGGACTATCAGTCCCTTTTGCTTGGCCCAGTTGTATACCGTGGGGCAGTAGGCTGTTTTCTGGCCGTCGTAAAACAGCTTTGACAGGCCGCACATCCTGAAGATATCCCATACGAACGCACAGCACCAGGGATACCACGACCCGTTTACGGGGCCTCCATAGTAGTGCGTGTTGAAGACCACATTGTTGCTCCCGGCGGGGCTTTCCTTCGTTCCTATGTAGGATCTCGCCTTTTCGATGATGAGTTCCGATTGCTTCATCTTTCCGTCCCCCTTCTCTCCCTTATAATCTTTATAGAACACATCCATATCCACCGCCCCGGATATCCCCGGTATGCGTCCGTTCTGGCTGTACTGCCAGCCCACGCCCACTTTGGGCCTCAGCCACTCCCGTATCACCCCAGTGTCCTCCGTGGGGTACGCCGCCAGCCAGTAATCATAGGGCAGAGAGGACTTGCCCAGGGCGTTGTTGTACCAGTCCACATTGCAGTAGATAGCCGGGATGTACCCCGCCTCCTTGACCCGCCCCAGGAACGCCTGGGCAATCTTGGTGGTAGCCGCCTTCCCCAGAGTCCGCTGGTTCTTCCACTCAAGGTCGTAGAACACCGGGAAGTCCAGTCCCCGGCCCGCCAGGATATCCAGGACGACCTCCGCTTCGTCCAGGGCCTGCTGCGGGGTAAGGGCGTATGAATATTTGTATGCCCCTATCGCCAGCCCATTGTCCCGGCACCCCCTGTAATTCTGTTCAAAGCATGTGTCGATCCCATACTTCTGGTGGATGCGCAGGATCGCGGCCTTGATGCCGGATCCGGCCGCTTTCTTCCAGTCGATTTGCCCCTGGTTGCTCGATACGTCAATACATCTTATCTCCATATATGCCTCCCATCTGTCAGGGAGGGACGGGGATCATTCGCCCCCGTTGCCCTCGTGGTCGATCTTATCCTTCAACACTGCGATATATTTGGCCAGCCAGTCCGGCACATTCGCCCCCATGCGCCCCGCATTTTCGATGATGGACAGGAGTTCGTTGAGTATGTACCAGGACGTAGCCAGCAGGCCGAAAAACACATTGCTCCCGGTATCTATCCCCAGATGCCCCGCCAGTACCACGATGAGGTAGTCCAGAGCGATCGCGACGGCGATAACGGCGATATAGCCCACTTTTTTGAGTATCCCCTTGGCCCCCTTCCTCGAGCACCAGCCATAGGCGGGGTTATCCGGGTGGTCGATGGCCTCCGCTTTGCTGGCCAGCATCCCCGTGATGTAATCCACGGCCATGAAGCCACATAGGAGGGCCAGGAGGGGAAACAGGATCCCCAGGCGGTTGCTCAGCCAGGCAATCACCCCGGCCAGTGTTAACTGGATCAGTGTCAGATATCTTTCCATACGCTTCTCCTTTCTTTTGTTCAGTTCTTTTTGTCTCCGGTGTAGGTGTATGTGCTCTTGCAATCCCCGCAGCATCCCCCTTCCTTCCCCCGATACTTCCAACAGACATTTTTGTGGGCGCACCAGATGTGCGTTACCGGGGCGGTCGCGAAGTTCCCGTCGCTGTCCCTGGTGGATGCCGGGAACTCTGTCTTGGTCTTTGTGTCTATATCCCAGCAGCCCTCACAACACTTCTTAAGCTCATTCACGATCATGTGGTCGTCTCCTTTCTTATCTTAATATAACTTTTACGACATTTTCTGTTACCCGCTCGATCACCATATAGGTCTCAAACCCTCGTTCTGCAGCCAGCGTCGCGATCCCGCCGTCGGCGCACCTACAATACTGCCCGGGTACGCATGTCCCATCGTCCCGGACGGGCAGGACACCCAGCATCCCCACATAGTCCCATTCGGGGCGTAGCTTGCGCTCTACATACGTCTCCTGTAGAGTCCTGTCATAGTCCGCTGACAGCTTCATCCTCTTGACCGTACCGCCAGTGGCTTCCATCACGGGGGCACCGTCCTCATCGAACATCGGGATCCCCTCATCGTCCAACACTTGGATGTACTCTGGCACATCCTCCAGGACGATCCGCCCAAACACATCCCGTTCATACTTCCAGTAGTAGTCTTCGTCTGCGTTACCCACGACTGACGGGTTGCCGGACGTGATACCAGCTATGTAGTCCCCGGCGTTGGCTTTGCACA
>CAJTYN010000254.1 GCA_910584115.1 uncultured Lachnospiraceae bacterium
CCGATGAAAAAGGTGTCCGCCAGGTTATAGATCAGGACCATCAGCATAGCGGCCATAGCAGGCAGGGCGTTTTTCAGCACGGCCTCTGACACGGGGGCTTTTTCAAAAAGTTCTACAGCTTTTGAATCTGGATCATTCACAGATAAATCCTCCTGAACGGATGATCTCTGCCAATGCGGACATCATCCGTTATGTAAATAGCTCACTGCCGGTCACTCTGAGATGCCTTGGAATTTTTTCCACTCATCCTTGATATAGGCAAACCGATCGTCTCCGACCAGAAGGCTGTTTCCCTTCTCATTAAAGATGAGCGGACATAAAATAAATCCTCTGTGTTTTCCATAAGTCTCCAGACAACGCCTCGTCTCCTCCCGCACCTCTTTTTCATCAGCCGTGATCAGCCCCGGCTTTCCCTGGGAATCCCATCCGCCTTCTACCACGAGACGGCCCTCAAATCTCACCTGCACCGCTTCGATGTCATTTGAACACTGGGCGCTGTGCCATGCATCAACGCCGATATCTACGTAATCCTCCATCACGTCTTCACATTTTCCGCAGGTATGCATCTGGAACAGCAAGCCCTTGGAATGCACATAGTCCACGATCTTTTTATGGAAGGGCTTCAAGATCTCCCGGTAGGTCTCCAGGGACATAAATAATGAACTCGCGGTCGCGATATCCTCAAAATATGTTACCATATCCGGGTGATAGGCATCGATCGCACGCTCCATGTAATCGATCACGTAGCCTGTAAGATAGTCGAACAGATCCATACATTTTTCCGGTTCAATGGCAAGGGCGGCCAGCCCCTCCATAAATCCCATACTGTTTACCAGACGCATGAACAGGCCGTTCTGGCAGAAAAGCGTCCGTACCTTATCAGAGGAGTCCACCATCCCATATTCCATCTCGGCAAATTTTTTAAAATCGTAGACACTCAGATCCGGGCGCTTGATATATCTGTCCCAGTCACAGATATCGTCAAACATCGTATACCCGGGTTTTACCATCGCACCTTCTTTTCCAGGCACCCAGGGAACCCCGAACAGATCCGTACCGCCCTTCATAGGACCGTCAAGATCTCCCGGGATCATACCGACCAGCTGAATGGCCTCCGTTGTCAGCGGAACATGGTCCGGTCTTCCCCAATGCAGTACTTCCAATGCGTTTTCTCTCTCTGTCATCATCTTCTCCTCCTTGCTTTTATTTCGTTATTTTTACTAAGATCATTTATCTTCTTGATTATCCGTATTATATCAGTTATACTGTACATATACTATGATCACTGTAAACATTTTTTACAAGAAATCCAGCATTTTATACGAATTTTCCAAGGAGATTTTTTATGGATCTGAACCTTCATATCATCGCTTCTGACATTCGGGACTTATGTACGCAGACGCACATTCTGACGTCCTATGAAGAGCGCACACTCCGCTATCCTTCTTTTTATCAGGAGGATAAGCCCCTGGATCCGACGGTCTTATATATCATCCCATCCGGGCAGGAGATCAGTCCGCCTCCTTCCGGACAGGGCTTGTCTTTTATTTTTATCGGTGAAGCACTGAAAAGGACTGCGGACACCTGTGATCATCTTGTAGTCAGACCGGATGTGACCGCTGTCGACCTGTTGGACCGACTACATGAGATATATTCCAGGTATCAGCAATGGGAAAACAGTCTGCAGCTTGCGGTCATCAGATGCACAAGCCTTAAAAAGATCGGGTACATTTCCCTTGATATCTTCGATAACGCGATCCAGTTTTATAATCAGAAAACATTAAACTGCGTATTTGCCGTAGCAGATCCCACCCGCCATCCGCTCCCCGAGGCTCTGCCGTCTGCAGATCAAAACGGATATATGGACGAAGAACTCCTGCTCCACCTGAAGATCGAACACCTGCTCACGACAGTCGCGCTGAAACCCATGTTCGTGGAGCGCAATGCCCTTGAATTGCCGGCCCTTATGCAGGATATCGTCATCAACGATTCCCATGTGGGAAGGATCATCATCCTGCAGGTACATAAACCGTTAGACCAGCGGGACGCTGCCCTTTTGATGGTGCTCACCGAACACATCCGGCTGATGCTCCTGCATAACCCGTCCCTTTATGATGTCCATTCCCAATATATGGACAGCACCCTCTCAAAACTCATCCGCCGGGAGCCTGTCGATGACGCCGCGGTCTATTCCGTGCTGCAGCTGATGGACTGGATGCCAGAGCATGCGTTCTTCTGTATGGCGGCCCGTCTGTCCGATCGCGACCACAATACAAATTCTCTACATATGCTGGCGGCCCTGATCAGCAATGCGACCAAAAACAATTGTTTTTTGATCCATGACAACACACTGATCTTCGTTTTTGATCTTACTGTCTCAGATCTCACGAGAGACGCCTATTTTAAAAAGCTGCTCCCTCTCCTTCGGGACAATCTTTTGAAGGCCGGTATCAGCACGTCTTTTCATGATTTCCGTAAATTGTATCTTTACTACAGGCAGGCTGTCATCGCGCTGGACACCGGCATTAGATCTGATCCTTCTTTATGGTATTTCCGCTTTGAGGATCATGCGCTGGAATATCTCGCTTCCAGGATCTATGAGGAAGAGGATCCTCTTATGCTCTGTCCCGAGCCTCTCATCCGGCTGATCCGATATGAGCAGAAAAAGGACCATCAGTACTTAAAAATATTAAAGACCTATCTCGCCTGCAACAGCAATATCTCTGAAACAGCCAAACAGCTGTACATGCACCGCAATACCCTTCTATACAGGCTGGACCGCATCAGGGAGATCCTCGGAGATACGTTAGACCGGTATGACACACGGCTTTTGCTGATGCTGGCGCTCTATATCATAGAACCCCATGAATGAGCTTTCCATTCATGGGGGACGTCTGCATAGGACACATCATTGCGCGTACTGCTCCCTGGAGGCCCGGTACAGCTCGGCCCGGAACACTGGAGAGGCTAAGATCTCATTGTTATACAAAGAAGAGATCGCCACCTTTCCGGGTTTAACACAACGGGACATGTAGTCTCTCGCAGCCGCCCTCCACTGTTCCTCTGTGGCTGTGGCCGGATCAAGATCCGGTGTATACGCCACGCCGATGATGATCTTATCCCCATATTTCTCATAAAGCGCTTCGGTATCATTCATATTCATGGGCGACCAGTAGTCAAAACCTGCATCCACAAATACTTGACAGCGATCTTCCACATGCCCGCAGCTGTGCAGCTCCACAAACTTCCCATAAGAATGGACATGATCCGTGAACCGTTTCATTTCCGGCAAGATGATATCGCGAGCAGTAGCTTCGGAAAAGAAGGGCGCGTGCTGGGAACCCCAGTCGTCGTGGATGCAGAAACCATCCACATCATAATACTGCACACATTTATCGATCAGCTTCATATACAGGCTGGTCAGCTCATGCATCAGCTCTTTTACCGCATCGATCTGTTCCTCGTCGATCAGGGCCATGGCTGCTTGCTCAAAATCCATAAAGGAGATCAGCCGCTCAAACCAGCATCCGTTTAAAAGCCACATCAC
>CAJTYN010000255.1 GCA_910584115.1 uncultured Lachnospiraceae bacterium
TATAGGTCTATCATATCATTTCTTTATCCTTATCACAACAAAATGTATGATCCCTGCCCTATCATTCTTACAGATCGTACGGATCAAAAGAGGATCTGCCGATCTTGAAGAAGAAAGGGGCGCAGATCCACCAGATCGGCCGATTTACAGAGCAGCGTAAAGATCGTATTATTTATCATAGAAACGGGAGAAGATAAAAGAAAGGAATGTATGCAGTATGGAACAAAACAAGGAGCTCTATGAAAAACGGCAGAAGAGACTGCAGGATGCGGTCGATCTGAAAGAACCGGATATGGTACCGTTCAACTATCTCGTCCAGGGATTTCCTGTGAACGATCTGGGACATACCATGGCGGAAGCGATCTACGATCTCGACATCGCGAAAAAATGTGTGCTGGGATTTGCCGCCCAGTACGACCCCGACATCATGGTCCTGCAGAACGAGAACTATTGGGGGATGGGAAAAGCCCTGGAATTGATGCAGTCCACCCGTCTGGACTGGGCAGGAAAACCCGGCGGAAAAAATAAAGATACGTATATCCATCAGATCCACGAGATCACGACTTTAAAGGACGAAGAATTTGACTATTTCAATAACGACTTCACCGGCTGGATGATGCACTGCGGCCTCCCCAGAGTGAGCAGGCTCTTAGATCCGCTGGCCAGTATCTACAGTTTTGAGGACGGCCCTGCCTATGATATCCAGTACCTGATATCCGAGTTCAGCACGCCGGAATTTAAAAAGATGATGAAGACGATCTGGGAGATCGACGATATCTGTAAGTCTGTCAAGAAAGAACTGGCGGATCTGGATGATGAACTAAATGCCAGAGGATGCCTCACCCCGATGAAAGCCTGCGCGTGGGTCCCATTTGACTGCTACGGGGCGTATCTGCGGGGCACCGAGGATGCCATGGTGGATCTGTATGAGAATGAGGAGACCATCCTCAGATTTTGTGACAGGGACTTGGAAGCGCAGCTTGCCCTCATACGGGCGCAGGGTCTTCAGTTCCCCGGAAAATGGTGCGTCTTCTATCTGACGAAAGCCTCCGACCAGTTTATGGGAGCTGAACATTTCCAGAAATATTATTGGAGATATCTGCAGCGCATGATCGAAGAGACTGTCCAGTCCGGCATGGTCCCTTATGTATATACGGAAGGCGCTTTCAACAACAGGCTCGAATTCCTCAAAGACGTCCCCAAAGGCACGATCTATCATTTCGAGAGCATGGTCGATATGGAAAATGCAAAGCGTATCCTTGGCAGAGACGCCTGTATCGCCGGCGGATTTCCCATCGCGGAGCTTTTGTTCGGCACGAGAGAGAGCGTGATCGATACGGCAAAACGTCTCCTGGATACCTGTATGCCGGGCGGCGGTTACATATTCGAAGCGGAAGCGGGCTTTGACGAAGCGAAACGTGAAAATGTGGAAGCGCTCTTTGAAACCATCAGACAGTTTGGCGTATATTAGCCGGAGAGGAGATCATGGAAGATAAGAAAGCAGCACCTGGCTGTTGGATAACGTTTATGTTTGCCGTCATGATGTGGATCTTCGTATTGGACTCCCTGGGTGTCTTTACCATCAATGACCGTCTGCTGATCGGCAGTCTGTTTTTGATCATGTACCCGGTCTGGGTGAAAGGGGCAGATTTATATTATAAATGTGACGATGCGGTCATGGGGCATTTTTATATGGTCTTTGGCATTACTTTTGCCGGACTGGTGGGGATCGGATATGTCGTTCTGTTCTTCAGTCATGCGATCCCCGGATGGGCAATGGATGAACGTTTCTTCGGCGTCATCTATCTGGTGGGCGGCGTGTTTTAGATCCCAACAGTCCCATCGCTCATGTATATGGATAAGGTCAATATGGTCACATGGTCTTTATGTACGGTATGGCTGATCAATGGAGGGATCTATTATTTTTATTATTCGATCATACTCTACTGGATCAATATCATCTGCTGCTGTCTGATAGCCGTAGGCGTGACCTATATGATGCTGAACGAGGCATATCTGATGAGCTACGGAAGACCGCTGCCCATGGGGAGACCCTTGAAAGAAGAGTGATAAAGATGAGACCGTACACTCCGTGATGGATCGATACGGGGGTACGGTCTTGCAGCACCAATATCTGAGGAGGTACTGAAAATGACAGCACAGATCCTGGCATCCGCGATCTTTGTGGCCATGTTCCTTTTGATCGTCACGGAAAAGTTTGAACGCCATCTGATCACACTCTCCTGCGGCGCCCTGACGCTGATCGGTGTCTTTGGCGTGTGTATGCGCAGTATGGGAGCGATCAGGGATACGCTGGGTATCCGCTCTATATTTGCGCCGGAGCTCTGGTATCATGCCGAAAATACGGCGGGAGTATCCAGCGGCATCAACTGGGCGACCATCATTTTCATCGCGGGCATGATGATCATGGTCGAGGGCATGGCGCGGACAGGATTTTTCCGCTGGCTCTGCATACAGATCGCCGATCTGGTCCATTACCGGACGATCCCCCTATTTTTTACCTTTATGATCATGTCCGCCATTTTGGCCATGTTCATCGACAGCATCACTGTCATCTTGTTCCTTGCCGCCATCACGGTGGAACTGGCCCAGATCTTAAGGATCGATCCCATCCCGCTGATCCTCTCCGAGATCTTCTGTGCAAATCTGGGAGGCTCTGCCACCATGTGCGGCGACCCGCCCAATATCATCATCGGGACATCCCTCGGATATTCTTTTGGCGATTTCATCACAAACACAGGAGTCATCGCAGGCGTCTCCCTGATCGCCACGATCGTTTACTTTTACTTTTGTTTCCGAAAAGAACTCTCCGCCGACGCAGGGTGTCCGCTCCCGGACACAGAGTATCCGTCCCCCAGCGATGCCATCACAGATAAGAAGGGCTTCTCTGTGAGCTGCCTGATCTTCCTATGTACCGTGGCACTGTTGGTCACCCATGCGCAGACAGGACTCACAGTCGCGTTTATCGGTATGGCCGCCGCGGTCGCTACGCTGGCTGCTTCCCCACGGCATGTCCGCGAGATCTTAGAGAAAGTCGACTATAAGACCCTTTTATTCTTTACGGGCCTGTTCGTCGTCGTCAGCGGCTTGGAGAAAACGGGGATCTTGACGATCGTCGCCGGATTTATCGGAAATATCAGCGGAGGCCATGTGAAGATCATGGTCGGGATCATCATATGGATCTCTGCCGTGGCCAGCGCATTTGTCGACAACATCCCCTTTGCGGCGACTATGATACCGGTCATCCAAAAGCTGTCTGCCGCCCAAAATATAGAGCTGCCTGTACTGGCATGGGCTTTGTCTATGGGAACAGACATCGGCGGGAGCGCGACTCCCATCGGGGCCTCCGCGAATGTCGTCGGTATCTCGGCAGCCGCAAAATGCGGCCACCACATCGGCTGGGGCAGATACTGCAAAAAGACCGTACCCGCCACATTGCTGGTCCTGCTGATCTCTACGGTCTGTATCTTTATGAGATATCTCTGAAAGAACAGGCGATCTTATCTATACCAT
>CAJTYN010000256.1 GCA_910584115.1 uncultured Lachnospiraceae bacterium
CTTTAGAAAGGCAAGAAGAAATCATCTTCCTGAAAAAATATGACAAAAAAAGACAGATCTGATAAAATTTTATATCTTAAAGCTCTTCAGCACATTTCTCCTGGTCCTGGATACCGCGATCACGCTATTTTCTGCCTCGTCGAGATAAAGCCCGATGCCGTCTTTCTCTTCGCCATAACATCCATCTGAGGAGGGCTCATATTGAAATCCAATGCTCCCCAATGACTGGCCTGCGTTCTCTGTCAGATCATATCGGACCATATCATGCTCTTCATCCACATAATAGAGATGATCTCCCCTCCAGAGGATCCCCGCACTGACCTGATCGGCATTTTTCCCAAGATCCCGTGTCAATATCGGGAGCTCGGCGATAAACGTCCCCGCGCCGCATAAGCCTCCTCTGTAAAGGGAATATGTTCTGGATCCTGTCTTTTTCAGATAATAAAACGCCCCGTCTTTATGATGCATGGGAAAGTCCATATCATTAAAAATATATCCCTCTTCGTATTTTTTGCTGCCGCAGACGGGAAGATCCTCATAGGGCGATGTCTCGGCCCACCTGCGATAACCGTTTTTTTTCAGCGTCTCGTCCGACATGAGAAAACCGGTATGCGCAGCTTTTCCCCTCAGGGTGGGTACGTCGTTGACGGATTTATTGACGTCGATGTGATAAGCTCTCTGACCGTCTATCAGCACCATATTCCATACGTGGTCGAAGACGGGCTCGTTCTCCTTGTCCGTAGCCGGGACGACGATACATCTGATCCGGGGATCCTGCAGTCTGTCCACCAAGAGCTTATAGGCCATGGCGATCCCTTTGCAGACCGCATCATGTTCCACCAACGGCCCATAGGCGCTCCATGCATAGCTGACGGCAGACGTATCCTTTCCTGTGGCGACCTCCCAGTTATATACGGTATTTTCCGCGATATGATCATGCAGGATCAAAAGCCTCTCGATCGGATCCGACGTTCCCTGCACTTTTTTTAGGGCGTGCGCGACGGAAATCTCCAGCTTTTCGCCGTATCTATCCAGATCTTCGGCCTTTTTTGCAAAATCGTGGTAAAACGGTATGATCCCTTTCAGCGGACCATCCGGCCCGTACCTGTATATCCCTTCTTTCAGATAAAAATATTCTGGATGGTCGTAATATACTTTCTGGTAGGTCTTATAGACGAACTCTCTGTCCTCTAGGTTCTTGTTTGAAAATCCGAAAGCGGAGATATCTATGTAATCTCCCTTTTTCACGATATTGGCGGAAGCGTCAAACCGGAGTCCGACCCGGTTCCTGCATCCTTCTTCGATGATCTCATAAAGCAATGTGGATCCCCCCTTTCCCTTTTATCACATAAAGCGTAAGCACCGGAACCCGGCCTTACGCTTTATATTTTATAAATCTTTAATTATCTTCCCCGTCCGCCAACTGACTCTGTCTCTCAGCAATCTCTTTTTCCTGGATATCATTAGGCGCCTGCTCATAGCGTGCGAACTCATACTCGAAGATGCCGCTGCCCCCGGTCATGGAGCGCAGGTCTGTGGAATAGCCGTAAATCTCCAACATCGGCACGTCCGCTTCCACCACGGTGTTGCCGCCGTGATCTGGCGTCATGCCCAGCACGCGGCCCCGGCGTTTGTTCAGGTCGCCCATCACGTCGCCGGTGTATTTATCCGGAACGGTGACCTTCATATTTACGATCGGCTCTAAGAGCACCGGACTGGCCTCCATGAACCCTTTCTTGAAGGCCAGGATCGTGGCCATCTTGAACGCCATCTCGGATGAATCCACGGTATGATAGGAACCGTCGTAGAGTGTCGCTTTCACGCCAACGACGGGATATGCCGCCAGCGGGCCTTTCAGCACAGAGTCCTGTAAGCCTTTTTCCACCGCTGGGAAGTAGTTCTTGGGCACGGCGCCGCCCACGACTACCTGTTCAAAGATGAACGGTGTCTCCAGGTCGCCGGAAGGCTCGAATTTCATCTTGACGTGACCGTACTGGCCGTGTCCGCCGGACTGTTTCTTGTGCTTGCCTTCCACATCGGATGCTTTGCGGATCGTCTCGCGGAACGGTACACGCGGTTTGTCCAGTTCGATCTCGACTTTGTAACGCTCTTTTAACTTGCTGCAGATCACATCCAGATGCTGGTCGCCCATCCCATAGAGGAGCGTCTGACGGTTGGCGGAATCGTTCACCGTGCGGATCGTCAGATCCTCATCCATCATCTTGGAGAGCGCCTGGGAGATCTTATCCACATCCGCTTTGTTCTTCGCTTTGTAGCGTTTGTACGTATACGGCACAGAGATCACGGTCTTCGGATAGACGATCGGGTGCGCCTTGGTGGCCAGTGTGTCGCCCGTGGAGGCTTTCACCAGTTTTCCGATGGCTCCGATATCACCCGCGTGGAGCTCGGCCACCTCCTGAGGTTTATTCCCCTCCAGGACATACAATTTGCTCAGTTTATCCTCGGACTCTTTCTGCACATTGTAGAGCGTATCGTCGCTCTTGATGACGCCGGAGACCACCTTGATCAGGGAATATTTTCCCAGGAAAGGATCCACGATCGTCTTGAAGATATAAGCTGATTTAGCTTTTGCAAAATCATAATTAGCTTCAAAGATCTCATTTGTCTTCTGCTCCAGACCGTTGGCCTTCCTCTGGTTCGGGCTTGGGAAATAACCCACGATGTCGTCCAGGAGATTGGACACGCCCGGCAAGTTCACAGGCGAACCCATGCACACCGGCACGATGGAGCCTTCCTGCACGTTCATAGCCAGAGCCGCTGAGATCTCCGCAACGGAAAACTCTTCGCCCTCAAAATATCTGTCCATGAACTCTTCGCTGGTCTCAGCCACAGATTCCACCAAGACTTCATGATATTTATCCAGGTATTCCTGGAGATGATCCGGGATCGGACACTCCTCTTTCTTGCCCTTGTCTATATATTTCCTGCCCGCCTGCTTCACCACGTTCACGTAGCCTACGAATTTACCATTCTCCCGGATCGGGAAATGCAGGGGCGCGATCCTCTTGCCGTAGAGCTCTGTCAGCTGCTCCACCACCTGGCGGTAGCTCACGTCGTCCACGTCCATCTCTGTGACGAAGATCATCCGGGGCAGTTTATATTTTTCACACATATCCCAGGCTTTCTGGGTCCCTACCTGTACGCCTGACTTACCGGATACTACGATGATGGCAGCATCTGCGGCGCTCACTGCTTCTTCCACTTCTCCCACGAAATCAAAATAGCCTGGTGTATCCAGTATGTTGATCTTGCATTTCTGCCACTGGATGGGTACGACCGATGCGGAGATCGAGAATTTCCTCTTGATCTCTTCTTTATCAAAATCGCTGATCGTATTCCCATCTGTCACCTTGCCCAGACGGCTGGTGATACCGGACAGATAAGCCATCGCTTCCACCATGCTGGTCTTTCCTGCACCGCCATGACCCAATAGGACTACATTGCGTATTCGGTCAGTTCTATAAACGTCCATATGTAATACCTCCCTGTAAG
>CAJTYN010000257.1 GCA_910584115.1 uncultured Lachnospiraceae bacterium
GCATGCCAAGGAGGATACGATAAAAATACGTGTTCTGTATATTTTTCCCGCGATCTGAGATCGCGGATCATTCCAGATCATGGTATGACCTATAAGCGGAACCTGGTGGAAGACCGAAGGCGGAAAAAGACGACAAAGAAACAGACTGCGGAGTTTAAGAAGATGTAGGGCACAGATCGGGCCGTTGACAAGCCCATACAGAGTCGGCTATACTGTCCATAAGAAGTATACACGCTGCCCGTACACAACGGACAGTCGTCCAAGATGAAAGGAAGGATATCAAGGATGAAGAAACGGATATGTATGCTCCTGGCGTTCATGCTCACGCTGCTCCTGACAGCCTGCGGCGGGACATCCCAGGCGGATCGGGCCGGATCCGCCCCCGCGCCGACTATGGCGGAAGAGACAGAGGCGGGAACGATCGAGGAGCCAGGGGAAGCCGAAGCCTCGGACACGGGTCAGCGAGAGGATGGCCTTTCCGAGGATGGGACGTATACGTCCAAGGAGGACGTTGCGCTGTACCTGCATCTCTACGGCCATCTGCCCGCCGATTTCATCACGAAGAAAGAGGCCCGCAAGCTGGGCTGGGAGGGCGGTTCGCTGGAGCCTTACGCGCCGGGGAGATGCATCGGCGGGGACCGTTTCGGCAACTATGAGGGCCTGCTCCCGGAAGAGGACGGGCGCACCTACCAGGAATGCGACATCGACACGCTGGGCGCGGACAGCCGGGGCGCGAAACGGATCGTGTACTCAAGCGACGGCCTCATCTACTATACAGAAGACCATTATGCGTCCTTTGAACTCCTGTATGGGGAGGAAGGCTCATGATCGAGGTAAGACTGGACGGGGAAGAGATCCGGGACAAGGAGCAGCTCCACAGACTGCTGGCCGGTGCCTTTGGATTTCCCGCCTGGTACGGGGCGAACCTGGATGCCCTGTACGACTGCCTGACCGACATCAGCGCGGACACCCGGCTGGTGATCAGTCACAGCGACGAGCTGGCGGAAAATCTTGGCATTTATAAAGAAAGACTGTTCAGAGTCCTTTACCAGGCGTCAGAAAACAATCCTAAGTTTACTCTGGTGTGTAGTTAGAGTGTGTTTGAAGACCTAAGATCTCACTCGATCACTATAAATTTACAGACAATATAAGGGGTCCGGGGGAGATCCGTGATCCCCCGGCGCTTTTGGTACTTTTCTCGCAGAAAAGTACAAGGACGGTTTTTCAAACACATTTTAAGACCGTGTTTAAAAATAAAATCTTGACAAACCGTAGGGGAGCGGATATACTTTGAATATCAAAATATATGACAAGTTTACGAGGAGAATAAGATCATGTTAGAAAAAATGAGAGAGATCATCGCAGAACAATTAAACTGTGAGGCTGAGAGCATCACCATGGACACCGCTTTCAAAGAAGACTTAGGGGCTGATTCCCTGGATCTTTTTGAGCTGGTCATGGCCCTTGAGGACGAGTACAACGTGGAGATCCCGGCGGAAGAGCTGACGGATCTGACGACAGTGGGTTCTGTGATCGAACATCTGAAGAGCAAAGGCATCGTGACTGAGTAGACAGTGGTTGCAAAGCCTGCCCATTTCAAGTATAATGTAGATAGACGGGGATACTGGTCTGCAGCCGGTATCCCCATTGTTGCATAAGGAGCATTAAAAGGAGGGCAGCTTATGATGGCAAATAAAATAAAGCTGGCGCGCCAGGCTATCATGGATAGTTCTTATCTTGTGTGCCTGCAGGGGCATAACACCAGCATGGATTGTGGATGCATGGATTACAGGGATGCGGATGTGGTCTATGATGTGGAGGAGAAGTACGGGCATTCTTCAGAAGAGATGTTCCATGCCAGTTTCTACAATACCCGCCCGGAGCAGTTTTTCAAATATTATAAACAGGAGATCCTAGAGCATACAGGGACACCCGGCGACGCCCCCCACGCGCTTGCGGAGCTGGAAAAACGGGGGACCCTAAAATGCGTGGTCACCCGCGAGATCTTCAGCCTGGCCAGAAGGGGCGGCTGCCAGAACGTGGTGGAACTCCACGGCAGCGTATTTAACAATATGTGCTCCCACTGCCGTAAACAATATCCGCTGGAATATGTGAAGAAGTCAAAAGGCGTACCGTTCTGTGAGGTATGCCATAAACCGATCCGGCCCCAGGTATGCCTGGTGGGCGAGCAGGTGGACAACGCCCTGATCACCCGCGCGGCGGAGGAGATCGAGAAGGCGGACGTGCTGCTGCTCTTGGATTGTTCCATGAACCAGAAGCTGGTCACCAGCCATCTGAAATATTTTGAGGGAAATAAAGTGATCTTGATCAATCCGGCAGAGCATTTCACAGACACCCGGGCGGATATCGTGATCCATGGGAGAGTGTCGGAGATCCTTCCGAAGATCGTATATGGTGAAAGAGAGGGAGACGAGTAAAAATGGACCGAGTAAGGACAAGGTTTGCCCCCAGCCCCACAGGGAGGATGCATGTGGGCAATCTGCGGACGGCTTTATACGCGTATCTGATCGCGAAGCACGCGGGCGGGGATTTTATCCTGCGCATCGAGGACACGGATCAGGAGCGTTTTATGGAAGGGGCGCTGGAGATCATCTATCGGACCCTTGAGAAGACCGGGCTGATCCACGACGAGGGGCCGGACAGGGACGGCGGCTGCGGGCCCTACGTGCAGAGCCAGCGCAGTGAACAGGGCATCTACCGGAAATATGCCCAGCAGCTGATCGAGCAGGGAGACGCCTATTACTGCTTCTGCACGCCCGAGAGGCTGGAGGACTTAAAGAGTACGGTGTCGGATAAAGAGATCCACATCTACGACAAGCACTGTCTGGGACTGAGCAAGGAGGAAGTCCAGGCAAAACTGGCGGCCGGCGAACCCTATGTGATCCGTTTTAACATGCCCACGGAAGGGACGACCACGTTCAGCGACGACATCTACGGGGAGATCACGGTGGCCAACGAGGAGCTAGAAGACCTGATCTTGATCAAGACGGACGGCTACCCGACATATAATTTTGCAAATGTGGTGGACGATCACCTGATGGGGATCACCCATGTGGTGCGGGGAAATGAATACCTCTCCTCCGCGCCGAAATACAACCGGATCTACG
Organism: uncultured Lachnospiraceae bacterium; assembly: GCA_910584115.1. Taxonomy (GTDB): domain Bacteria; phylum Bacillota; class Clostridia; order Lachnospirales; family Lachnospiraceae; genus MGBC164599. The sequence continues at coordinate 3,129 of CAJTYN010000257.1, forward strand.
AGGCCTTCGGCTGGGAGATCCCCACGTATGTACATTGCCCCCTGATCACCAACGAGGAGCACCAGAAGCTGAGCAAACGCTCCGGCCATTCCTCCTATGAAGACCTGATCGAACAGGGCTTTCTGACAGAGTCGGTGGTCAATTTCGTGGCTCTCCTGGGCTGGAGCCCGTCGGAGAACCGTGAGATCTACTCCTTAAAGGAGCTGGCGGAGGTCTTCGACTACCACCACATGAGCAAGTCCCCGGCGGTCTTCGACATGGTGAAATTGAGATGGATGAACGGGGAATACTTAAAAGCTATGGATCCGGAGGCTTTTTACCGGATGGCCCTGCCCTGGCTCGAAAAGGCGGTCACCCGTCCGGTGGACTT
>CAJTYN010000258.1 GCA_910584115.1 uncultured Lachnospiraceae bacterium
ATCTATTTTCCTCTGATAGCCCCCATCGTATCCCAATATACCCTCTTACTCGATCAACTGAAAATTTCGTGTGCACACCTGTCCATCCTGATCAGATCTTTTTTAAGTTAAAAATCCCAGTAAGCAGGATCATCCTGAAAACAGGCAGTTTCCTCGCGGTCGACATCAGATCAATGATCAGCCACCAATAAAATACTGTCTGTGAGATCGCATACTATATGTCAGAAAATATCAAGGGACCAGATGGTATCAGCGATCCATGTTCGACGAAGACGACAGCAAATACTATGAATAGTATCCCATCAGATAAAAAAATACCGCTCTCACTCCCATCGATCCGTCATGATCGGTGAGTGTGAGAGCGATATAAAACAAACAACGCCGTAAAGAGCAGCTTCAATGCTGGCGTCCGCCAGATCCCCGGGCGGGCAGGATATCCTTCATGGATCCGCCACTTCAAGATCGACTCATTTTACATAGGTTTCAGGTTTTTATCAAGCCTGTCCACCATCCAAGCGATCCTCTTTTCCCGTCCGGCATCTGTCTTTGCATCAAGATATGCCCGTGTATAAGTTTTCTTTACGGATAGGGACATTGCCTGAAAATTTGTATGAGCCGGCTCATGTCCTTCCAGCAGCGCCAAGACCCGGGCAATCTGTTCCTCTGTGACCGGTGCGGGTCCTGAAGCGTTCCATTGACCGTTTTTCTTGGCTTCCTCTATCTTCTTTCTGCCATGATCAGTCATAAGGCCCCGTTCTTCAAGGCTTTTAGCCAACGCTTTGTTTTTCTCTGACCACTTGCTCTTCTCCCTGCGCATAGAAAAATATTTCTTATAAGTTTTGTCGTCGATGCGCTGCATCTGTCCGTCGATCCAACCAAAACAGAGAGCTTCCTCAAGCGCTTCCCCTGCTCTTATCGTTTTTGGCCCGCCGGCCTTGCCGAACAAAAGCCAGATCCCCGTATCTGACTGGCAATTCTCATAAAGCCATCTCCGAAACTCTTCCCTATCGGCAAATTCCATCAGATCACTCATCATGTATCCCTCCACTCCCATTTTAAAAGCACCAAAAGATCGCGGTTTTAAAAGACAGGTGCTCTATCATCTGTAGATCTTCTGTGGTTTAAAGATGTCCGAAGTCTTCAGACACGCTCCAGTATACCAGAGATCCGCTGACATGAAAAGTCATGATCCCAGCAATCGGGCTATATTTTCCCCCAATGCCATCTCCGCTGTCCGCGCATCCGGACTCAAAAACTCGATGAGCTGCCTGTATAGATAAGGCTCTCCGTACGGGGCATCCGAACTATACAGACATTTTTCCGGCAATCCGGTCAGTGCCATCCTGGTGGCGATGGAGGTAAAAGCCGCCGAAAGGTCTACGTAGACATTTCCATGATCTTTTGCAAAATCTATGACCTCCATCCAGTTTGATCCGCCCAGATGTCCGAAGATGACCGGAATGTCAGGATAGCTTTCACACAGATCCATTAAGACTTTTATCCCTCCCATCGTGACCGGATGGAAAGTGTGGACCCAGACAGGACAGATCTTCGTATCCATCAATGCCCGAAATACCGTATCCAACTGCATGATCTGCTGTACGCTCGCGGGGGTGATCTCTCCGATCCCACACAGCGCGTGAGCGATGATCTGCTCGTCGATCCATTTCCTTGTTTCCTCCAGCCCCATCCCCAGAGGGACAGGACCGAACCCCCAGAAACGCTCCGGATATCCATTTATGGCTTCCACAACTTCCGAGATATTCTCTTTCAGTCGGCGTGATCCATCCTCCTTACGAGGGGCACCCGTTAAGATCCTGTCCAATACTGCCATCTCTTCTTTCAGCTCACTCAGCGTGCCCGCTCTCTCCGGGTGCGGTGTTGTACAAAATAAGATCGTTCTGTCCACCCCTGCCGCATCCATTTTATCCAACTGCATGTTCGTTGGGAACATGATGTGTTCGTGACTGTCTATGATCATTTTCAGAACCTCCTTGACGATCTTGGTCTATTGAGATTAACATGAAAGAGGATCTTGAACAAGTACGCACTTTTTTGAAATAAGGTTCCCTTTTTGAAACTATAGATATACATAGAAAGGAGCATCACATAGATGGCAAAAGTACAGGCAGTAGACGAACGATGCCCGATGGATCTGGGGCTGAATATCCTCAGCGGGAAATGGAAACTGAAGATATTATGGCATCTGTCCAAAGGCACGATCCGATTTAACGAACTGCAGCGTCTCCTGGGCCAGATCACCACCAAGACGCTGACCGAACAGCTCCGGGAGCTGGAGGAACAGGGGATCATCCTGAGAAATGTATTCCCGGAAGTCCCTCCCAGGGTCGAATATTCATTGAGCCAGATAGGCAGCACCTTAAAGCCCGTCTTAGGCGGGCTTTGCGAATGGGGAAAGTCCTATCAGGAATACCAGCGGCAGCGATAAGATCACAGGGCCTTCCCGTTATATTCAGAAATGAAAAGCCCCGCGACCGCCAGGAGGGTCCCGACGACGGACGCCCATGTCACCGGCTCCTTCAGCACCAGCACAGAAGTCACCACCGTTATGACGGGGATCATGTAGATATAGACGCTGGTCTTGACCGCCCCGAGCACTCTGACCGCGAGATTCCATGTGACGAAACAGAGCGCGGATGCCCCCAGTCCGAGATACAGGATATTGAGCAGGTCCGTCATATCCACAGACCGCTCCAGCCCCGGCTCAGAGCCGAAAACAAACAGCGCCGGCACCATGAACAAGATCCCGTAAAAAAATGTCCTGCGCGTGGTGAGGACGACCGGATACCCAAAGCTGCTGATCTTTTTTGTCAAGATGGAATAGCACGCCCACACAAAAGCCGCGAGGATTGCCAGCACATCCCCCGCCGGGTTCAGTTTCAGTCTGGAACCGTTGAGACTGATCAGCACGACCCCGGCCATCGCCACCACAAAACCTACGAAAAATCCCGCCCGCAGTCTGCCTTCCGCCCTCAAAAATATACGTGACAATATGGCTGTAAAAAACGGCGAAACCGATATGATGACTCCCACATTGGACGCCATCGTGTATGTAAGGGCGATATTTTCCAACAGATAATACAGGCATATCCCGCTCAGCCCCGCCAGCACAAAAGTCAGCTCCTGCTCCCGGCTCACTCCTTTCATACGGCGCGGGCAGACCAGGAACAATGCCGCAAACCCCATGAGAAAACGGCTGAAGAGTATCTCCACGGGACTAAGATCCGTAAGCAGGACTTTTGTGGATATGAATGTGGTCCCCCATATGATGATCGTAAAGAGCGCCGCCAGATGCCCGGAAAAACTCTTATGCCCCATGCCGTTCACCCCCAGCCTTCCCCGCGAAGACTTCACGATACATACCCGGCGCAAGGTAACGGTGCGGCGTGACCCCTTTTTCTTTCGTAAAGGCGCGCAGCAACGTTGACTTGCTCAGACCCGCGCAGCGGCAGATCTGATCCAGATAGATCCGCTCC
>CAJTYN010000259.1 GCA_910584115.1 uncultured Lachnospiraceae bacterium
TTTCGGGAATGAAAGACAGGACGATCCTGATAAATGGGTTTTCTAAAAATTTTGCTATGACCGGATGGCGTCTGGGTTATGTGTTTGCCCATAAAGAGATCATGGAACAGATGACAAAGGTCCACCAATATGCGATCATGTGCGCACCCACGGTCAGCCAGTATGCGGCGGTCGAGGCAATGAAAAATGGAGAGGCAGATGCCGCCCGCATGCGGGAGTCTTATGATCAGCGCCGCCGTTATTTATATCATGGATTGGAACATTTAGGGCTTCCCTGTTTTGAACCGGAAGGGGCTTTCTATATGTTTCCGGACATTCGTGAGTTTGGGATGTCCAGCGAAGCATTTGCTATGGAGCTGCTGGAGAAAGAAAAAGTTGCTGTTGTTCCGGGAAGTGCGTTTGGCAGGTCAGGCGAAGGCTTTGTCCGTATGTCCTATGCTTGTCCTATTGATGGATTAAAGGAGGCGGTCATGAGGATCGGGCGTTATCTCCAGGGAAAACGGGAGGCGTTAAAATGACAGCTTGCGGTTAAAGAAAACATTGAAATAACAATGGAGGAGGACTATGAAAGACTTAACACAAGACAGCGAGATAAAGACCATATTGTTATTTTCGCTGCCGATCTTGGTAGGTCATCTATTTCAGCAGTTATATAATATTTCAGATACGATCATCGTGGGGAATTTTTTGGGGAAAGAATGCCTGGCAGCCGTGGGATTCAGTTTTCAGATACATTTTTTGCTCATCTCTCTTTCAACGGGGATCTCGATCGGCACAAGCATTTTGATCTCACGCTATTTTGGGAAAAAAGATATGGAGTCCGTAAAAAAGGTAATGGATACAGGCTTTGTTTTTTGTCTGCTCCTGGGATCCATGATCGCACTTTTGGGCGTCTGCTCCTCCTACCAGATCTTGCTTACCTTTCGTGTGCCGTCCGATCTGCTCGGACCAGCAAATATATATCTCAAGATCATGTTTATTGGTGTGATCCCTACATTTACATATAATGCGCTTACGAATATACTCCGTGGGATCGGTGATTCAAAAGCCCCCACTTGTATCTTGATCGCGGCGGCGCTTTTGAATATCGTCCTTGATATCTTGTTTATCAGAGCATTCAACATGGGCGTGGCTGGAGCTGCGATCGCAACTGTATCTGCACAGATGATGTCGTTTGTTGTATGTATGGCATATATGAAAAAACATTATAGTACTTTATTCATCGATATGTTCCATCTGCAATTTGATAGGAGGGAATTAAAAAAGAGTCTGAAGATCGGTACTCCCGCCATGATACAACAAGTATTTGTCAGTATCGGATTTATGTCGTTGCAGTTCCTAATCAACGGGTTTGGTACGGATTGTATGGCTGCGTATACTGCGGCGTCTAAAGTAGATGCTTTTGCAGAAATGCCCGCTTTAAACTTGGGACAAGCTATGACGAATTTTACCGCTCAGAATTTGGGCGCAAAAAGGAAGGATCGGGTATTGAAGGGTGGAAAATATGCGTTGATCATGGGAATGGCAGTATCGGCGTGTATTTCTGTGGTCATCGTCATATTCCCATCTGTATTCATATCCATATTCAATAGGGATGTGTCTGTTGTAAATATCGGTAACAGTTATCTGAGGATCGTGCCTGCCTTTTATATTGTTTTTGCGGCCATGCAGATCTTAAACGGCTTGCTTTTGGGATATGGCAGATCCTTTGTACCTATGATCGCCTCTGTCTGCTCTTTGTGCTGTCTGCAAGTGCCTATGGCTGTCATCCTATCCCATACAGGGCTTGGTCATAACGGGATCTGGCTGGCGGCTCCGATCGGCTGGTTTGGTGGAGCACTCATCCGAGCTGTATATTATATCCGTATTAGGAAAAAAGCAGATTTATAAAAAGTATGAGTAGAATGATCAAGAACCATGAAAGCATAAACGATAAAAGAAAACAGATAGACAGATCTTGATATCAATAAGCGCCTCAGACCGTAGACAAAGAAAAGTGTTGGAGTCTGGCTCTGACACCTCTCTTTGTCTGCATTTTGGCCACCCGCATAGCAGGTGGTATCATCCGCTGACCTCGGCCAGGTTCTTCTTCAGCTCGACCATCTTGTCCCGCAGCTCGGCGGCCATCTCGAAGTTCAGCTCCGCGGCGGCGGCTTTCATCTGTTTTTCCACTTTTGCGATCAGCTTCTCCAACTCCTTTTTGCTCATGGACTCTGGGTCTTTCATCAGTGTGTCTTCCGTCTCTGCCACCGCTCTTGATATACTGATCAGGTCGCGGACCGCCTTCTGGATGGTCTTCGGCGTGATCCCATGCTCTTTATTGTATGCCTCCTGCAGTGCGCGGCGCCGCTGTGTCTCGTCGATGGCCAGGCGCATGGAGTCCGTGATCATATCCGCGTACATGATCACATGCCCCTGTGCGTTGCGGGCCGCCCGTCCGATGGTCTGGATCAGGGACGTCTCCGAACGCAGGAACCCTTCCTTGTCCGCGTCCAGGATGGCCACCAGCGTGATCTCCGGTATATCCAGCCCCTCACGGAGCAGGTTGATCCCCACCAGCACGTCGAACACATCCAGACGCATGTCCCGGATGATCTCGGTGCGTTCCAGCGTGTCGATATCCGAATGGAGATATTTCACACGGATCCCCACATCTTTCATATAATCGGTCAGATCCTCCGCCATCCGCTTCGTGAGCGTAGTGATCAAGATCTTATTCCCCTTCCCCACCTCCTTATTGACCTCCCCGATCAGGTCGTCGATCTGCCCTTCCACCGGGCGGACCTCCACCTGAGGATCTAAAAGGCCCGTGGGCCGGATGATCTGCTCCGCTCGCAGAAGCTCGTGGTCCCCCTCGTAGTCCCCCGGCGTGGCCGATACGAACAGCACCTGATCGATCTTCCCCTCAAATTCGTCAAAATTCAGCGGCCGATTGTCTTTCGCCGAGGGCAACCGGAAGCCGTAATCCACCAGCGTCTGCTTCCTGGACTGATCCCCCGCGTACATGCCCCGCACCTGCGGGACCGTCTTGTGGGACTCGTCGATGATCAAGAGGAACTCGTCCCCGAAATAATCGATCAGCGTATAGGGCGGCTGGCCCGGCGCCAGTCCGGAGAGATGCCTGGAATAGTTCTCGATGCCGGAGCAGAAACCCGTTTCCTTCATCATCTCCACGTCAAAATTCGTCCGCTCCGCGATCCGCTGGGCCTCTAAAAGCTTGTCCTCGCTCTTAAAGAAAGCCACCTGCTCCTTCATTTCCTCTAAAATATTCTCTGTGGCTGCCATCATCTTATCCTTGGGCACCACATAGTGGGAAGCCGGGAAGATGGCCACATGCCCCAGAAGCGCCTTGCCCTCCCCAGTCACCGTGTCAATCTCCGTAATCCGCTCCACCTCATCGCCGAAAAACTCAATCCGGTAAGCATCCCCCCCAGAGTAGGCTGGGAAAACCTCCAGGATATCTCCCCGGACCCGGAAG
>CAJTYN010000260.1 GCA_910584115.1 uncultured Lachnospiraceae bacterium
ATCCCATCCCTGCCCGCCGATTTTAAGACGCGGATGGAAGACATGCTGGGAGACGACTATCCGGCTTTTCTCGCCAGTTATGAAAGGCCCCGGAAAAACGGCCTGCGCATCAATACATGGAAGATCTCCTCCGAGAGATTTACACATATCGCGCCCTTCGCCCTGCAGCCGCTTTCTTGGATCGAGAATGGTTTTCTTTATGACCCGGCTGACCGGCCGGCGCAACATCCTCTCTACCGCGCGGGCCTTTATTATCTGCAGGAACCCAGCGCCATGGCGCCCGCCTCTCTCCTGCCCGTCCAGCCCGGCGAGCGTGTCCTGGATCTGTGCGCCGCTCCCGGTGGGAAGGCGACGGAGCTGGGGGCGCGGCTAAAGGGCCGGGGGCTCCTGGTGGCCAACGACGTGAGCGCCCCACGGGCCAAAGCCCTGCTGCGCAATCTGGAATTGGCCGGGATCGGCAACTGCTTCGTCACCAACGAGAGTCCCAAACGGCTGGCCGCGGCCTTCCCGGACTTTTTTGATAAGATCTTAGTGGACGCCCCCTGTTCCGGTGAGGGCATGTTCCGCAAAGAACCCGCCGCGGTAAAGACCTGGAGCCTGGAAAAGTCCGAGTCCTGCGCCCGGATGCAGCGGGAGATCTTAAAAGAAGCCGTCTCCATGCTCGCCCCCGGCGGCCTCCTTCTGTATTCCACCTGCACATTCGCTCCCCAGGAGAATGAAGGGTCTGTCTCCTATGTGCTGGAGGCGTTCCCCGAGATGGAGCTGCTCTGCCCCGGAGAGATCCCCGGCGCCTCCCCCAGCGACCCTGCCTGGGGAAATGGGGATTCCATCCTTGCGCGCTGCCTGCGTCTCTGGCCCCACCGCTGTGAGGGGGAGGGACATTTCCTGGCGCTCTTCAAAAAGAACGGCACCTCCGGGATAGTTGTCCAAAAACTCCCAAAAAGAAAAAAGGGATCAAAAAAGGATCTGGGAAAAGCTCTGCCGATCTCCCGCGCCGACCGAACTCTCTTAGAAAAGTTCCTCCTTCCCCTCATCCCGGCCATGCCGATCCCTTTTGACTGGGAGCGGGTGGAGATCCGCGCCGGACGGGCCTATCTCCTGCCCGAAGGACTGCCCCCGGTAAAGGGACTGCGGTTCCTCCGCAACGGCCTCTTTCTGGGAGAACTGAAGAAAGACCGTTTCGAGCCGAGCCAGCCGCTGGCCCTCTCCCTGACAGGTGCAGCGCCCGCCCGCCTGGATCTTCCCAGCGCGGATCCGCGTATAGACAGTTACCTGCGCGGAGAGAGCTTTCCCGTGGACGCGGATCGATGCACCGCCACTTCCGGGTGGGCGCTGCTCTGTGCGGAGGGCTTCCCGCTGGGGTGGGGGAAGGTCGTAAATGGGGTCTTTAAGAATAAATATCCCGCGGGCTGGCGCTAAAGCTTCATCCAAGGCAGTCTTCTCCCATTTCATACAAAAGCTCATTGACATCGATCAGCGGCATCCGGCGCTCCAGCGCGTATAAAAGGGCGCTGTCCCGCATGACCTTGGCGTAGAGCGGCGGATAGCCCGTAGACTTTAAGAGCTGCTGCGTCTCATCCGCCGAGAGATCCATGGCGAAACACAGGGCCAGGACTTTATCACGGGAGGGCCTTTTCCTTTTCCCTGTGAAGATACTATATGCATATTTGCGCTCCACACCGGAACGGTGGATGACCTCCGCTTTCTCCAGCCCCCTCTCTGTGAGCAGACGTTCCAGATGATCAGACAGCGGGCGCACCTCGATGAATGCGTCCTCCGCCTGCGCCCTGTATTCCTGGAAGCTGGACGTTTTTTCGATCAGCCGTAGAAGCTCTGTTGTGCTCTTTTTCATTGTAAACCCTTTCCTTTGTGATATGATATCATAGATCGATCATAACAAATGTTTGGAGAAAAGTCAACGATGCAGCAAGACCATCTAAAAGCCAGATACCTGGACGAAACGTATGAAAATATGTCCATGTTAAAAGAAAATACCTTCGTGGTCCGCCATAGACAGACCAAAAAGATCTACGTAAAAAAATACGTGGCCAAGGAGCTCCTGCCGATCTATCTGCGGGTGCAGAAGATCTGTGACCATCGGATCGAAAAGATCTACACCTGTGCCGAGGATACAGACAGGTCGATCGTCATCACCGAATATATCAGCGGCACGACCCTCCAGGAATACATAGAAGATCACGGCCCCCTGCCGGAACGGAGAGCCTGCGCGATCATAGAAGATCTCCTGCAGGTCCTCCAGAAGATCCACAGGGAAGGGATCATCCATCGGGATATCACTCCCAGCAACGTGATGCTCACCAACGACGGGGTGACGAAGCTGATCGACTTTAATATCGCGCGGCAGAAAAAACGGGCACAGGGAACGGATACGACCATCCTGGGGACCGCCGGCTATGCCGCGCCGGAACAGTACGGCTTTTCGCAGACCGACGAGCGGACGGATATCTATTCCGTCGGGGTCTTATGGAACGTGCTCCTGACCGGATGCCTCCCTTCCGAAAAAAGATACACCCGCGCCCCGCTGTCTCAGATCATCCAGCGGTGTATAGAGATGGACAGCCGCCAGAGATACCAGGATGTACAGGAGATCTTGGACGCGCTGGAAATATACAGCCTGTGCGGCTCTGGAGGCCGCACCGATACCGGCAGCGAAGATCCGCCCCCTAAAGCTCCTGCAGGGATCCCCGGTTTCCGTACCGGTTCCCTATGGAAGTATATCGTGGCTTCTTTCGGATACTGTATGATGATCCTGTACAGCATCTATTCCATATCCGAATGCTCTTCAACATGGAGATCCCTCATCTTGGAGACAACCGCAGTCCTCTTATATGTATGGATCGCACCATTGATCGCCGCCAATGTAGGATATCTTGACAGGAAGATAGCTCTCTTTAAAAATATCCCGACGCCTGTAAAAGTGACGATACGGATCCTTTTGTGCATCACGTTTTTCATCATAGGGGCATTTTTAGAAGTCTATGTACGGGATACTCTTTTGGGGATCGCGAGATAAATAGGACGTGTCTGCTGGCAGCAGACCATTTTTGAGATGGCTCCGTTTATAATGAGAACGAAGCAGACGCGTTCACGACCCAAGGAGAAAAAGTATGAAATGCCCTAAATGTAACTGTGACAGTGAATTTCAGGTAGTCACAAAAACCGGTAAAAAGTATGCTCAATGCGATAAATGCGGCGCTCTCTTGACAGCGGATGATCTGAAACAGATCATGCAGAGAGGGAAACGAGTTGACGAGCAAAAACGCAGACCCTTGACAGCGGATGAGCCAAAACAGACCATGCCGCAGCCCCCTCCTCAAAAAGAAAAAGGAAAACCAAGCGAGATCGTCACGGGATTGATCACCCTCATCATCCTGGCCGTGATCGGAGTAAAGCTCTTTAGTGTTTTTATCTCGGATGATAAAGCTGCATCCGCAGAACAGACAAAACAACAGGAAAC
>CAJTYN010000261.1 GCA_910584115.1 uncultured Lachnospiraceae bacterium
ATTTTTCAGATCAATGTAAATAGATTCGTAAAGAGGATCATTTGGATATTTTATCGTGGAATTATTTTTGATCTTCTTGTTGATCGATCTTTTATCATAGTATGAGTGGGTGATGGAAGTGACCATCCATCCCGTTTTGGGTTTTATGGAAATTTTTGCGGCAGTAGCCCCAGTCGGCCGTCTATGATCGTAGATGATGCCGTTTTTGAATTTTGAGGCCAGGTTGCTGCTGGTCCCAAGTTTGATACTGGAGACGGGACAGACATATTTTGCCGCTATAAAATTACATTTATAAGTCTTTGTCTTTTTATTCCCTGTCTTTACTGTGATCGTGAAGATCGTCTTTCCATATTTCTTGACGATAAAGGTAAATGTGGAAGCCGTATCGATCTTGATCTGTCCAGCCACTTTCTTGTTGCTGGAAGTGACTCTGGCGATCCTTCCTCTGGCCAGTTTCTTTTGCGGGAAAAACATACGGAAAAAACCGCCGGCTTTCACTTCCTGCGCCGTTAGTCCACAGCCAGTGTTCTGGGCGTAGGGTATGCCCAATGCGCTTGCGGATACGCAAGTGGGTGTGGCTGCTAGAGTGAGTGCAGATACTAAACATATGGTCATTAAGATGCTGATGATCTTTTTCATAGTGGATCTTCCTCCTGTTCAGTTTTTTGTTCAAGTATTCCTTGTCTTATATGGATCAGTATATGATATCTCCTTTCTTATTTATAGTATAGGATATCTTGTAGATATAGTCAATATATGAGTATTCATGATCTTGTTTTTTAGCATTTTATCATCCGACAAAACGCAGCCAGGTTGACAAAAGCGCCGTCATAAAATAAAATGATACCTGTAAAATGATCTTTAGGAACTTCAAGGAGGGACCAGACATGGCCTTACAGCAAGAATGGATCCATACGATAGAAGATATCTACGCCCTTCCGGATGGTGAGAGAGCGGAACTGATCGACGGGCGGATCTACCAGATGGCACCGCCTGCGAGGGTACACCAGAAGCTGGTCTCAGAACTGACCCAGCGGATCGGGGGCTATATCAAGTCCAGAGGCGGAGGCTGCGAGGTCTATCCGGCGCCGTTCGCGGTCTTTTTGAACAAGGATGATAAGACCTATGTGGAACCGGATCTTTCGGTCATCTGCGATAAGGATAAGCTCAACGACCGGGGGTGCAACGGCGCGCCGGACTGGATCATCGAGATCGTCTCGCCTTCCACCCAGCAGATGGATTACGGCATAAAACTCATTAAATATCGTACGGCCGGTGTGCGGGAATACTGGATCGTAAATCCGGCCACGGGCGTTGTGAATGTCTATGATCTTGAAGGGCAGGATAGGACTTGTCAATATAGTTTTGAGGATGAGATAAGAGTCTGCATGTACGAAGATCTGCGCATCAGGATCGCGGATCTCATGCAGGGATAGAAGGAAAGAATACAGGAGGTGGATATGGAACAGGGATTTATCAAAGTAGGCGCGGGGACGCCCAAGGTACGGGTGGCGGATCCGGCGTACAATGCCGGGCAGATCATCCAGGTGATCCGGCAGATGGCGGACGCGCAGGCGAAGATCATCGTGCTGCCGGAGCTGTGCATCACGGCGTACACCTGCGGGGATCTCTTCTGGCAGGAGAGGCTCCTGGATGAGGCGAAGGAGCAGCTTTTGCGGATCGCGCGGGAGACGCGGGATGTGGACGCGCTGATCTTCGTGGGACTCCCCATCGAATACGAGAGCAAGCTCTATAACGCGGCGGCTGTGTTAAATGAAGGGCGTCTGCTGGGGCTGGTGCCGAAGATCTGCATCCCCAATTACAACGAATACTACGAAGCGCGCTATTTTACCTCGGGGGAGGACGTGCAGGGGAGCGTGGAGCTGGGCGGGGAGGACGTGCCTTTTTCCGCGGAGCAGATCTTCGTCTGTGAACAGATGCCGCGGCTGAGAGTGGGCGTGGAGATCTGTGAGGACCTGTGGACGGCGGATCCGCCCAGCAGCCATCTGGCCCTCCAGGGCGCCAATGTGATCGCAAACCTGTCTGCCAGCGATGAACTGGCGGGGAAAGAGACGTACCGCAGGGATCTCATCCGGGGCCAGTCGGCCAGGCTCTTGTGCGGCTATATCTACGCCTCGGCGGGAGAGGGGGAATCCACCCAGGATGTGGTGTACTGCGGCCACAGCCTGATCGGTGAGAACGGTGTGATCCTCTCCGAGAGCAGCCGCTTTGAGAACGAGATCATCTACGGGGATCTGGATATCTTCCGTCTGGAGGGGGAACGCAGGCGCATGTCCACATTCCGGCCGGAGAGCAGATATTACGAGGTGATCCCCTTTTCCTTAAATGTACAGGAGACGGTATTGGAGAGGCGTTTTTCACCGGATCCTTTTGTCCCGGAAGACCACGGCGACCGGCGGCAGCGGTGTGATGAGATCTTGAACATCCAGGCGATGGGGTTGAAGCAGAGACTTGAGCATACGGGATGCCGCTGTGCGGTGCTGGGGCTGTCCGGCGGACTGGACTCCACCCTCGCCCTGCTGGTGACGGCGCGGGCCTTCGATCTTCTGAAGATCCCCCGGGAAGAGATCATGGCGGTGACCATGCCCTGTTTCGGCACCACGGACCGCACGTATCAGAACGCCTGCGATCTGAGCAGATGCATGGGCACGACCCTGCGGGAAGTGGATATCAAGGAAGCGGTGACGATCCATTTCAGGGATATCGGACAAGATCCGGATAAACACGACGTGACCTATGAGAACAGCCAAGCCCGGGAACGGACACAGGTCCTGATGGATCTGGCCAATCAGAAAGGCGGGATGGTGATCGGGACGGGCGACCTCTCAGAGCTGGCGCTGGGATGGGCCACGTACAACGGCGACCACATGTCCATGTACGGGGTAAATAGTTCCATCCCCAAGACATTGGTGCGCCATCTGGTGGGTCATTACGCGGATACCTGCAAGGACGCGGCGCTGGCGAAGATCTTGAGAGATGTGCTGGATACGCCGGTCAGCCCGGAGCTTCTGCCGCCCGCGGACGGCGTGATCTCTCAGAAGACCGAAGACCTGGTGGGGCCGTACCGTCTGCACGATTTCTTCCTATACAATATGCTGCGCTGGGGTTACTCTCCGAAGAAGATCTACCGGGTGGCCTGCCTGGCCTTCGATGGGATCTACGGGGAAGAGATCATACGGCACTGGCTGCCGATCTTTTACAAACGCTTTTTTGCGCAGCAGTTCAAACGTTCCTGTCTGCCAGATGGGCCGAAGGTGGGTTCTGTAGCGGTCTCACCCCGCGGCGACCTGCGGATGCCCAGCGACGCCTGCAGCGCGGCCTGGCTTGAGGAACTGGCGGAGATCTAAACCTCCGCCTTTTTTAATGCCGTGGAGATGGCATTGATCAATATGAGGGAGGTATACTTATTTTCCTCCGAATAA
>CAJTYN010000262.1 GCA_910584115.1 uncultured Lachnospiraceae bacterium
GATCGCCGTCATGGTGGAAAACCTCTCCGCCATGGGCGCGGACATCACCGGCACCCCCGACGGCATGATCATCCGCGGCGGCTCCGCCCTCCACGGCGCAGACATCCGCACCTACAAAGACCACCGGATCGCCATGTCCTTTGCCGTGGCGGCCCTGGCGACAGAGGGCGTGACCCATATAGGAGACGCCGACTGCGTCAATATCTCCTATCCGGGCTTCTATGAGGATCTGCAGCGACTCTCAAGATGACTTTTTTAGTTGAATGACACAAAAAACACTTGACAAAATTATGCAGTTCATATAGAATACGTAGCAAGAAAGGCAAAGAGGTCTGTTCCCATGGCGGCGCAGACCTCTTTTTGATCTTCAACGCAAGGGAGCGTATACAGGAGGATATTTTCCTGTGTCCGCTCCTTTTTTCATGGGAAAGGAGAATGTAGATGCGGCTAAATCCAAAGGAACAGGAGAAGCTTATGCTTCACATGGCCGGGGAACTGGCGAAACAGAGGAAGGAGCGGGGGCTGCGGCTGAATTATGTGGAATCCGTTGCCTATATCAGTTCCGAGCTGCTGGAATGCGCCCGTGACGGGAAAACAGTGGTGGAGCTGATGTCTCTGGGCACGAAGATGCTCACGAAAGAGGATGTGATGGACGGGGTGGCGGACATGGTCCACGAGGTGCAGGTGGAGGCCACATTCCCGGACGGCACGAAACTGGTCACGGTGCATGATCCCATCCAGTAAAGGAGGAATGAGAGGATGAAGATAGGAGCGATGATCCCGAAGGACAGGGAGATCATACTAAACGAGGGGAAAAAGTGCTTTACCCTTCTGGTGAGGCACACAGGCGACCGGCCGGTGCAGGTGGGTTCGCATTTTCATTTCTTTGAAGTGAACCGGCAGCTGGAGTTCGACCGGGCCGCCGCATACGGCTGTCACCTGGACATTCCCTCTGGCACAGCCATCCGCTTCGAGCCGGGAGAGGAAAAAGAAGTGCAGCTCACCGAGAACGGCGGGTCCAACCGGATCTACGGCTTAAACGGCCTGACCTGCATGCAGGCCTCCGAGGCCACCCGGGCGCAGGCCATAGAAAACGCGAAGCTGCGCGGATTTATCAAAGAGTAGATGTTCCAAGTTTCAGACGGGAGGCGAAAAGCATGAGTTATAAAATATCTGGTGAAAAATACGCGGCCATGTACGGCCCCACAGTGGGGGACAAGGTGCGGCTGGCGGACACGGATCTGCTGATCGAGGTGGAGAAAGACTACACCACGTATGGAGATGAGGTAAAATTCGGCGGCGGGAAGACGATCCGCGACGGCATGGGCCAGTCGGTGAAGACCTGCAGCCAAGACGGCGACTTAGATCTGGTGATCACCAACGCGCTGATCCTGGACTACACGGGGATCGTGAAGGCGGACATCGGGATCAAGGACGGCAAGATCGTCGGGATCGGGAAAGCCGGAAATCCCGGCATCATGGACGGGGTGACGCCGGGGATGACCATCGGAGCGTCCACGGAGGCGCTGGCCGGCGAGGGGCTGATCGTCACCGCGGGCGGCATCGACAGCCACATCCATTTCATCGCGCCCCAGCAGATCCCCTGTTCCCTGTATTCCGGCGTCACCACCATGATCGGAGGAGGCACCGGCCCGGCGGACGGCACCAACGCCACCACCTGCACGCCGGGACCCTGGAACATCCGCATGATGCTAAAGGCGGCGGAGGAGTATCCCATGAACCTAGGATTTATGGGAAAAGGCAACTGCTCCGATGAAAGGCCCCTGGCGGAACAGATCGAGGCGGGCGCCATGGGCATGAAGATCCACGAAGACTTCGGCTCCACCCCGGCGGCCATCCATCACTGCCTGAACGTGGCCGACGCGTACGACATACAGGTGGCCATACATACCGATACCTTGAATGAGGCCGGCTGCGTGGAAGACACCCTGGACGCCATCGGCGGGCGCACCATCCACACGTTCCACACGGAAGGAGCCGGAGGCGGCCACGCGCCGGACATCATCCGGGCGGCGGGGGCCAAGAACGTGCTGCCCTCCTCCACCAACCCCACCATGCCCTTTACGGTGAACACCCTGGACGAACACCTGGACATGCTGATGGTCTGCCACCATCTGGACAAAAACATCCCGGAGGACATCGCGTTCGCCGATTCCAGGATCCGCCCGGAGACCATCGCGGCGGAGGACGTGCTCCACGACATGGGCGTATTCTCCATGATGAGCTCCGACTCCCAGGCCATGGGACGGCCCGGCGAGGTGATCACCCGCACCTGGCAGACGGCCCACAAGATGAAGCTGGAGAGAGGCCCCCTGCCGGAGGACAAGGGCAGCGGCAACGACAATTTCCGGGCAAAACGTTACGTGGCAAAATACACCATCAACCCGGCCATCACCAACGGGATCGCGGACTACGTGGGCTCCGTGGAAGTGGGAAAATTCGCGGATCTGGTCTTGTGGGACCCGGCCTTCTTCGGCGCCAAGCCGGATATGATCATAAAAGGCGGCATGATCATCGCCTCCAAGATGGGAGACGCCAATGCGTCCATCCCCACCACCCAGCCGGTGCTGTACCAGCCCATGTTCGCCGCCCACGGCATGGCGAAAAATGAGAGCTGCCTCACCTTCGTCTCCAAAGCGGCCTATGAAAACGGCGTAAAAGAAAAATACGGCCTGCAAAAGACGGTGGTCCCGGTGCGAAACTGCAGGAACATCGGAAAGTGCGATATGAAATACAACGACGCGCTGCCGGACATCCAGGTGGACCCGGAGACTTACGCGGTGACCGCAGACGGCGTGAAGCTGGTATCCAAGCCGGCCGAAACGCTTCCGCTCACCCAGCTGTACAGCTTGTTCTAAAACGCATTTTGGGAGGAAGGATATGTTAGGCGTTTGTTTATTATTTGTGGGGATCGTGCTGATCAACAACGGCGTGTGCGCGCTGGCCAACGTGGATAAGAGATCCGCGGCGGTCATGAACATCTTCACCGGCGGGCTGTCCCTGTTCATCAACTTCGTAAATCTGGTCCAGGGAAATTATTATGCGGCGGGCACAGGACTTTTGTTCTGCTTCACCTACCTGTTCGTGGCGGTGATGAACATCTTCGATCTGAACGGGGAACCCTTCGCCTGGTTTTCCACCTTTGTGGCGGTCAACGCGGTCGTCTTCGGTTATGTGGAAGGCGTCGCGGGCAGCGCGGCCTTGGATATCGCGCCCGACTGGAGATGGGCGGCAATCTGGTGGCTGTGGGCCGCGCTGTGGGGTTCGTCCTTTGTGACGGACATCATGGGGATCAAGCTGGGGAAATTTGTGCCCTGTCTGCAGGTTTTTGAGGGGATCGTGACCGCCTGGATCCCGGGAGTCATGCTCCTTCTGGGCATATGGTAGGTTTTT
>CAJTYN010000263.1:0-1455 GCA_910584115.1 uncultured Lachnospiraceae bacterium
GAGTCCCATCTGCCCCCTGTTTGGAACTATCTATTTCCCGACAGCCCCTTTTTTGCGTCTTACGTGGTCGTATATATCTGGATCTCTTTCGGGACGCTGCTGGTGACGGATCGTTTTAAATGGTAGACAGCGTTGGTGATCACGTAGGCGCCCTGGTTGATGTAGACTTCGATCATATTTTCATCCACCAGGACTTCCAGGTGCGTTTCCCCCTCGATCGCGGGCGTTTCTGAAACGGCCCTGTTCACGGAGGCGGATACGGCGGTCCGGTCTGTGCAGATGCATCCGTTTTTCCGATAGACGAGGAAGCCTCCGATATCGACGCTCTCTCCCTCCAGCAGGTCAAAACAGAGCATATATCCTTCGGGTGCGGCCTGGGCCACGTCGTCGATCTTCCGGGCGTATGCCCGGCGGATGTTCGGGTGCATCTCAAAGCAGATATGGCCGTCCCGGACCGTGACCACGCGGGGGGAGCAGAACATCCCGATCCAGCCGTCGTCTGTCTTTTCTGGCATCCGCAGCCAGGCGATCATGATCCTGCGCCCTTCCTCGTCCAGAGTCGTCTGGGCCGCGTACAGATCCAGGCCGTGGTCCAGGAACTGGTATGTGTCCGGGATCTGCATCCGGCAGTCATCTTCCTGGAAATCCACGTTAAAACAGATCGTATGCTCCCCTTCCCGCCCGGCTTTTCCTAGAAGCCCGATGACGGAGAGGAGCAGCACATGGCCTTCTTCTGTCTCAAAAAGATCGGGGCATTCCCACATCCATCCGGGCAGGGAAGGCTTCAGCGCCCGGCCCGCATAGTGCCAATCCTGCAGATCCTCGCTCTTGTAAAAGAGTGCGGTGCCCTGTTTTTCATCTAAGGTGCTCCCTACGATCATATACCAGGCGTCTCTTCCCCGCCAGATCTTCGGGTCCCGGGTGTGCATCCGGTGACCGATCCGGCTGTCTGTGATCGGTGGGATGATCGTCCGTTTATCGGCCCAGTTGTCGAAAGTCTGGCCGTCTTCGGAGACGATCATCATCTGTGTGGAATCGAAGTGGGGGACCTGGCTGCTGTGGATATCTTCCGGGTCGTTCTTCTCGTAGCGCACGCCCGTATAGGCGATGTACATCTTTCCGTCTTTTTCCACGGCGCTGCCGGAGAAACAGCCGTTCTGATCTTCTTTTTTCGTCGGGAACAGGGCGATCCCCGTGTGTTCCCATTCGACCAGATCTCTGCTCACCGCATGTCCCCAGTGCATGGTCCCCCAGCGGGGACCATAAGGGAAATATTGGTAGAATACGTGGTACTGTCCTTTGTAATAGATCAGGCCGTTCGGGTCGTTTACCCAGTTGTCGGGCGCTTTTAAATGGATCTTCTGTTTTTTCATCGCTCTTTCTATCCTATCACTCGGTGATGTCTTTTACGTAGTTTACCCCTGTCTTTTTGTCAAAGAACTGCATCTTGGCGGG
>CAJTYN010000263.1:1555-3393 GCA_910584115.1 uncultured Lachnospiraceae bacterium
AGGGTCAGCTTATTGCCGTCGCTGAATGTGATGGTATTGCCGTCTACGGTCACGTCGAAGAAGTTCATCTGCGGGGAGCCGATGAACCCGGCCACGAACCTGTTCGCCGGATGGTTGTAGAGCTCCAGGGGCGCGCCCACCTGCTGGACGATCCCGTCCTTCATGATCACGATCCGGTCCGCCATGGTCATGGCCTCCACCTGGTCGTGGGTCACGTAGATCGTGGTGGCGCCCAGCTCCCGGTGGAGTTTGCTGATCTCCGTGCGCATGCTGACGCGCAGCTTTGCGTCCAGGTTGGACAGCGGTTCGTCCATGAGGAAGACTTTCTGGTTCTTGACGATGGCGCGGCCCAGGGCCACCCTCTGGCGCTGGCCGCCGGAGAGGTTCTTGGGCTTACGCAGCCGGTATTCCTCCAGGCCGAGGATATCCACGGCCCAGTCCACCTTTTTCTTGATCTCGGCGGCGGGGACTTTCATGTTCTTTAAGCCGTAGGCGATGTTCTTCTCCACGGTCATGTGGGGATAGAGGGCGTAGTTCTGGAAGACCATGGCGATGCCCCGGTCTTTGGGGGCCATCTCGTTGACCCGTTTTCCGTCTATGTACAGGTCGCCGCCGGTGATCTCCTCGAAGCCGGCCACCATCCGCAGGGTCGTTGATTTGCCGCAGCCGGAGGGACCGACGAAGGCGATGAATTCTTTTTCCTGGATCTCTAAGTTGAACCCGTCGACGGTGTTCTTTTCTGCGCCCGGGTATTTTTTACAGATGTTCTTAAATTCTATAAAGCTCATATGATCATCCTTCCTTTGAACCTGTCGAGGTGACACCTTCCACGATCTGTTTGGAGAACAGGGAGTAGATGATGATCACCGGGATCGTTATCATTGTTATTACTGCGAGGGTCTGACCCATGGTCGTATTTTCGTTGGACGTGATCGCGTTTAAGCCGATCTGGGCGGTCAGAAGGTCGCCGGAGGTAAAGACCAGCGCCGGCCAGAGGTAATCGTTCCACACGTTTAAGAATGTGAACACGCCCACGGTGGCGACCACGGTCTTGGACATGGGCAGCACCATGGTGAAAAAGTATTTCACCGGGCCGCAGAAATCCAGCTGGGCCGCTTCGTACACATCGTCCGGCAGACTGACGAACACTTGCCGGAACAGGTAGATGTTAAAAGGATTCACGATCATGGGCAGCACATACCCCAGCACCGTGTTCAAAAGTCCCGCTTTGGCGATGATCAGAAAGTGGATGGTGATGACCGTCTCTGTGGGCACGATCTGGAGCATCAGGATGAGCAGCAGCCATTTGTCGCTGAACGGGAACGGGATCTTCGCCAGGGCGTAGCCCGCCAGGCCGTTTACGATGATGCCCAGCACGATCATCACCGCCGCGTAAAATAATGTGTTGCCCATGTACCGCAGGAAGCTGGTGTCCTTGATGATCGATACATAGTTTTCAAAGAAGCTGCCTCCCGGCATGGGCGGGATGAAGGCCGCGATGGAATTCATGTCCGCCGTGATCGCCGCGTCCGGCTTAAAGGAGTTTGCCAGCATCCACAGGACGGGGAACAGGAAGAAGATCGACAGGACCAGCAAGAAGATCACCAGTATCCAGTTTATACGCTTTTGTTTTTTTGTCAGCATTTACTTGTCCTCCTTGTCCTTCGTCAGCACGTTCTGGATGATGGTCAGAACGACTACGAATATAGTAAATATCACCGCCATGGTGGAGGCAAGGCCCATCTCCCAGTTCACCGTGCCGGTCTGGTAGATGTCGTACACGATGGTGTAGGTGGAATGATCCGGACCGCCGCCGGTCATGACCATGGGCTGTACCA
>CAJTYN010000264.1:0-1915 GCA_910584115.1 uncultured Lachnospiraceae bacterium
GCTTTTAAGGATATATATTCTTCTTCCAGATCGGCATATGTCCTTTTTGCACCTTCTTCTTTAGCTAAAAACATCCGCCGCTGGACTTTTGAGAAATCTTCAAGAGCCATTCTCATGATCTCTTCCTTTGTCATACATTGTCTTCCTTTCATTATAGAGAGTATACAGGGATCTTTATATAGATATGATGTTTATCTTATCATCTTTTCATAACTTTTTCAAGATTTGATGAAGCTCTTCCACAAATAACACCCCTTTTCTTTTATTTATCAGAAAAGAGGTGTGTTGTCTTTAAAATGTTCTATTTTATACCATACATTGATGGATATCCTGCTCCTCGATATCCATACGATCCATCAGCCGCAGCAGCGTCTCCCGGGCGTCAAGCCCGGCGCACCAGGCCAGGCCGCAGCCTGCGGAGAGCGTCCTGGGAACGGGGATCAGCCGCCCCGGGGCGTTCTGCTCTTGGCAGGCTTTTTCCATGGCCATCGCGTCCGCGGTGGTGTGAAATGTCACGACCAGTCTTAATTCTTTTTTCCGCATAGGCGCTGTTATTCGATCACGAGCTCAAATTCGGAGCCTTTTTCCGTCGTGGTCACTTTTTTGCCGTGGTCTTTGGCATACTTCTCCACGTTGGTCTTCTGGTGCGCCTCGCTGACCAATACCTTGATGGGACCGTCGGCGTTTTTCAGTGCCTCGGCGGTCATCATGACCGGTTCCGGACAGGAGAGTCCCCTTACGTCTACTTCTTTCATATCATATTACCTTCTTTCATAAAAGATCGTCATCATGCTCTGGCTTTCCGTTTATTTGTAAATGCTATGATGAAACATACAAGGATGCAGATGATGCAGGCCACTTTACCATTCATGGGCACAGCGCCTGCCACGAGCTCCTGCGTCTCGGGATTTAAGGCCGTTCCGCTGGCGGCCAGGCCCAGGTTGTGGCAGAGGGCGGCGCCGAAGAACAGGCCCAGGACGGTGACGGCCGCGTCGGAAGACCCCTGCCCCGCCAGGATCAGCTGGCGCAGCGGACAACCTCCGGCCAGGACAGCGGCAAAACCCACTGCGTACATGCCGAGGATGTTCCACAGGAACTCAGAGTGGGCGATCACACCGGGGGTGTCAAAGCCCAGCGTAAATTTACCCATGGCCAGATTAAATACCAGCATCACGGCAAATAAGCCGATGATCACGGTCAGAAGATCGAAATTTTTCATCAGGATCACGTCACGGATGCTGCCCGCAAAGCACATCCTGGATTTCTGCGCCAGGGCGCCAAAGAGCAGTCCGCCCACGAGAGAGAGCAGGATGGGCGCATGCATGCTGCCGGGGCCTGCCTCGCTGGCTTTCAGCAATGTGGTGCATACAGCCAGGATCAAGATCCCCGCCATGATCGCTGGCAGGACTGCGCCGCTGGCCGCGTTGGTCTCATGGGAGCGACCCAGGCTGAAGCCTTGTTTCAGGGCGAAGCAGCCGGTGGCCACGCCCAGGATAAATCCGATCAGGGCGACCCAAGCGTTTAAGTCCCCCGCGGACATGCGGATCACCATACGCAGCGGGCATCCCAAAAATACCAGGGAGCCGATCATGATGACCATGCCTAAGATAAACCGGATCAGCGGGGACGAACCGGCCACGGAGCGGTATTCCTTTGTGACCACCGCGATGAGAAAGGAACCGCATACCAGCCCCACGATCTCCGGCCGCGCGTACTGGACCGCCTCCGCCTGGTGCATCCCCAGGGAACCGGCCATGTCGCGGACAAAACAGGCGATACAGAACGCCATGTTCGCCGGGTTTCCGAAAAAGGCCAGACATGCCGCCACAAGTCCGCACCCCAAGCCTGCCAGGGCAAGCTTTTTCTTTGAATCTGCTAAATTCATGATACTCTTTTCCTCCTACGTTTAGATTCC
>CAJTYN010000264.1:2015-3391 GCA_910584115.1 uncultured Lachnospiraceae bacterium
GCGTCCACTTCCTCTTCTGTATTGTAGTGGGAGAAGCTGAACCGGACCGCTCCCTGTCCCTCCGTCCCCAGGGCCTTGTGCATCAGCGGCGCACAGTGGCCGCCGGAACGGGTGGATATGCCATATGTAATGAGGAGCTCGTCGCTTACCTCGGAAGGATCGTAGTCGCCGATGTTCAATGTCACGATGGCGCAGCGCTCCCAGGAGCTGAAGTCGCCGTAAACGGTCACGCCGGGGATGTCCTTGACCCCCTCGTAAAATCTGCGCATCAGTGCCTGTTCCCGGCCGCGGATAGAGTCGATGCCTTTTTCCAGCAGATAGCCAATGGCTGCCCCCAGCCCGGCGATGCCATGGCCGTTCAGTGTACCGGCTTCCAATGCGGTGGGCATCTCGGCGGGATGGCGCTTATTGTAGGTCTGGACGCCGCTGCCGCCGGACAGCAAGGGCCGTATAAAAAGGCCGGGTTTCACATACAGCCCTCCCGTCCCCTGGGGTCCCAGCAGCCCTTTGTGTCCGGTAAAGCACAGGATAGAGATGCCCATCTCCTGCACATCGATGGGAAAGACCCCCGCGGTCTGGGAGGCGTCCACGATAAAGAGAAGCCCATGCGCCGCCGCGATCTGTCCCACCCGCCGGATATCCACCAGATTTCCGGTGAGATTAGAGGCATGGGTGCAGACGATGGCCTTTGTATCTTTACGGATATTGCGCCTGAACGCCTCATAGTCGATCCGCCCCAGCCGGTCGCTGTCCAGGATGGTCAGTTTTACGCCTTTTTCCTCCATCTCGTAGAGGGGCCGCAGGACCGAATTGTGCTCCAGCGCGGTGGTGATCACGTGATCTCCCGGCGCGAGCGTCCCCTTTATGGCGATGTTCAGGCTCTCCGTGGAGTTGGCTGTGAAGGCGATCTGTTTTGGGTTTTCGGCGTGGAACAGCCGAGCCAGTTTTTCCCGGACCTCGTAGATGATCCGGGAGGCCCCCAGCGACGCATCGTTAAAACCTCTGCCGGCGTTTCCCATGGAGCACATGGCTGAGGCGACCGCGTCGATGACCGCCTGGGGTTTTCGGATGGTGGTCGCGGCGTTGTCTAAATATATCATAGATAAATCCCTTTTCATCAGTATATCAGCATATTAAAGATATATATTTACAAAATCATCCTATTAAGTATAACTGTTTTGCAAACAAAGGTCAATATAAAAACTAAATATTATGATCAAATATTTTGATATATCATCCAAACATAAAAGAGGAGGACGTACATTCTTTTACACGTCCTCCTCTCTTAGAGCTTTTCTGTGTACTTTTCTGCGAGAAAAGCACCAAAAGCGCCGGGGTTGCTAAGCGCCAGTGGCGCTTGATCAGCAACGACCGGA
>CAJTYN010000265.1 GCA_910584115.1 uncultured Lachnospiraceae bacterium
ACCAGTAAACCAGCACCGTCACGATCGGCTGGACGAACGCCCAGACAATCCCTAAGTAAGATCCGGCGAACTTCGTCTTAAAATCGTTCTTCGCCAGGCTGAAGATGAGCTGACGGTCCTGGAACACCTCGATCGGAAGGGCCATTACCCGCTCCCTGAACTTAAAGAGGATCAAAAAGACCAGATCAAAAAAGACCGTGGCGAGGATATTTTTGATCAGATCCGCACGCCTGGTCTGGGCCTCCGCCCGGGGACGAAAGGCCCCAAGATCCGCTCTCACCACCAGATAGGCATCCTCCCCCTGCCCCTCGACGGTCATCGCCGGGCCCTCCTGGGCGATCGTCCCCACCTGATGGGCATCACCCGGCTCAAGGGATCCTTCCAGACCGATCCTGACCGTCTCTTTCTCGTACTCTAAGCTGGCGCCGTAGATCTTCCATCGGGCCGGACTGCTCCCTAAGTCCACCCGCAGATATTCCGTCTCCATCCCGATCGGGAATGTGAGCACAGTCCTCTCATCAGGCTTTTCCAATGCCGCTTGGGCGCACCTGCCGGACCCAAAGGCTTTCGTCTCACTGTAAAAGACCTCCACCGTCTGCGCCTGATCGGCCTCCAGCTCCAGTTGAAAGAGGACCTTCTGAGAAAGCGGCGACCGGTGCGTCAGGAGCACCACATCCAAGACCACCAGGCACAGGAGCACGAGTCCCAGCAGCCCTGCTTTTTTCTTCGACATAGCCTCGCTCCTAACCCCGATCTGCCTGGTATTGCGAAAAACTGCCCCAATGTTGGTCTTTTTCAGAGATCGTCAGCTCCATGCCCTCCGGGATCGGCCAGTCGACACCGATCTCAGGGTCGTCCCAGGCAAGGCCGCCCTCATCATTCGGATGATAAAATTCCGTACATTTATACGTAAATTCCGCCGTCTCCGAAAGTACCAGGAAACCATGTGCAAAATTTTTCGGGATGAAGAACTGCTTCTTATTCTCCGCCGAGAGCCTGACCCCGAACCATTTCCCAAAGGTGGGTGAACCTTCGCGCAGGTCCACCGCCACATCGAACACCTCCCCCTGGATGACCCGGACCAGCTTATCCTGGGGATAGTCGATCTGGAAATGCAGCCCCCGCAGCACGCCTTTCTTTGACATGGACTGGTTGTCCTGGACAAACTCCAGATCGATCCCGGCCTCTTTATAATCGTTGTGATTGTACGTCTCCATAAAGTAGCCCCGCTCGTCGCCGAACACTGTGGGGGTGATCACCTTCAGCCCTTCGATCTCGCATGTTTCTACTGTTATCTTTCCCATTTTCTTACCTCATCGTATATTGTTTTCCGACCGATCACAGTCCTTCCGACACTTCGATCAGATATTTCCCATATGCCGTTTTCAAGAGCGGCTGCGCCAGTTCCACCAACTGTTCCTTCGTGATAAATCCCGCCCTGTACGCGATCTCCTCGATACAGGACACATAAAGCCCCTGGCGTTTCTGCACCGCCGCCACAAAATCCGCCGCATCCAGCAGGGAATCATGGTTCCCCGTATCCAGCCAGGCAAATCCCCGCCCCAGCGTCTCCACCTGGAGGGTCCCTCTGTCCAGATAAGCATTGTTCACCGATGTGATCTCGATCTCCCCGCGCTTGGAGGGCTTCACCTCCTTGGCGATCTGCACCACGTCATTGTCATAGAAATACAGGCCCGGCACCGCGTAGTTGGACTTCGGGTGCTCCGGTTTCTCCTCGATGGAGAGGGCCTTGCCGTTCTCGTCGAATTCCACCACGCCGTACTCCCGGGGATCCCGGACATAATAGCCGAAGATGGTCGCCCCCTCTTCCCGGGCGGCGGCTCTTTTTAACACCCGTGAAAAACTCTGTCCGTAAAAGATATTATCCCCCAGCACCAGCGCCACATGATCGTCGCCGATAAATCTCTCCCCAATCAAAAAGGCGTCCGCCAGTCCCCGGGGCGTCTCCTGCACGGCGTAGGACATGGAAAGCCCTAACTGTCTCCCGTCGCCTAAGAGTTCCCGAAAGACCGGCAGGTCCCTGGGCGTGGAGATCACCAGGATCTCCTGGATCCCGGCCAACATCAGCGTGGACAGGGGATAATAGATCATAGGTTTATCGTATACGGGCAGGATCTGCTTCGATACTGCCTTCGTCAGCGGATACAGCCGCGTCCCGGCGCCGCCTGCTAATATGATCCCTTTCATCTGTTCTCCTCCTTAGATCTTATACATCTCTTCGTAATATTTCTGATAATTCCCACTGGTCACATTTTTCATCCAGTCCTCGTGCTCGAAGAACCACTGGATCGTCCTGCGGATCCCATCCTCGAACTTCGTCTCCGGATACCAGCCCACTTCCTCCTTGATCTTGTCCGGCGCGATCGCATAGCGGCGGTCGTGGCCCTTGCGGTCCTCCACGTAGGTGATCAGATCGTCGCGCACCAGCGCCCTGCGCGGGTCTGTCCCCGGCAGCATCTCCCGCAGCGTATCCAGGATGATGTGGATGATCTGGATGTTCTGCCTCTCGTTGTGGCCGCCGATGTTGTACGTCTCGAACAGCCGGCCTTTTTCCATGACCATATCGATGCCCCGGGCGTGGTCCTCCACGTACAGCCAGTCCCGAACGTTCTTCCCGTCCCCGTAGACCGGGAGCTTCTTGCCCTGGAGGGCGTTGTTGATGATCAGCGGGATCAGTTTCTCCGGAAATTGATACGGGCCGTAATTGTTGCTGCAGTTGGTGATATTTGCCGGAAATCTGTATGTGTCCATGTAGGACTTCACCAGCATGTCCGAGGAGGCTTTGCTGGCCGAGTAAGGACTGTGGGGCGCGTAGGGCGTGGTCTCGTAGAAATACCCGCCGTCCTCGTCCAGGGAGCCGTACACCTCGTCTGTGGAGACGTGGAGGAACCTCTTTCCTTCCTTAAAAGAGCCGTCCGGCAGTTCCCAGGCCGCCTTTGCCGCGTTTAGGAGGACGAGCGTCCCCAGCACGTTGGTCTTGACAAAGACTTCCGGATCCCTGATGCTCCGGTCCACGTGGGACTCCGCCGCGAAATGCACCACCCGGTCGATGTCGTTCTGAGAAAAGATCTCCTCCACGGCCTCCCGGTCGCAGATATCCGCCCGGATGAACGTGTAGTTGTCCCGGCCTTCCACCTCCTTGAGGTTCTCCAGATTGCCTGCGTATGTCAGTTTGTCCAGATTGACGATGCGGACGGCATCGCCGTATTTCTGGAACATATAGTGGATATAGTTGGACCCGATAAAGCCGGCGCCGCCGGTCACCAGATATGTCGTCATCTCTTCTAACCTCCAGTCTTTTTGTTCACATATATTTTTTCATTATAGCATTGGC
>CAJTYN010000266.1 GCA_910584115.1 uncultured Lachnospiraceae bacterium
CTCCCAAAATACAATCGGCCATCTAAACGTATATAGAACATCGGTCTTATCTTCCCAGGTTCTGGCAGATCAAAACATTTCCTTCCCCCGAACCTTTTCAGAGTGTTCTCCTTTTTCTTCATATCGATCTGAAATGCCCGGACATCATGCTCCGGGATCTCGATCGCCGGTTTCTCTTTATCGATCTGGGGGATGATGTAGACTGCCTTTTTCTGGTTCATCTTCCCTGTGCTGACGGCATAGCCTTCATTGACATATTCGCCCGGCTTCCCGACTGCTATGATATCTTTCTCATGTGCCACTTCGTAAGATACCTCGATACTATATGGCTTATACTCCTCGTTCTCTACCCCGATATACTGTACCCTTCCGTTCTTCACAGTTTTTTTAAAATCCCTGCTGAATTCATGTTGGAGGATGCTCTTCCCTTCTGGACGGAATACTTTATATCGGAATTTATCTGGATCTCTCAGATAATCTTTTATGATCTTCCGCTCGCTCAATACATAGTAATTCATTTCCTTAAATTCTTTTTTTATGCGGTCCACACAGGTCTGATAGATCACATATCTTCCATCCTCATTGGCTACATAACCTGCACGGACATGGAGCAAGACTCCTATCTTGTGCTCTCCTATGGGCACCTGTCTCGCTCCCAGGACATCTCCGTACCGTTTTTTCTCCGCGCCACCTGCCACATTCCTGTACATCAACGCGTAATCGTCAATATCCTCATCGAAGCCCGACAATCCCAGGATCTGCACATTATTCCGGATCAGCCCGCGCATGGTGCTCCCCGGTATGGCATATCTCCCTCGTGCATCTTTTTTGAAATATCCTTTTCCGTCGTCTACGATGATCGGTGTCTCTGCAGTGATCTCATAACTGATCTCGCCTGTCACCAGCTCCTCCGTTATCTGGTCGTGTCCCGTCAGCTTTTTCTCAGGATATGTATATACTTTATCAGCAAAGGAGACGAAATTATAGGGCGCACCCACGTAGGAATATGTCCTGCTCTCTTTCTTCGGACCTCTTTTATCATATCTGGACCCCATCTCTTACACCTCCTCGATCCCTGCAAGTCTCGTAAGCCCTACCACTGCCTGTCCGTCTTCATCGTAATCCAGGTATTCATGGACACACAGCAGATCTCCTGCATCTGTAAAACGTTTTGCCAGCTGATATTTCCTGACCAGGCAGTCTGATCCATCTTCTTCCGTAATCTCTACGGCCTGCATCCTCCCGTCTTTTTCAAAGATGTGCAGCTCCTTGTCGTTGTCAAAAAACCGCGCCTCGATACATTCTTCCCAATCTATCTCTGGGAGTTCGGATGTCCTGCACAGCAATATCTCACTGATCATATAGACCAGCGCGTATGTATGGTCTGCGATCCTCTCAAACATATCTTCCGGCTCTATCTTCTGTATCCTGTAACTCATACTGCCTCCTCCCCCTGTGCCTGTACCGCCTTGATGCATCTCGATATGAGGTCTTGCCCTGACACAGTGTTTTTCTTCGGATCGATCACAGTTTCTTTGCCGTTCTTTTTATCTTTCACGATGATCTCCCTGACATCGATGATCCCTTTTCCTACGTTATAGCCGCTGCCTATGTTCATCACTCCGATCGATAAGTCCCTCAATGCCATCAGGAGGAGCCCGCATGTCCGGTCTGGATAGTTTCGGTTTTTTATGACGATCTGTATATCCAAGTCTCCCGATACATTTTTCTCATGGAACAGTCCGCCATCCATGACTCCGCCGGTAAATTTATCAATGTGGATCCGGTGGGATATCTCTGCCATATCGTTTTCCACACGGTCGCCTACGACCGTATCATAAACGATGATATTTCCCGCTTTACTGTCTTTTGGTGAGGCGCCTGTATATCCGAATGTGTCCCGGATGATCTCCCGCCTGCCCAGATATCCGGCGATCCGCTCCATCTGGCTCCTCAGAGCTCCTTTTAGGGAACTTCCCGGGATGATGTAGTCATTCCCGGCATTGCGCAGGTTCATACTATCCGGCGCATCCTCCCCATGACCCGGCACCGCAATGCTCTTGACGAGGAGATGCCCCTCTGTGCATCCTTTCACTGTGATCTCATATGCGCCTGACCAGTCCTTGATCTTTTTTGCTCCCAGTTCAGACAAGATCTCATCATAGTCCTCTTTTCTGAGCGTATCTTCTGATGCCCACAATTTCCGCTCTTCGGCCGATGTCATATCGAACACTCTTCTCCCGACACTCCTGAGCTTCATATGACCGCAGCCGTTGCTCTTCTGTCCGCCGACCTGTATCTGTTCCTGGTGCAGCGCTGCTAAGATCTCCTCAATGTCTTTTTGTCTGCTGTCGTCATACAGATACATCTCGAACACAAACTCCGCGCCCGCGCCGATGTATTCCATATTGAATTTATGCCCTGCCTGGATATCCGTGCCTTTTATCGTACCCGCTTCACAGGAACCTGTCTTGGGGTCGATGCTGACCCTGGGGCGCAATTCGAGGATCGGGGCATCTGCGCAGAACCTTCCGTCGCTGATCCGGATCTGGCTCCTATTCTCTGCCGCGTTGTCGCCTTCTGCGCTCCTTCGCACGCCGAACAGCCCGCCCACCTGCTCGTCGCTGTGCCCCTGCGCATAATATCCCCTGAGTACGCCCGCGATGCTCGTCGCCTGGATGAACGGTACATCATCTACCGGATGGATCAGTACCTCTTCCTTGTCTCCCGTTGCACTTCCAATATGCAGCGGCTGGGTGCAGACTGCTGTGATCAGATATTTGGTCACCATCTACCTCGCCTCCTTCTTATTATCATACCGGATCATCCGGACGATCAGTTCCAGTTTCATCTTGTCCTGTTCTTCCTGTGTAAAGATTTCTTTCTTGGGTATGCCCATGATGCTGTTTTTTTCTTTTATATTTACCAACAACAACGTCTCCAGATCCGTATGCTCGATATGGGAAAAATATCTTTCCAGTTCTTTCACGTCATTTTTTACCTTCTGCACTCTCGCATCGGCAGCCTTTTTATCTGTATGACTGAGATATTCCTTGATCATATCCATCGCTTTACGCGGCGTATATTTATATGCCACCGCATAGGACTCCAATGTCCCTAATTGACTGTTGGAGATCTTCCCTCTCGGGAGCGGGTTTTCGACGACATAATGGCTCATCGCCCTCTTGAGCACGTTCCGGTAATAACCTGCCGCCGCGATCCGCAATGTCTCATGGTCTTCCATGTACTGTTCTGCTTCCACTGCACAGACAGATCTTCTTTCATATTTTTCTGCTTTTTTATAGTGGAGCTTCTCATGATCTTTCAGGAATAGGACTCTGCCAAAGCC
>CAJTYN010000267.1 GCA_910584115.1 uncultured Lachnospiraceae bacterium
GGAGACTTTACCAGGATATCCTGAAAGATAATTCTATGGGTTTTGTCTTTTCAGGGGAGCTAAAAGGTGACAGGGGCGATCAGATGTTTCCATTCACGCCGTATGCGAACTTCTATTATCTGACGGGTTTCGCGCAACCGAAGGCGGTCTTCATGGCTGTGAAGGAAGCGGGAAAGTACCAGGAGATCTTATTTATCGACCATCCGGATGAGAAGAAACAGCGCTGGGAAGGGATCTCCTACACGAAGGAGAGCGTCAGGGAGGAGACGGGGATCGAGCAGGTGGAATATCTGGAGAGATTCATGGACTGCCTTCCGCTCTTTGGCAGAAAG
Organism: uncultured Lachnospiraceae bacterium; assembly: GCA_910584115.1. Classification (GTDB taxonomy): domain Bacteria; phylum Bacillota; class Clostridia; order Lachnospirales; family Lachnospiraceae; genus MGBC164599. The sequence goes on from CAJTYN010000267.1 coordinate 333, forward strand.
AACATGATCGAAAATCTGTACGTGGACATTGCTAAATGGGAGAGATCCTTCGCCCAGGATCCGGCCCAGCGGTTTGTGTCGAAGATCCAGTCCGACTATCCCTACATCCATGTCTATAACACGTTCCAGCAGCTCGGTCTGATGCGGCAGGTCAAGACGGCGGAGGAGATCGCGCTCCACAGACAGGCGTGCAGGATCACCAGCGAAGGCGTCAAGAGGATGCTGGCAGGATTGAAGCCCGGCATGTATGAATACCAGGCGGAGGCTTATTTTGACTTTGTGCTAAAGAGCAGGAATGCGGTGCATGCGTTTCCCACGATCGCGGCTTCCGGACCCAACGCCTGTATCCTCCACTATGTGGCCAATGACCGTAAGATGCAGGACGGGGATATGATCTTATTCGATCTGGGTGCCCAGTGGGGGTATTATGCGTCGGACGTGAGCCGTACGTATCCGGTCAGCGGGAGATTTACCCAGCAGCAAAAAGAGCTTTACCAGGTGGTCCTGGATGGACTGGAGGCGGCCATCGCCCGGACCAGGCCGGGGCAGCCTAAAGACGAGCTGCAGAAGATCAGCAAGGACGTCATGGCGGAGGGCCTGATGGATCTGGGGATGATCCGGGAGAAAGAGGAGATCGATCAGTATTATTATCACGGATCCGGCCATTATATCGGCCTGTACACCCACGATGTGGGCGATGAGCAGGCCATCCTGGAAGAAGACATGATGTTCACGCTGGAACCGGGCCTGTATTTTCCCGAGTTGGGCATAGGGATCCGGATCGAGGATACGATCCTGGTGACCAGGGACGGATGCGAAGTGCTCTCAGGAGATATCCCGAAGACGGTGGACGAGATCGAGGCTTTTATGGCGGGGCAGTAAAGGGGACGGGTATGGAGAAGAGATTATTTTTTGTATACAATCCCAGGGCCGGGAAGGGCCTGATCAAGTCGAAGCTGGCCGATATCGTTGACGTCTTTGTGAAAGCCGGGTACGAGACGATCATCTACCCCACCCAGGCAAAAGGGGACGGCTATGAGAGGGTCATGGAATATCAGTCAAAGGTGGACGCGGTGGTCTGCAGCGGCGGGGACGGGACCCTCGACGAGGTGGTCTCCGCGCTGATGGCCTGCGGGAGCGCCGTGCCCGTGGGGTATATACCGGCGGGGAGCACCAATGATTTCGCCAGCAGCCTGTCCATCCCGAAAGATATGGTCAGAGCGGCGGAGGCTGTCGCCCGGGGCGCGCTCTATCGGTGCGATGTGGGACGGTTCAATGCGGGCACATTCGTCTACATAGCGGCTTTTGGGCTTTTTACCGATGTGGCCTATGAGACGAACCAGAACCTGAAGAACATCCTGGGCCATGTGGCCTATATCCTGGAAGGGGCTAAACGTCTGTTGGATATAAGGGCCTATCACTGTGAGATCAGCGCCGAGGGACGGATCTTGGAAGGTGATTTTATCTACGGGATGATCACCAATTCCCGCTCTGTGGGCGGATTCAAGCATCTGACCGGCAAGAACGTGGATATGAGCGACGGCCTCTTCGAGGTGACCCTGATCCGGAAGCCGAAGAACGCCCTGGAACTCAATGAGATCATCACCTCCCTTTTGTTGGCTGAGGATAAGACGGACATGATCCATTCCTTTAAGACCAGCAGCATCACCATCGAGTCTGAGGAGGAGATCTCCTGGACATTGGACGGAGAATACGGGGGCAGCCACCAGCAGGTGGTCGTGGAGAACCGGAAACAGGCGATGGCCCTTTTTTTGGAGGGGTAAATGGGCCCTTCTGGTGGATGCTTGTAAAGATCGCCGACGATCGTCATAAATCTGACCATCACTTTATGAAATATTACTCTTGCAATTCTCTGTGGTTTGCGGTATCGTATATATCAGGTTTGGAATACAAATACAGACAGAGTTGAGAGGACAAAGGCGTTCCACATATTATAGGTGGGATGTCTTTTTTGTTAAAAGGGAAAGGGAGAGGAAAGCATGGGTGATCTAGTAAAAGTAACAGAGATCTTCGGCCAGGATGTATTCAATGATTCGGTGATGCAGGAGAGGCTTCCGAAAAAGGTGTACAAAGAGCTGAAAAAGACGATCGAAGAGGGGAAGGAACTGACCCTGGAGATCGCGGATGTAGTGGCACATGAGATGAAAGAGTGGGCGATCGAGAAGGGGGCCACACATTTCTCACATTGGTTCCAGCCGCTGACCGGGGTGACGGCGGAGAAACATGACTCGTTCATCTCGTCACCGCTGGAGAGCGGGAAAGTGCTGATGTCCTTTTCGGGCAAGGAGCTGATCAAGGGTGAGCCGGACGCGTCCTCCTTCCCCTCAGGTGGCCTGCGCGCCACATTCGAGGCCAGGGGATATACGGTCTGGGACTGCACGTCACCGGCTTTCGTCCGGCATGATGCGGCGGGTGCGATCCTGTGCATCCCGACGGCTTTCTGTTCCTACACGGGGGAAGCGCTGGACCAGAAGACACCGCTCCTGCGCTCCATGGAAGCGATCAACCGTCAGGCTCTGCGTCTGGTCCGTCTCTTCGGGAACACCACGTCGAAGAAGGTGACGCCTTCCGTGGGACCGGAGCAGGAGTATTTCCTGGTGGATGAGAAGAAATTCCTGCAGAGGAAGGACTTGATCTACACCGGGCGTACGTTATTCGGGGCGATGCCGCCAAAAGGCCAGGAGCTGGACGATCATTATTTCGGGACGATCCGCCAGAGGATCGCGTCCTACATGAAGAACGTCAACGAAGAGCTGTGGAAGCTGGGCGTGACGGCGAAGACCCAGCACAATGAGGTGGCTCCGGCCCAGCATGAGATCGCCACGATCTACGACCAGGCGAATATCGCCGTGGACCACAATCATATCGTGATGCAGACCTTAAAGAGGGTGGCCTGCCAGCACGGGATGAAATGCCTGCTCCATGAAAAACCCTTTGCGGGCGTGAACGGTTCCGGTAAACATAACAACTGGTCAATCAT
>CAJTYN010000268.1 GCA_910584115.1 uncultured Lachnospiraceae bacterium
GTCCCCTAACGGGGAATCTTCATTTCTAATTATAATGACAAAATTTGTGGAAAGATTAATTAATGAAATCGTTTCCGTCCCCTAACGGGGAATCTTCATTTCTAATCAGGCGGTCATTGTTTTTAACAGTGACTATGTGGATAGTTTCCGTCCCCTAACGGGGAATCTTCATTTCTAATATATCCAAAGAATATATCTCTATATATGGATGTATAGTTTCCGTCCCCTAACGGGGAATCTTCATTTCTAATTATGGAGGTACAAATATATGGCAAAATATTTTTGGTTTCCGTCCCCTAACGGGGAATCTTCATTTCTAATACTTTCCCTTGCAGCCCTCTATTTATGCCTATTCCAGAGGGCGTTTGCGTGGGAAAGCTTTTTTAAAAGAGTTTTCTTATATCTTGGTTTCCCAAAACCTGCTTGGATCCAGTGTTTTCAAGGGGCGCGGGAAAAAACATCGTTTGTCTGTCAGGATCTTCTTGCAGCCGGAGCGGTGTTGGCCCGCCATCCTTTCTGCTCTCTGTTTACTCCTGTTCTTTTGCGAGTGCGATCTTGTCAAGCATTTCGAGGATCTCTTCTTTTTTATAATCTTCTTTTTTCACCGTTGGAAAATGCTAAACGGATCTTGTAGATTGTTGAATTTTTTATGATCTTGATCTCTTCCTCGTTCATGATCTTCGTCTGTCCTCCTTTTCACAAGCGTTTGATCTTCTCAATCTTGCACATGCCCATTTGATATGTCTTGCCCTGATATTTTGTACATTTTATGATATGGGGGGAAGCGCCATATTTTTTGTCCATATCATGTTTATGCATCCGCGGCACATTTGTCTTCTCAAATATCCGCTGTGTCATCCGAAGGCCCGTTTCTTTACGGTACATCGGATAGATGATCGTTTTAGAGACGAACCCGCAGCCTCCGCCGCAGAGGACATGGTTTCCCCGTGGTATATCCAGTCCTGTGAAGGTTTTGGAGAAATTATTATAATAGCTTGTCATAAAGCGTTTGACGGCTGCCATTAGGTTTTTTCCTGTTAATCCGCAGATACTGGTGTCTATCGTCAGGGTAAAACGGATCGTCGTCTCAGGTTTTATGCATTCCCGGAGGATAGGCAGATACTTTTCTGTCCCATCAGTGTGCCGATCGACTTTTTGGCATAAGACCAGAGAGTCCGTGGATAAAGGTTCGCTGTCGCTGACGACCAATCCCTGCAGGATATCATTTACAGCGGCATCGGGTCTTTTTTCGTCTCTGGTGAGTGTACGGTAAGCGATGCTCTCTACCTGGGCGATATTTTTTTTCAGATAAGCTGTCCGTCCCATATTTAGAGCGGAATCCCGCAGCATATTTTCTTTAGCGGATCCATATTTCTCCGGGTCTGTGAGGATATCGGCTCCCAGGAGGATCGTGCGGAACATGCCCTTCAGAGAACTGCCCGGGATATAGGGCTTTTCGTAGGCGTCTTTGATACATTCCATGATATGCAATTGGCCGGAACCTTTTTCAGTTATCGTATCTCCGCAGTCCAATGTGTATTTGATGGAGGGACGTATATCCGCTATATGTATTTTCTGATTTTGGAGCCATTTTGTCAAGTCGAGATTTTCTTTTCCCAGCAGATATCGTTCAAAAGCTTCAGCTTTTCCTCTTTTTCTGAGCTCTCTGTACAGACGATATGTATCAGGGATTCCGATCTTTTTTTGGTTTAAGTATATATATTCTTTTTTCAGGATTTCTTTTCCAGTCCCGATGAATACGGGACCGACTGTCTGCATGGTGACTTGATAGCTTTTTAGATATTCTTCCATGTACCTACCTCCATGAGCATGGGTTTCGCATACCGGTATACAGGATGGCGTCCGCCTTTGCCGGATACGTCGTAGATATCGCCGCAGAATCTGGTTGAATAACAGGATCCCGCTCTGAAGACATACAGATCTTTTTTTCGCATCTGTTCGGGTGCGTACTGGTCTGAGGCTACAAAACCGCTCCGTTTGCAGAGGAGATATTCGGCTCCGTCCAAAGTCGTCTCCAGTTCGTCTTCTCGGGGCAGAGCGACAGATAGGGACATGTAACGGTCTCCGACTGCTTTCAATCTGTTGGTAAGCCCAGAGGGCAGATCCTTTGAGTAGAAAGTAAATCGTCCAAATCCGGATGCTCTTTTTCCCCCGAGCCCGCTATATGACAGATTGATAAACAGATCTTCGAGCAGCTTTTCTGCTCGCTCATCCTGGTATCCGACGATTAGATAGGAACCATTGCCCTCATTATAATAGTAGGTCCCGATCCGGTATGGTCCTGGCTCATCTTTGCCGCGGATGGCGACCGATTCTTTTATCTCAAAGTGGCCGAGTCTGTCAAAGTCGGGAGCGTGCAGGATATCGTATTTTCCCTGGAGATAAGTATCGAGCATGTCTGCGGGGATATATCTTAGTTTTTTATAGGCTTTTTTTATCACGGAATCTCCATCGTGCTCTGCATTCTCTATGCGTTTCATGGGTTTGGGGAGAAAGTAGGTATCTCCCATATACGGAAAAGCGTCAGAGAGCAGGAGCGCTCCGTCTTTGGCGTACTGATAGAAGGTCTGCAGTGTATCAGCCCCTATCTTCACGGCTTCTTGGCACAGAGCTGAGAAGATCGTGTCTGCGCAGCAGGTGTATTCTCCCTCATCAAGATCTGTTTTTCCGAAATGTACGGCATTCTGAAATCTGAGTTTATATAATCTATGATCCATGCGCTCTCTCCTCTAATGCGCGGTGGCTTTTTGTAAGAGCTGGTTGCATTGGGCGATGATATCTTCAGGTACATCGCCGACGACTGTCTCGGCAGATAGGTCATGGAAGATGATCTTCCCATACCCGCGGGATCCGTGGCCGCCGAGGTAGTCATACTGGAGCAGTTTCAGGCCTTCTGCCAGCAGGGAGAGATCTTCTATGGTCTCGTTTTCATCCCTCGGCTCTTTACCATCGTATATTTCGTAGATCATATCCATTTCAAAAAGGGTCCCGCGGATGACGCGTTCGATCTGTCTTGGGTTGGCTACAGCTGTCGCGCGGCTGATGGTATTTTCAAATTTTATTTCGGTCATTGTCTGGATCCCTTGGTCTAACAATTCCTGTCTGTTTTTCAGGAACATGTCGGATACCAGGAGTCTGCTCGTCTTTACGTTTCCTTTTTTGGCGCATCCGAATAGCCGCGTCAGACATGCGGCGTCGTTATCTGGTTCGACGATCTCTGTGTTGTATTTTTTGGCCAGGAGTGTCCGCAGTTTACCTTTGAAAGAG
>CAJTYN010000269.1 GCA_910584115.1 uncultured Lachnospiraceae bacterium
TGGATTGCCCGTTCGTTGTGGATCCGTACACCCACGTCCTGCATGATCTCCATAGTGGCCTGATGGATCATCTGGATTTTCTTTTCTTCTGTCATTTTATATGTCCTCCTTTTATCGATTATTTATCTAGTACTCCATACGGATAGAGATCATAGTCTGTCTCTGTCTGGATGGAGCACCAGAGTGTGCTTAATAACCTAAAATCTTCCTTGATTATCGTAAATTTACAGATAATAGAATACCTACCGTTCAAAAAAGCGTTTTAAAGGGGTCCGGGGGAAATCGCAAGGTCTCCACTCCGTTCCGGTCGTTGCTGATCAAGCGCCACCGGCGCTTAGCAACCCCGGCGCTTTTGGTACTTTTCTCGCAGAAAAGTACATTCCTCACCTATTGCGTACCCCCAATCTCAACACATCGCGCAGATAGCGCACGCTCTCTTCGCATGCTGCGAGTTCCCGCGCCCTGGCTTCCTCGATCGGTTCGTCCATGCTCTTGTATGCGATCTCATTTTCAAAGATGATCTTATCCATAGGCGACTTCTCCCGGATCTGGGCGACCATTTTCGGGCAGTCCATGGATCCCTGGCCGTGGGCGGCGCCGATATCGTGCACGCCTAGGGGGTCGACCACGATGATGTCGTCGCTGAAATGGCAGCAGTAGGCCCGGGGGAGCATCCTCTCCATGGCGTAGTAGGGGTTCTCGATCACCTGCAGGGGGTTCATCGTATCCACGCAGGTGCCGATCAGCGGATGGTTCAGCCGATCCACGATCCACAGGATCTCATCGGCAAACGTATCCGTATGATTCTCAATCGCGATCTGCATGCCGAACTCCTCGATCATGGGGAGCGCCTCCTTAAACGCGTCGTAGCGGTCGGCCATCTGGCGCATCACTTCCGGATGCATACAGGAACCGTAGAGTTCTCTGGGGCGGATGATGTCCAGGCTGAATTTGACCAGCTCGGCATCCAGGTCGTGTCCGATCTGAAGGGCTTCCTTCACGGTGCAGTTCACGCGGGAATCGCTGCCCGCCTGGAAAGAAGAGTTAAATTCCAGGAATAAGCCGTGATCTTTTGCCGCCTGCGCGACTTTTCGCAGGTTCGCTGTTGAAAAGGGATCCTTCTCCGCGGTGGTCAGAAGGTCGACCTTGGTGATCTGCAGCCCGTCCAGTTCCCATCGGACCGCCCGGTCCATCAGTTCATACAGGGACATCGTCTGTTCAAAATAATGATCCTTGCCAAATCCCCAGCTCTCCCCGAGCCCGAAGAAATGGAGTGTGTAAGTATGCATGCCGAGTCTCAGCGGCCTGTTCTTATCTGCCATCATGTATCCTCCTTATCGCGCCTGAATTTGTAAACGCGTTTACAATTAGATGTCAAGGATTTTTTTATCTTTGTAAGATATTGCTGGATCCGGGCGGGGCGATCTGTGTATTTTTTAGGATCGCGGCGGGTATCCTATCAAAAGATCACCATATGAGAAAGAAAGGATACCGAAAAAGATGGCATTGCATATCATAGACGAGGCTGACCGGTGCCTGCGCTGCAAAAAACCCGGATGCCAGAAAGGATGTCCCGCGCACACGCCCGTCCCCCAGGTCATGGAGCTTTTCAAGGAGGGGAAACTGATGGAGGCGGGCGCCCTGTTATTTGAGAACAATCCCCTCTCGGCGATCTGTTCCACCGTCTGCAATCACGAAGTCCAGTGCGCGGGGCATTGCGTCCTGGGAAAAAAAGGAAACCCGATCCACTTTTCCAGCGTGGAGAATTTCATCTCCGAGGCGTACTTAGACCGGATGGACTGCACGCCCGCCCAGAAGAAAGATGCCAGCGTGGCGGTCATCGGCAGCGGCCCGGCGGGGATGACAGCGGCGATGCTCCTGGCAAAAGAGGGGTACGGGGTCACGGTCTTCGAGGCGAAGGACAAGATCGGGGGCATCCTCCAGTACGGGATCCCGGAGTTCCGGCTCTCCAAAGGGCTCCTCGTCCGCTATAAGAAGAAAATGCTGGAGATGGGGATCCAGATCCGGCCCAACACTACCATCGGTGGCGCGCTGAAGATCGAGGATCTCTTCCGCGACGGCTATGCCTGCGTGTTCATCGGGACAGGCGTGTGGCGGCCTAAGACCCTGGGGATCCGCGGCGAGAGTCTGGGGAACGTCCATTTCGGCCTGGATTATCTGGCGGATCCCAGCGCCTACGACCTGGGAGAGACGGTGGCGGTGATCGGCATGGGCAACGCGGCCATGGATGTGGCGCGCACAGCCCTTCGCCGGGGCGCGCAGAAAGCCATGCTCTTCGCCCGCGGAAAAAAAGCCGCCGCCAGTTCCCACGAGATGTCCTACGCCCGTCTGGACGGCGCGGAATTCATCTACGGAAAGGCCATCGAGCAGATCACACCGGAAGGGCCTGTCTTCAGGACGTCCATATTCGATGAGGAGGACAACGTGGTCGGCTATGAAGAGGAGACGGAGCTGGTCCGTGCGGACTCCACGATCATCTCGGTCAGCCAGGGGCCGAAGAACAAGCTGATCCTGACGACAAAAGGGCTGAAAGGGACGGACGAGGGCCTGCTGCAGGTGGACGAGGACCTGATGACCACCTGTGAGGGCGTCTTCGCGGCGGGGGATGTTGTCAGCGGGCCGCGGACAGTCGTGGAGGCGGTGGAGGACGCAAAAAAAGCGGTGCGCTCCATGATCCGCTATATTGACGGTCGGCGATCGGCAGGGGTATAATATGGTCATAACTGACGATCATATTTAAAGGAGGAACAACATGCCGATCAATCTGGTAAAAGGGCAAAAGGTGGATCTGACCAAAGGCAATCCCAGCTTAAAAAAGCTGATGGTGGGCCTGGGATGGGATGTGAACACATTCGACTCCGGGGCGGATTTTGACCTGGACGCGGCGGCGTTCATGATCGGGACAGACGGCAGATGCCCCACGGAAAAAGAATTTATATTTTACGGCAACCTGGAACATGCAAGCGGCGCGGTCCTGCACATGGGGGACAACCTGACCGGGGCCGGGGAGGGGGACGACGAGCAGATCCAGGTGGACCTGACCAAGATCCCGGACAATGTGGAGCGGGTGGTCTTCACCGTGACGATCTATGAGGCGGAGGCCCGGAGGCAGAATTTCGGGCAGGTATCCAACGCGTTCATCCATATCGTGGATGAGGATACGGGGGAGGACCTGATCTGGTACGACCTGGGCGAGGACTTCTCCATCGAGACGGCGGTGGTCGTGGGCGAATTATACAGACGGGACGGCGGCTGG
>CAJTYN010000270.1 GCA_910584115.1 uncultured Lachnospiraceae bacterium
GTCCCTGGTCTATACGATAGCAGTACCTCAGCATAGAGGGATGGCCGGGGAGATCCTCATACATGATGGACATCTCAGTATCTGGGGCATAGATGAAACGGATCTGTATAACGTGGTATACCGGGACATGCAGGCGGCTGATGGAGTGGTCTTTGAGGCGATGGATACGATCCTCGGTCCGTGGCTGGGACAGGAGGCAGGTGTGGAAACGGCAGGCTGCCCTATGTATGTACTCACCAATAAAGACTACCGTGATGGAGCGGTCCAGATGCTCAATAAAGGGGCGCTGGACTGCGCGGCAGACCGTATCGGTACAGACAGCCTCATCATACTGCCCTCTTCCATCCATGAGCTCATCATACTGCCCGTCAGTGGCGAGGATGAGCTGGATCGGATCCAAGAGCTGGCGGACATCGTACGTGAAGTGAACGACACACAAGTGGAAAGGACAGAAGTCTTGTCCTATCATGTATATCTTTACAATAGGGAAGATGCTGAGGTCAGCATCGCTGCATGAGGAGGATCCAGATATGAGGAAAGGTATGTTTGATGATAGAGAGATACGGCTCGCGGGGATCGTGGAGAAGGAATATGGACTCTTCAGATATCGGATGCTGTCCAAGAGCAGGAAGAAGATCTTCCGGAACAGTAACGAGATCAACTTCTATCGTTGTGTACATGAATATCTTACGTATGCAGATGATATCAGCAGGGAGCATATAGGAGCCTGCCTGAGATATGAAGAGCCCATCGCGGAATTGTACAGGGTATATCAGAGATGTGAATACCTGCGATATGGGCGCTGGGAGGAGATCGAGGAGCTGTTAGATGTCCTGGTGCGTGAACAGGAGGACCATGATGGGCAGGAAAGTCCCACAGCATAAAAGACACTCTGCAGGGATCTGTCTTCAAGGTATAGTGGATATATATAAAGTATCTGTTGGATGAAGAGGAAAGTGTGATGACGATCATGTAAAAAGAGCACGCTTCAATATCTCGGACATCGACACCATCTTTACTGAGAAAGGGCTGGACTATGAGGATCTGCCGGATATCTATGTGGTGTTCATCACCAGGTCTGACATATTTAAAGAAAGGAAGACGATCTACCACCTGGACATGTCCATCAGAGGAACAGGGATACCTGTCAATGATGGCGTTTACAGGATCTTTGCCAACTGTACAGTGGATGATGGATTAGATATCACGGGACTGATGCATTATCTCAAGAACACTAAAGGGAAAACAGTAAATTCCCCAGACTCTCAGAACGTGTAAAGTATTTCAGTGAGTCACAGGAATGGGCGGATAGTATGCCAGATATCGTTGAAGAATATTTCCAGAAAAGGATAGCGGCAGAAATGACTGAAACAGCAAGATCGTTTTTACAGAATGGAGCATCTGTTGAACTGGTAAAAAAATCCATACCTACTCTTTCAACAGATGTGATCGAAGAACTGAACCAATAACTTATTTCATCAGCAAAATAAAAACAAGCCCCCGCTGATAGATCATCTATCTGATGGGGGTTTCTGTCTATATTAGGGTAGAATAAATACAAACCGTATGCAACAAAATAACAGTAGAGGTATGAATGAGATCATGGAAATGAAAAATATATTAGACGAATTGTATGATCTATTTCAGGAAAAGATGCCGTATGCTGCGGATGATATAGAGATACTTAGGGCAAAAAAGAAGATCTCTTCCTTGATGAACGATCCAGATAAAGAAAACGATATATTAGACTATGGAATCGCTTATGAAAAAGCTGGATTTCACTATGGATTTATACTCGCAGTGCGTATGATGGCCCAATGTATAAATGAGATCTAAACCCCTTCGTCATGATAAGAATGCCTCCTTGTCTTTTTGAGACGGGGAGGCCATTCTTATAGATCACGATCCAGCCTTTTTGATAAAGATAGCATCACTCCTTCGCCAAAAGTCTACCAGGTATTTAGTGATCTTTTTCTGTATTCCGCTCGTCAAAATATCATATTATGCGCAAATAAACTGATATGCTGAGCATTCATTTACTAACTTAAATATGTCGGGAAGACTATCATATTCTTTCATATGAGAACTTATGACTATTGGACTTATATCATATCTTGATAAATATCTTAATGCTTTTTTTCGGCCACGCATATGGCCATTTTGTCCATCTAATTCTAAACATCTTCCCAAGATAATATTTTTATTGCAATCTTCTATAAACCGGATTACCCGTTCCTTACTTTTCTTTTTGATCAGAGGATCGTTTTCGATAAGATCCATAATATGATCCTTATTATGATAATCGCCATGTGTATAAAGTTTTTCCAACCGATCTATGAGTAAAAGATCTGCATTTTTTATCAGATAAAAAAACTGTTCATCGATCGGAGCATTATATATATGGACTGACCTCAATAATTCTGTTATCCGCTTCGTTTCATGTATCTGTAGTTCGATTCTGAGTATATTATAGCCATCATCTATCGCTATCTCTGGAATAGGGATATTCTCTTTTTTTAACTCATACATCTTGTTATAAAATTGGATATCTTCACACGTAGTTATCCTGAATTTACAACAATTTCTTTCAAGGTCTGATCTCATTTCCTTAGTCATTTTCTTTCCATGATAGATCCCTTCTACAGAGATTTTTTGTAAAGAACTCAATAATATACTTTTATTTAATAACCGTATATACTCGTGGACTAGATCTTCTGTTTCAAAATAAACATCACAAGTGAGATCCACTCTCGATAGATAAAATCTTCCAAAAGGTACACCACACCCGATCTCATCCCAAGTCTCCATAACTTTTTTCCATACACGTGATAAATTTTCATCTGTAGGTTTTAATAGATGGATATAATCCGTCCCATCCAAGACTCTCTTAAGGTTGATGATGTACTTGATATAAATAAAGCCTTTGGATCTTCCTTTATAAAGAATTATCTGTATTCCATTATTATTGTAGCGATGCTCAGTCCAGCTCTGCCTTTTATCAGGGACTCCTAACTTTTTCTTTATCTCTTTATGCTCTCTCCCAGTGAGAAAGGCTTTTATCTCAAAAGTATGTATAGATACCATTTTCACCCCTCCATGCTCTGATCTTAATCTATGTGTCATAACAAAATTAAAAATAAAACATCTATGGAGGCACAAAAAGGGATCTAATAATACTAATGGGCATTAAGATGGCTATGTAGGTCAGAAGAGATAAATGGATACCGAGTAACATTTCTAATGGTTGAAGCTCATCCAGTAGTACAAAAAT
>CAJTYN010000271.1 GCA_910584115.1 uncultured Lachnospiraceae bacterium
TAATACAATAATACATAAATCTTTATTTGTCAATACGATATTGATTTTAAACCTACGGGATGGAAATGTGAAGTAGCTGGGGTTGATTTTTTTCTTACATTTTCGTAAGAATTTGAAAAGGATGATCGAGAAAAGTCCTGAAAGCCTTGTAAATAGCGGGTTTCAGAACTTCACGTCTGTTTATTTCTATCTCTATACACCATTTTTACACCATTTCTCAAAAAAAGGACCAGACGCCCTGAGCGTTTTCAAACTTAGCCATCTCTGTAAACAATGTGTCGTTCGTAACGTGACAATACAGATCCATTGTTAATTGCAATGATGAATGACCAAGTATCTTTTGAAGAGTTTTAGGGTTCATTCCAAATTCAATAGCTCTTGTAGCAAACGTATGTCTGAATGTATGAGGTGTGAACCGTTCGAAATCCTGTTCTTTTTGGATGTTTTTTATGATACAGTCTATACTGCCCTGCAGCGTGCGCAGTTCCAGCGGCTTGCCTTTTCTCGTAAAAAACACAAGATCATCACAGCCCTCTTTTACCATACTGTATCCTTTTGTCTTCTGTTCTCTCAATGCCTGTATCGCATTGGATGTCAATGGGATCACACGTTTTCCGTTCATCGTTTTTGTATCATGCAGATCGAACGTGTAGCGCCCGTCTTGACATACATAGCACAATGTCCTTTTTACTTCGATCTTTCTATTCAGAAGATCGACGTCGCTCCATTTAAGACCGCCCAGTTCTCCTACGCGCATACCCGTTTCCAATGCCAATACATAAAGATACTCGTACATTGTTCCTTTTGCCATTTTTAAAAATATCTCAGTTTCGGGTATCGTCAGCACACGACGTTCTTTTTTCGGTTCTCTCATCATGACAGTGTTCAATTTCCTGGCCGGATGTTTTGATAATATCTCTGAGTCCACCGCCTTATCCAGCATATCGATCAATATCTTTTTACAGTCTATCCTTTTTTGGTCAGTGCTAAATTTATTCAAGCATCGCTGCATAACGATCAGATTGAGTGACGATAATCTCCGCCACCCCAGATCTTCTCTGAGACGATTGTACTTGGTCGTATACGATGCTAAAGTGGTGTTTCTGCAATTTCTTTTATATGTATCCATCCATATCTCAAACCATTCATCGAGCGTTACATCATCCTCGATGATCTCACACTCTTGTTGAACGTCATATTGACATTCTATCAATCTCCGGCGTAACGCACTGAGCTTTTTGTCATATATCGTTTTTCTCCTGCCAGAACGGCCTGTAAATCTTGCCTGATACATACCGTCCTTACGTTGACTTATGCCAACACCAAGTTCTTTCCCTTTTAACGACCTGCCCATATGTCCTCCTTTCCACACAGATCAAGGGAAGATATCATATACCTTCCCTCAATCTTATCATATCATCGGTTTTTAAACAACATATGGGTCAAACATTCCGGTCCTCGATCTCCTCGACCATCTTGTCAAACGCCTTCATATCCGCCCTGCACAGCTCCTTATTCGCCTCATAGACTTCTTTATCCATGATCGTCTTCGTCTGCGTCGTCATACCGTTCTCAGGGATTGTCGCCGACATATAGACAGCCTTTACGCCTTCAATCTCGCTGTGGTATGATAACGATGTTGATATATTTCCTTTTAATGCCATGCATCCATCCTCCTACTTCGTTTTGTTGTATTGCGCTGAACTTATACCCAGGACGACGCCCAGGAAAGTATCGATCGCTGTGATCGTACCGACGATCTGCTCGCCATAGGGCAGCCCCCATATCCCGGCTAGGGCAAAATATAACGTCCCGGCCGCCGGCAACAGATACATCGCCACCCATTTAGCCACATCATAGATCCGATCATCCATCTTGAATAATTTGTCCATAGATCCTCCTTACATCCCTATCTGCTTGAACACGAGACCGATCACGATCCCCACGACCGCCGTGACGGCATACCCAACGACATTGCGCCACATCTGTCCATCCCTGGACTCAAGGGCTTCTAATCGTTCTCCCTGGCGTATCTGCTCTTTGAGCATGTTTTCCATATTCGCAGCCAGCTTCTCGATCGATATACTGAGTGATTCCATGCGCTTCACATTCTCCTCGAGCAGCTCGATACGCTTATCCTGCCTCTTGTTGTCTGCTTCGAGCCTCAATTTGAACTCTTCATGCTCTTCCCGTGATATCCCCATATCCATGGAGTCACCTCCTTGATCAATCCTCGATGAATACCGATAACGCCTGCAGCATCCCCAACGTCAGGTCCGCATCTCCAAGATCTTTTATGGAGAAGACTGCAAGATCGATCTCGTTATCCGCTTCCAGGAGTTCCTTCTTTTTCTGCGTGAACTCTTCCAGGTATCCCTTTTTTACGACCCTCACTTCACTCCCGTCTTTTTGTTTGATCAGTTCGGAATGCTCGTCGTCCATGTAGGGCTCGTTGAGTTCTTTATCCATGGATGAGAGCTCTTCCCTGATATCTTCGAGCTTGGTGATGTCTTTTTTCAGTTCCCATAAGAGCTTGATCGGAAGGGAGAGGGAACTGCATCTCCCGGCCCTCTCGATCATATCCAGCGTCTCGATCACCTGAGCATTGCTCAGACATCTCGTTTCGTTCTTCATAAATATCCTCCTTTCAAGGGTCACGCGATCATCTGTGATACATGTTCTTTGATCCCCGGTTCCAATAACCCGGCTTTATCGACCGCGTTATACAATAGAGTCAGAGCTGCCTTATATCTCTTGATCTCGTCTTCATGCTTCTGGAGCACATACACTGCTTTGGGAAACAGTTTTTTCATATCCCAAGACTCTGGTATCATCGTACTTCTTTCCGGAGACATCTCACGGTCCATACTGTCATACTTCGGCGGTTCCACATAATACTCAACAGCATCCGGACTCACATGTTCCACATCCTCGGCGATAAAACCATAGATCGGACGGTCTGGATCGTAACCGATATCCCCATTTACATATCCATCATTGTATAAGAAGCTACATACGGGTAACCTTAATATCGATAAGAGTTCACCGTCCTTGTTATTTTGTGCGCTGCGTTTGGACATGGATGATACAGCGTTGTCAACATTGGAAAAATATCGTATGTCATGCTTGTAACGTTGCGAAGATGAGGTATACCGACAGAGGGCACCGCTGGAATTTACGTTGACATTCGCGGAGCCAGTCGTTGTCTTTGAATATGTCGCTGGGATACAGACAATACCACTCGTATTCTTCATGATCATCCA
>CAJTYN010000272.1 GCA_910584115.1 uncultured Lachnospiraceae bacterium
TACTGCTTCTGCTATGTGAAAGAATGGCTGGACAGCCATATGAAAAAGGCAAGGCAGGGAATCCGCTTCATTGATCCGCACTACAAAGAATTGTTCCGCATCCCGGACGGGGAAAAGATTCTCATTACGACCGGATGGGGCGAGAAGAATGAGCGTGTTTGCAGGTTCATTGACGAGTGCCACAGCGAGATTGGCAGCAACTTATACCATATCTGCGAGTTTGCCGAGCGCATGGAGCAGAGCGGGGCAACCTATGAGCCAGTGAAAGCGGAGCCGCAGAAGAACAAAAACAAAGAAACACCCTCCGGGTATGATGCGGCGACCGTATCCATCAACAGCACAGGGGCAGTCATGCTGGCTGAGGACGCGGAGAGGCGATTTGCCGCCATCGAGGAGGCGATAGGGGGAGCCGGCAGGGGACCGATCGAGGATGAGACGCCCACTTTTGAGCAGGCAGAGACCCGGGAGAATATAGCTAGCGGGGATATCCTGGGCGTGATATTGGGGAAGATTAAGAAGTTCTTCGCAGATCTGCAGAAGGTGGCATTCACAGGGAACTATAATGATTTGGATGATAGACCTAAGATCCCAGAAAAACTCCCAGCCGATGGGGGTAATGCAGATACTATTGATGGCTTCCATGCTTCTCAGTCAAACATTGAAGATACAGCTGTGGTACGGAACACGGATAGGAGCGTGCAGTTAGGGGACATCATCACGGATGCCCCTGATGACGAGGATCCGATCGTGTCTCAGATATTAGTCACGAATGGAATCGACGGCCATTACAGGAAATCTTCGCTGGCACATCTGAAGAGCAGTCTTGGGATTGCGCACATGGACCGATATTTTTCATATATCTGCGGGAACGGGTCGACTGGTCTTAGATCAGGCTATCTGAATTTTATGGAATTTAATACGACCATCTATGATGATTATGGGATAGTTTTCACTATCATGACGAGGAGCGGGAGTATGGCTCGATTACGCTTGATAGCTACTAATGATAATTCCCCTGATCCCAACATCAGTACATTTCAATGTACGAGTGTCCTTAAAGGGATAACTCCGACGGATGGTATGGAGGTACAAGTATTCTTGGCAAAAACAGCAGCAAATACATGGAATCTGTATGTGTATACGACAAGCTACGGCTCTCTGGCCGTATCGGGTTTTTCTGAAAAAAACATCACCCCCAAAAAAGAGACCCTGTCCTCGCTCCCAACTGGGTATGTGACCCCGACGAGCGTATCTTATATCCCTTAAAGGTAGAAAGGAGAGTCAAGAATGGAAAGAATAAGGTTAAAAAACGGGGCTGAATACGATGTGATCCCCGGCGGCTTCCAGATGAAGAATGGTCAAGAGGGGACAGGATTACTGCGCCTGATATTAGCAGAAAAAGAAGATCTATCTCTCAGCAGAATCGAGGCGGATTTCAGTGCGGAGGAGAATGTATCTGTCATACGGCTGACCGATCCGAACGATTCTGTTGAAGATGTGGTGTCGGGCTATACCATCTTAAGATCCGTAGAAAAATGTACTGACTATCTGGTCGGGCATGAAACAAGAAAAATAGAGAGTGGGGGCTATCAGATGGAGGAGATACGAGGAGACGTATATGTTGTCCTATTATCGAGACCAGACTTACAGACACGATTTGAACGCTTAAGAGAGACTGTTGATATAGTAGTGCTGAACGCTTTGGAGGTGTAAAGATGTCCGATACGATAAAAAGATTATTCTTGGATGGGAGGTTATCCGCGGACGGAGTCAGGAATGCGGTAAAAAAGGGATGGATAACAGAAAAAGAGGCGGAAAACATACTTTTGTTAAGGGCGTGATCGATCAGGACAAACGGGGGGCGTGAAAAAGATGGAAGACTATATCACGAGGGCAGAGCACGGAGAGTTCTGCAAACGTATGGAGGCGGAGGATACCCGCCAGAACCGCCGTATCGGCGAGTTGGAAGAGACGGTCCGCCAGATCGGCACGCTGACGACATCCGTGGAAAAGCTGGCCATGAGGATCGAGGCCATGGTCAGGGAGATGGAGCAGCAGGGCGAACGGCTGGAGGCTCTGGAGAGCCGGGACGGCGAGATGTGGCGCAAGGCCATGGCGTACCTGGCGACAGCGGTCATTGGGGCAATCGTTGGGTACATATTCAAACAGATCGGGATGTAGAGGAGGAAAAGCTATGAGAGATTGGAAAAAGTGGACAAAGGCAGCAGGCGTGAGGGCGGTCAAGACAATCGCGCAGGCAGCGATCGCGGGGATCGGGACAGCAACAGCCATGGGTCAGGTCGATTGGAGATATGTAGTGTCTGCATCTGTATTGGCAGGCATCTTATCTATCCTGACATCCGCAACGGTCGGACTGCCAGAGGTCGATGGATAGTATCAGTAATTAATTCATGAGATAGGAGGCGCATATGGCGACAAGAGCGCAAGTAGATACTTTTATCAGCCAGCTGTCAGCCTTGGCGGTGGCCGAGTACAAAGAGAGAAAGAACGCTGGCCGGAGATGGGTGCTCCCGTCCGTCTGCATCGCCCAGGCGGCCTTGGAGACCGGATGGGGGACATCCCCGCTCATGGTCAGGGCCAATGCCTATTTCGGCATCAAGGCAGGCACAGGATGGACAGGCCGGGTGTACAGCACCAGGACCCAGGAGTGCTACAACGGCCGGGACTATACCACCATCACTGATCTGTTCCGGGCGTATGACAGCCTGGCGGACTCTGTGGCGGATTATTATGACCTGATAACGGGGCTGGACAGGTATGCTGGGGCCTGCGGCCAGACGGATGCCCGGACATGTATCCAGGCCATAAAGGACGGAGGATACGCGACCAGCCCGACGTATGTAGCCAACGTCATGTCGATCATCAGCCAGTATGATCTGACCAGATATGATAAAGGGCAGGAGGGAGATACCATGACGAAGATAGAGAGAGCAGTACAGCAGATGGAGGCTTGGGCGAATGACCCGAGACACGGATATGACCAGATACTCCGCTGGGGCGAAAAAGGAGACTATGACTGTTCCAGCGCAGTGATCCAGGCCTGCCAGAACGCCGGGATCCCGGTCAAGACCGGCGGGGCTACATACACGGGAAATATGTACAGTGTCTTCCTGAAGAACGGATTTAGAGACGTGACCGCATCCGTCAACCTGGCAACAGGGGCTGGCCTGCAGCGGGGTGATATCCTGCTGAACCACGTCCATCATGTGGCTATGTACTGCGGGAACGGCAAAGAGGT
>CAJTYN010000273.1 GCA_910584115.1 uncultured Lachnospiraceae bacterium
TGGCCGTGTACTGTGATGCATTGAATGGCCAGGTAGAGCGTTTTATTGAAGGAAATGTGATCAAGCCTGTATTCAGAAAATACAATTGAGGAAAAAGGAGCGTATACATGTATAAAAAAGATGATTATCATATCAGACAATTTCAAAATATCTATAGGAGTACAGAAGTTTTTGTGGAATGGCTGGAGGAAAAAGGATTTTTAGGGGGGGGGGTGAGAGTATTGGACATGGCTTGTGGAGCTGGAGCGAACACATTATGGATGGCTAATAGGCATAGGGATGTCCAGTTTATAGGTGTAGACATCGACAAGGAATGCATCGAGCAAGGAAATAAAGTACTGGAACAAAACTTAAAATATGGCAATTGCAGGTTATGTGAAGGGGATTGGTTTGATCCAGAGCTTGGATGGGTGGGTGTATTTGATGGGATCATCAGTTTTCAAAGTCTTCTGATGTTCCCAGATTACAGGGAAGCCCTGAGGAAACTGGCTGTGCTCCAGCCTAAGTGGATAGCTGTTTCGTCGCTTTTTTACGAAGGAGATATTGAATACACAAATAAGTTCCGTAACTACTATAGGCCGAGCAACGGCCAGAAATATACAGATTCATATTACAATATCCATTCGACGATACGGTTCAGGGAGTGTGTTAGGGAGTTGGGCTACCTCAATTTTGAATATATACCCTATGATATCGATATAGACCTTCCTAAACCGGAAAACAAAGATATAGGAACATATACTGTAAATACGTCAGACGGGCGCAGGATACAGATATCTGGCGGAATGATGATGCCATGGTATTTTGCTGTTGCCTATAAATGAGCAGGGAAATCCGAGGAGGGATGATAAGGTTGGGTGCCCATTATGTATAACGGATATAGATTTTTAGCAGTCATCACAGCAAGAGGAGGTTCTAAAGGGCTACCAGGAAAAAATATCAGGGAATTGAATGGGAAGCCGTTGCTCGCCTGGACGATCGGGCAGGCAAAAGAGAGTCGGCTATTGGATCATATAATCCTTTCAACAGATAGCCTCGATATTGCAAATGTGGGTGAAGCGTATGGACTTAGAGTGCCAGAACTCAGGCCAGGCTGGATGGCGACAGATTCGGCATCTTCGATAGATGTGTTAGAATATGTAGTCAAGAGTGAGGAAAAAAAAGGGCGTGCATATGATTATCTCATTTTGTTGGAACCCACATCACCACTCCGCAAAAAGGGTGACGTGGACAATATTATCAGATTGGCAGGGGACAACCCAGAAATGGATGGCGTGATCTCAGTAGGGGAAGTACAGCTAGAGCATCCGATGATCATGAAAAAAATATCAGAAAAAGGTGTTATTATACCCTATATTTCCGGGTTGCCATATGCATACCAGAGACAATTACATGATCAGGCACTGTTTCCTTATGGGGTAGGCTATCTGATAAAAGTCTCAGTCTTAAAAAAGGAGCATACGATTTATACGTCTAATATGCTTCCATATCATATTGAACGATGGCAGAATTATGAGATTGACGATATATATGACTTTAAATGTGTGGAAACGATCATGCAGATGGAAGGGGATAAGCTGTGAATAAATATTTAGTGATCGGTCTGGGTTCCATGGGAAAAAGGCGTGTAAGATGTTTAAGAGCGTTAGGTGTGGATAGTAGAGATATTTATGGGATGGATCGGAAAGAGGGGAGGTGTATGGAGACAAAAGATAAGTATGGGATAAATATCATCAAAAATAAGGAGGAGATAGAGTTTTCAGAGATAAGAGCGATCATTGTCTCACTTCCGCCAGATAAGCATTTCGATGGAGTGGAGATTGCTCTGGAACATGGAAAGCCTGTCTTTGTGGAAGCTAGTGTTATTTTGGAGGATGTACGGAAAATCGAGAAAAATAATAAACAGGGTGTGTTCATCGCACCTTCATGTACATTTATGTTCCATCCAGCAGTGAAAGAGATCAAGAAGATCGTACGATCGGGGGATCATGGGAAGATATGCGATTTTTCATACCATAGCGGACAATATCTGCCTGATTGGCATCCATGGGAGAATGTACAGGATTTTTATGTCAGTAATCGTGCTACTGGAGGGGCAAGAGAGATCGTACCCTATGAACTGACATGGATCATAGACGTGATGGGATATCCCAAAGACATAAAAGGATATTTCCGGAAGACAGCAGGGAATATCGGTTGTGATATAGAGGATAGTTATGTATGTTCGTTGGATTATGGCGACATGTTGGGGAGTATACTGGTTGATGTGACAGGGCGTAATGCTCTGAGAAATTTAGTTATAAATTTTGAGGAGGCTCAGCTCCAATGGAGATGCGATAGGGAAGAATTGGAAATCTATACTCCAGAGACAGATAGCTGGGAGAAGATTGAAATGGGAGAGATGCTGCATGAAGATGGATATAGCAGAACGATCAATGAGGATATGTATATCGAAGAGATGGATGCTTTTCTGAAAGGGATAGAGGATAGGCAACTTTATCCGAATACGATCGAAAAGGATATGCGCGTATTGGAACTGCTCAACAAGATAGAAGATTCAGATGGCGGGTTTGACAGGAAATATATGTGAAGATGGGGACGGAGGTCATGTGTCAGTGGACAGACTATATATTGTTATGTACCATTATGTGCGAGATCTTATGCACAGCAGATATCCAGGAATCAAAGGGTTGGATGTTAAACTTTTCAAACAACAGATAGATTATCTTTGTGAACATTTCAATATAGTGAGGATGGAAGACATCATTGCGTGGAAAATGAGTGGGGGGAATTCCCTGCCGGAGAATGCTATGTTATTGACTTTTGATGATGGGTATGTCGACCATTACACTTATGCATTTCCGATTTTAGAAGAAGCTGGGGTACAGGGATCCTTTTTCATCCCAGGAAAAACATTTACTACTCATCAGCTTCTGGATGTGAACAAGATCCATTACATTTTGGCAAGCGTGGATATAGAAAGATTTCTCATGGATGTGTTTGAGAGGATGGATCACTATCGGGGCAATGAATACGATTATCCATCTAATGAAGAACTTTTTGAAAAATATGCATTGCAGGATAGATTCGATACAAAAGAAACGGTATTTGTAAAACGTATGCTACAGACAGTATTGCCAGAGAAAGTCAGGAACCATATCGCAAGT
>CAJTYN010000274.1 GCA_910584115.1 uncultured Lachnospiraceae bacterium
ATCTAGCCATGATACTCTATCATACCATAAAATCCTCATTTGGCAAACAGATTTCATATTATATAGAAAAACAAAAATGCTGCCAGGACATTCCCCGGCAGCATCTGTAAAAACTATGTTATAAAATATCCTATTTATAAAAAGAATCTTTTCCAGCCACGCGTTTGCTCATCCTCTGGTCCACCTGGATCGTCTTCTCCAGGACGCTGCGGATGGAGGCCGCGATCTCGCCCATCTTGACCGCCTCAAACCCGTCCTGTTCTTTCGCAGTCCCCTGATTGAGCCATCCTCTCACCTGTTCCCTTTTCTCCGGCGGGAGTACGGACAGGAGATACTGGATATCCCGGTCACAGTCGACTGCACGTTCGAGTTCCTCCTGACGCATGGAGATCAGCATATCCAGGGATACCCGGTCGTCCCGCTGCAGGACCTCCTGCATCTCCTGTGTGATCCTGAATATCTCATTCATGCTCCCGTATTTTCTCTGCAGCTTTTTCATGATCTCTATGAAGATCCCCTGTTCGTCCATCCTTTTCGTCCCCTGTCTCAAACATCTTCTATCGGTTCGACTTCTTCTCGGCCTGGCGGAACGCATCTCTCAGATCCTCGATCAGCGGTTTTACCTCGTCTAGGATCTCCTGCCTCCTGCTGGCCTTCACACGGCTCAACTCGTATATAAAAAAGTCATATAGAGCCCTCAGCTGAACACTGATCGCATACTCCCTGTTCAGCGTACGTTTCAGATATTTTATGATCTCCGCAGCCCTGTTGATGGACTGGTCAAAAACTTCATCGTCCTGATCTTTGAGCGCTAACTCTGCCCTGGTGATCCTCTTTACCAGTTCATCAAAGAGCAGGAGCAGCATCTCGCCCTGCGTCATGGTGCTCACCGACTGATTTTTATACTGTTGGTAACCGTTTGCACGCATTTTTTTCTCTCCTTGATCCTGTAACTTTTAATAACCGCCTGACATGGAACTTAAATAACTGCTCTGACTGTTCATCTGCGCGATCGCCGTCTCCAGCCTGGTAAACTGGGCGATATAACGATCCTGCTCGCTCTTTAGCCGCGCCTGGAGCTGTTTGATGATGTCATCGATGTCTTTCATGGATTTATACAGCTCATTGTCGGTCAGGCTGACAGCGGCTGATTCGGAACCGGCGCGCTGGATCAGGCTTCCCTTCGTCCCCCAAGTCTTGGCATAGGAATCGGTCACTTTCTTCATGTTCGACATCAGGCCGTTGTCTTTGTCTGTAAATAACTTCGCCACTTTATCCGGTTCGGATTCCAGGGCGTTCTTTAACTTGTTCTCATCGATGACCAGTTTGCCGTTTGATGTATAGCCGGCGGCCTCGGTGATACCGATCTCGGAAAGCTCTTTTACGAAAGAACCACTGATGACGAAACGCAGGTCGCTTGAAAGGCCGCGCATGAGGTCGTCGCCGAAGAGGATGCCCTCCTTGGCCTTCTTCTCCCATTTCTCGATCTGCTCCTCGGTCATCTCCTCTTTCTGCTCATCCGTCAGAGGCGCGTAATCCCGGTCTGGTTTTGTGGAAGCAAGCCCATTGACCAGATCCACGATCTCGTTATAGGCGGCCACCATGTCCTTGATCGTGGTGAGGAGGCTGTCGGTGTTGGCTTTGGACTCGAAGGTGATCTCGTTGCCTGCCTCGGCGTTCTTCTTTAGATCGATCTTATCATCTGCCGCATTGGTCGCTGTATTTTCATATACACCAAATTCACCTTTAACTGTGATGTTTAGGCCATCCTGGGTGAATGAATTGGAACTCCTGACCAGGTTCACCTGCTCGGAGGATCCGGCGTACTGTACGGTGACGATGGCATCCTGGCCTTTCTTGATATCATCAGTTCCAATGCTGCCGAACAAGATATTCGTGATATCCGTACTGTTATTTGGGTCGCCCAGATTTATCTCACCACTGGCACCTTCAGCCTTCGCATTGATCACAAATTTGTCTGAGTTCGCCATATAAGAGACATTCACGCCCATATCCTGATCATTGTTGATCGCATCGATGATACTGCTGACGCTGGCACCTTTCTCCACCTCGATCGTCTTCCCATTGATCGTGATGCTCTGTTTCTCATTGTCCAGCCTGGCCTTAATTTTGTCCGTTGACTCCTGCAACTTTTTCTCTGCTTCCGCCAACTTGGTAGGATCCGTTGACTCCCCCTTTTGCGCAGATGCCAAAACCTCTCGTTCTTCATCTGTCAGACTAGCATAGGCTTCAGCTGCAGCATTAGCTTCCCAATTTAAACCTGACTCTTTGATACCTACATATAGATTCAGATGGTTGCTCTCGCCCGCCAATGTGTGGAACGCCCTCTGTTTGCCCACCATGCCTGTGCTGCCGTAATCTAATGTAAGGATGGATGTCTTATCCTCGCCCCCGTCGGGAAGTGTCGTTTTAAACGAGAAGCTGTTGTCTTTTTCCAGCTTTACATCTATACGGTCCTTACCAAACGCTTTATCAAAGCCATCCTGCAGGGTCTTCGTCACAAGTTCCTTTAACTGTGCTTCCGATTTATTCTTCATGTCGTCTTCCGACGGCATGTCGATCGTCACCTGTTTACCATTATAACTGAAAGTCAGGCTCTGCCCTGCGATCCTTTCCTTGAAGTCAAGCATTTTTGATATCCCGCCGTTTGCAGTACTTGTAGAAATAGAAACCGATGAAGTGATTGTCTTGTCTATGTCGATCGGCTCTCCCTTACTGTCTGTAGTCTTGATCCCCATGCTCTCCAAGAGCTGGCTCGACCCGCCCGTCACTTTAGCTGTCTGTCCGGATTGTGCTTTCAGACTGATCTGTGAACCGTTTGCCGAAAACTTTACGACCTTCGATAAGTTCTCGCCGTCGCCCTCTCCTGTCTTTACATTCTCCAGTGCTTTATTCAGCTGTTTTGCTACTTCTGCGGCATTTGTCGGATCTTCTATCTCACCAAAGCTGACCGTATATGTCTTCCCCTCATATTCTATCTGCAGGGACTGATCCTGGAAGATACTGACCGCCTCTTCCCCAAAATTGATGCTCCCCGTCCGTAACACCCCATCCGATGCCGCGCTGCTGCTGGTCGCCGAAGCATTCTTCGCCATCTGCTTCACGCCCAGGAT
>CAJTYN010000275.1:0-2834 GCA_910584115.1 uncultured Lachnospiraceae bacterium
GAGGGACAGAGCAGTTCATCGAATGTGACACCATCGGGATCGCTGTGGGCTTGACACCGGATATCGCGCTGGCATCGATGGCGGACGTTGTGTTCGTAAATGCCGGCAGGCTGGGTTCCCAGGTCCCCATGCACGACAAGGATATGATGACGACGAGAGAGGGCATTTACGTCGCCGGTGATTCCGCAGGGGTGGAAGAAGCCTCCTCCGCCATCGAGGAAGGAAAACTGGCCGGTATCGCGGCGGCACAGGCCCTCGGGAAGATCAGCCGCGAAGCCGCAGAAGGAGCAAAGGCGAATGTCTGGAATTCTTTAGACCAGCTGCGGACAGGACCCTTCGGATCCGGACGGGCGGATGCGAAAGAACAGATCATAAAACAGATGGAAGAATGGAAGGTGAAGGATCATGCTTGCTAAAAATGGATATTTAGGACTTGACGAAATAATGGATATCCCCGGATATCCAGGGACAGATATCCTGTCTCAGAAAAAATGTGTCGTGATCGAGTGCAGGCAGAACATCCCCTGCAATCCGTGCGAAGCGGCCTGTCCCCACCAGGCGATCACAGTGGGTGAGCCGATCACAAACCTTCCTGTCGTCGATCCGGAAAAATGCATCGGCTGCGGCCTGTGTGTGGCCCAGTGCCCAGGACAGGCATGTTTCCTCGTGGACCAGACCGGGGAAGACCACGATACGGTCACGATCCCCTACGAATACCATCCGCTCCCCGAAAAAGGCCAGGAAGTCTACGGACTGAGCCGGGCGGGGGAATATCTGGTGAAAGCGGTGGTGGTCCGCACAGTCATGACAAAGAAAAATGACAGGACCGCCGTTGTGGAGATACAGGTGCCAAAAGGATACGGCATGAAAGTGCGGGGCATCTCCACCGACGGCAGGAGGATCGCCAAAGGAGCGGATACACAGGAGCCCTCTGACATCATCTTAGAACATGCGGACGGCGATGATATGTATGTATGCCGCTGTGAAGAGATCACCAAGAGACAGGTCATCGAGGCGGTCAGGAACGGCGCGACCAGTGTCAATGAGGTAAAACGCCTGCTCAGGACAGGCATGGGCCTCTGTCAGGGACGCAACTGTGCCGTGACCATCGAGAGGATCATCGCGCAGGAGCTGGGCGTCTCACCGGCACAGGTCACGAAGGCGACAAAGAGGGGTCCGGTGCGGGCCATCAAACTGTCAGGCTATACATCCCTGGATATTGAAGCAAATGAAGAGATGTTCGAACACGATTGGTAAACGAAATATCCTGGACAGAGAGGGGGTCTTATGGGTAAAATATTCGTAACTTTAGATGATCTGGTATGGTCAAACCCCATCATCTTCCTGATATTGGGGTCAGCCATCTTCTACACGATACTGCTGAAAGGCGTTCAGGTCCGCAATATCAAACATCAGGTCCAGCTGCTGTTCTCATCCAGCGGATCCGATACTGGGATCTCTCCTTTCGCCACATTCTGCACGGTCATCGGATACCGCGTGGGCACCGCCAACGTGGCGGGCGTAGCCGTCGCCATCTGCAGCGGCGGCCCGGGCGCGGTATTCTGGATGTTGGTCACATCGATCCTGGACACGGCGATCTCCTATGCGGAATGCTCCCTGGGCCAGGTCTACAAGATCAAACAGGACGGAGAATACAGGGGAGGCGCTTATTACTATATCCAACGAGGGCTGGGCCTGAAAAAGCTGGCATTTATCTACGCGGCCCTCACGCTGGTCTGCGTGCCGATCCTCACCGTGGCGCCCCACGCGTTCTCGATCACCAGCGGATTTAAGACGAGCTTAGGTGTCTCCCAGTATATCACCGGGGCCATCGCGGCAGTCCTTCTGTTCATCGTGATCTCAGGCGGCATCCGGAGGATCGCGAAGACAGCGGAAGTGGTGGTCCCGTTCATGACGATCGGATTTGTGATCCTCACCATCGTGATCATCGTGCTGAATATCCGGATCGTCCCGGAGGCGCTGGCGCTGATCGTACGGAGTGCGTTCGGTATGGACGCTGTGTTCGGCGGCCTGATGGGGACCGCCGTCCTCTGGGGTGTGAAAAGGTCCGTCAACTCTTCCGGAGCCGGGATGGGGGAAGCGGTGCCGGCGGCGTCCGCCACAGAATGTGCCCATCCAGGCGTGCAGGGACTGGTCAACTCTTTCTCTGTATACATCGACCTGTTTGTATGTATCTGCACCGCGCTGATCATCATCTTGACAGACTGCTTTAATGTGGTGGACAGTTCGGGCGGGCTGATCCATACCAGCGGCGGTTCCGCCATGATCGCGGACCAGGTGGCGGAACCCGGCATCGCATGGGCCCAGGAAGCGCTCAACGCCATCTTTCCGGGCGGCATCGGTTCCACGGTACTTGCTTTCTTCTTGTTCTTCTTTGCCTTTACGACCTTGTTAAATTATTACTACCAGGGCGAGACAGCGATCGCCTACATGCTGCACAGCAGATCCCAGCGGGCGCGCCGCATGGTGATCTGGGGGCTGCGGATCGTCATGCCGCTGATCTTCTTCTACTTTGCGGTGCAGTCGTCTTCCACCAGTTTTTCCTCGGGGGAACTGGGCGTGGGGCTGATGGTATGGTTTAACGTGATCATACTCCTGATCATGGCCCCGACGATCAAAAAAGTGTACGATGATTACCAGGCGCAGAGGAGAGCGGGCATCGAAAGACCCATCTTCAACCCACAGAAGCTGGGGATCAAAAACGCGGATATCTGGATGGAGATCAACAAAGACGCCATTGCCGATACGGCTGATGAATGAGGTGATAGGGATGAAATATTATGTAGGCATTGATATGGGGACCCAGAGCATGC
>CAJTYN010000275.1:2844-3131 GCA_910584115.1 uncultured Lachnospiraceae bacterium
GCATGCGGGCCTACCTCTTCGATCCGGAAGGGGAACTGGCGGCGGAGGCATCCTGCGGATATCTCCCGGTGTATCCCAAGCCGGGCTGGGCGGAATGTGACGCCGCGCTCTGGCTGGATGCGTTAAAACAGGTCCTGCGGGAGGTAAAAGAGACCGCGCGGATCAGCGGGGAGGAGATCGGGACGATCGCGTTCGCGTGCATCGACGCATCCATCGTTCCCGTAGACGAAAACTGTGAGCCGATCGATCATTGCATCATCTGGATGGACAGCCGGACAGGAGAGCAG
>CAJTYN010000276.1 GCA_910584115.1 uncultured Lachnospiraceae bacterium
CGGGATGGATGCAGGCGATGGATCTGGAGTGGCTGTACCGTCTGTTACAGGATCCGGAGAGGCTGTTCAGACGGTATTGGCATACGAACATGAGATTTATCTGGGAAGCAGTGATCAGGAGAAAATGATGAGTGTAGATGGACAGAGGTTATATATAGTAGATTGCCTAAAGGCATTTGCCTGTCTTATGATCATCAATTTTCATTCAGATATCCTGTTCCCCGATCAGATAAATCTACTCGCGTTTGGGGGAGATATAGGCAATAATACATTTTTCATGGTGAGCGGTTTTACCCTTTATCATTCTATCAAAAGGAGTGAGATGTGCCAGATAGGATATTGGTATCAAAAACGTCTAAAGAGATTATTGCCAATGTTGATCTTATTCTATGTCTCATCAATAGTCATCGGGGATGTGAACATCAGCAAATGGATGGATATCGTCACTTTTTTTGTTTTTCCGACTATATATTGGTTTACAGGTGCTATTTTATTGTTTTATCCTCTTTTATTTACTGTTGAAAAGATGTGTTCATCACAACTCCGTAGACTGGGATGTGTGATCTTGCTCATCTTGCATATTTTATCGGACGGGATCCTTGCTGAAAGATATTTTATCGGATTTATCGCAATGCTTATCGGATATAGCCTTCGTGAATATCTTGAGAATGAAGATATATCATTGATCAGGATCAGTCGATCATTTTATTACAGCATGCCTTTGGCGTGGATGTTATATCTTATTCTGAAGTTACTCCGGAAAAAAGGAGTCCGAGCATTTGGTGTGATCCATTTGGGGATAGGGCTTACAACGATCACTATCGCAGCGTTGTTCCTCATCTGGGGATATATAAATGACGGGAAGATAAAGAGATTTTTTGTAAAACGACAAGAGATCCGATACGTGATACAGACACTGAGCCAAGTAACATTAGCGGCCTATCTGGCAGGAGGATTTCATGACAGGATGATAATGCGGATCATCCAGAGATATATGTCATTCCCTATATCGTATCTCGTTAGTTTGACGACCGTTATCCTCTTTGCGCTGGCGATTTCAAAAATCGACCGATTTATTCAAAGATTATTGGTGGAGGTATGAAGATTGCAAAAAGCGATACTGATATTTGCTCTGAGCAGGTCTCCCTGGATAGGCGGTATTTATTATAGAAAAAACATCATACATATGCTCTTGTCAAATAAGGATATCGTTGGCAGATATAAGATCATTATCTTAACAAATAAAGAGTTTTCAGATGTATTCAATCCATTTTATCCACAAGCCGATATCATCTCATGTGAAAATGGAGTTGGTGTTCTTTCAGCTATATTACACGGAGTGAGATGTTGTCTCCGATACAGAGTGAGATATGTATTTCCCATCATGCCGTATAGATTTTTAAGATCATTTGGGATCACACCGGTTTCTTGGATTGCAGATTTCCAACATTGTCATTATCCAGATTTTTTTTCAAAAGAGGAATGTGATACACGTGACAAAAGGTTTAAAAAAATAGCAGCGGCAAGAAATCCATTGATCCTCAGTAGTTATGACTCATTAGGAGATTTTAGACGTTTTTTTTCAAAGAAGAGACAAAATGTTCACGTGGTCCATTTTACCTCTTACATAGAAAATGAACTAAAACAGCTTTCGGAGATCGATGAGAACGGGATACTATCAGGGTTCGGACTCTCTGCGATGCAGTATATCGCTGTCTGTAACCAGTTTTGGAAGCATAAGGATCATCAGGTCGTTTTAGAAGCCGTGCGATATATAGCTGAACGATATCCGGGATTGGACGTGAAGATCGTTTTTACAGGAGAACTCTCTGATCGGCGTGATCCGGAGTATATCAATAGACTCAAGGAGATCTTCAATGAGCCTTCCATCAGAAAACGGGTACAGGTGGTGGGATTTGTTGATCGTATCACTCAATTGTGTATCATGAAACATTCCCGATTTATCATCCAGCCATCATTGTTCGAAGGTTGGGGTACTGTCGTAGAGGATGCTAAAGTCCTCAACAAAAGGATCCTGTTGTCTGATATAAAAGTGCATCGTGAACAGATGGATGAAAATTGTCGGCTTTTTAAATCGGGATCATCGTCAGATCTGGCCATTGCGATCATCGAGATGCTGGAGGATCCGAACAGAAACGGATATCAGACAGAGGATCAGACAGGGATTTATGCAGGAGCATTGGGTAAGATATTCATATAGGGAGTAGCACATGCGGATCTTGATCACAGGTCATACAGGTTTTATAGGGAGTCATTTGACTGAGGCATATAAAAAAAATGGACAAGAAGTCTTCGGATGGGGGAGAGATGGTGTATATATCGATGGTCAAGGATACATACAGGCTGATCTGATGGATCTTTCAGATGTTGGCAAGATCCTCAGATACTGTTCGCCGGATCTGATCTTGCATTGTGCCGGGAGTGCTGATGTGAACGGATCCATCCAAGATCCCGTACAGGATCTGAAGAGCAATTATATAACGACCCATAATCTTTTGTTTGCGATGAGAGAAGCGCATATGCTCAGTTCTCGTTTTATTCTGATGTCAAGTGCGGCTGTCTATGGAAATCCCATCAGCCTGCCGGTCACTGAAAAACAGGAAATAAATCCATTGTCTCCGTATGCATTGCACAAAAAAGCTGCAGAGGATACCTGTATATATATGCACAAAAATCATGGATATGATGTAAAGATACTGAGGATCTTTTCAGCATATGGTCCAGGGTTGAAAAAACAGATCTTTTGGGATATGTATCAAAAGGTGACTCAAACGGGCAGATTGGACTTGTGGGGGAGCGGTGATGAAAGTCGTGATTACATATATATCGACGACCTCATTCAGGCGATAATGCTCGTGTCTGAAAAAGCGCCTTATGATGAGATACTCTATAATGTGGCGAATGGTGATGAGATAAAAATAAAAGAAGCGGCGATGACATTTGCAAGGAATATGGGTCTTGGAAAGGAAAAGATCCGCTTTGTCGGTAAACAAAGAGAAGGTGATCCGCTCAACTGGAAAGGTGATATCAGCAAGCTATCATCGCTTGGGTACGAAAGAAAAGTTGCATTTGAAGAAGG
>CAJTYN010000277.1 GCA_910584115.1 uncultured Lachnospiraceae bacterium
GCTTTCGGAATCACGACCCATTCGGGGACGCGGTAAAAGAGATCGTGGAAGACACCCATGTGATCGGGGACGCGGTCAGGGCCAGACGCGCTCTGGACGCCACGAAGGAAGCGTATGAAGTCGCTGTCAGATTGTAGAGGAGGAGAGAAGATGGAACAGAGGATCAAGGGGACGACAGGATTGATGATGCTGATCGGAAGCCCGGTGGGGCATTCCGGTTCACCGGCCATGTATAATTTCAGCTTCCAGCACCATGGCCTGGATTATGCCTACATGGCATTTGACATCAAGGAAGAGCAGGTGGCGGACGCGCTGGCGGCCATGCGCCTCTTTAAGATGCGGGGCGGGAATGTGACCATGCCCTGCAAAAACGAGGCCGCAAGACAGATGGACGAGCTGTCCCCGGCGGCCCGGATCATCGGCGCCGTCAATACGATCGTCAACGAAGACGGAAAACTGACGGGCCACATCACCGACGGGATTGGGTTTGTCCGCAATCTGCAGGAACACGGTGTGGAGGTCAAAGGTAAAAAATTAGTCGTACTGGGGGCAGGCGGCGCGGCCACAGCCGTCCAGGTCCAGTGCGCCCTGGAGGGAGCGAAGGCGATCACCATCTTCAATGCGGACGATCCTTTCTTAGACCGTGCCCGGTCCACGGCCGAAAAGCTGAAGACAGAAGTGCCGGGATGTGAGGTGAAGGTCTTCTGCCTGGACGGACAGGAGAAGCTGAGGGAGGAGGCGGACGCGGACATCCTGGTCAACGCCACGCTGATCGGGATGAAACCCCATGACGGCCAGTCCCTGGTCACAGACAAGAGCATCTTCCGTCCGGATCTCGTGGTGGCAGATGTGGTCTACAACCCCATGGAGACAAAGCTGATCAAAGAGGCGAGAGAGGCCGGATGCGCCAAGACCATCGGCGGCTCGGGCATGCTCCTATGGCAGGGCGCCGCCGCGTATAAGCTCTTTACAGGACTGGACATGCCCACAGACGAATACCAGGAATATCAGAAGAGGTGCGAAGATGGGGCAGATGGAAAATAATAAAAAGTTGTACGTCACTTCGATCGCACTGTATTTTACATATTTTATCCATGGGATTGGCGCGTCTATCCTGGGCCAGTATAAAGCGGAATTTGCCGCCGCCTGGGGCGCCCAGACCCTGAGTGACGGCACCCTGGATGTGAGCATGGTCCTGTCGGTGATCGCGGCGCTGGGGCTGGGACGTCTGATCTCCCTGCCGATCGCCGGCCCGTTCTCGGATAAGTTCGGGCGGCGGATCAGCGGCATCATCGGGGTGGTCTGTTACGCGGTGTTCTTCTTAGGGGTGGCGTATTCCGGCTCCATGGCCGTGGGCTATGCGTTCGCGGTCGTCGGCGGGATCGCCAATTCCTTCCTGGATACCTGCGTCAGCCCCACGTGCATGGAGATCTACGTCAATAACGGCTCGGTGGCAAATATGTTCACCAAATTCTCCATGTGCATCAGCCAGTTCCTGCTCAAGTTCATGATCGGGTACGTGGCCGCCGCGAACATGTCCTATCGGACGATCTTCATCGTGGCCGGCGCGGCGATCTTGATCGACGGGGTCTTGATCTTGTTCCTGCCCTTCCCCAAGAGGAACGGGGGCGCTGAAAAGGCGGCAGAGCCAGGGGCAAAGAGAGCCAAGATCAAGGTCACGCCCGTATCCCTGGCGGCGATCCTGATCGGATTTACCAGCTCCTGCACATTCATGCTGTGGCTGAACTGCAACCAGGAGCTGGGCAAGGCTTACGGGATGGCCGACCCCTCCGCGATCCAGTCCTGGTACGCGCTGGGGACGGCAGTGGCAATCCTCTCCACCGCCTTTTTCATAAAGAAGGGGTTAAAGGAGATCAACGTGCTGATCTTGTATCCGGCGATCTCCACGGTGATGCTGGCGCTGTGTTATTTCATACAGATCCCGGCGATCTGCCTGATCGGAGGGTTCGTCATCGGATTTGCGGGGGCCGGGGGCGTGCTCCAGCTGGCCGTGTCCACCACGGCGGAGTTTTTCCCGGAGAGCAAGGGGACGGCCACGTCCATGGTCATGATCGCGTCCAGCATCGCGAATTATACGATCATCTCGTTGGCCGGGTATATCACGAAGGTGGGCGGCACGGGCGCGTCCCGGATGATCCTGCTGCTGAATATGGCCGTCACGGTGGTGGGGATACTCCTGGCATTTTATGTGAAGATAAACCGCGGGAAACAGACGGCATAGGATTTTCCGAAAAGGAGTGTGGATATGGCACGAACAGCAGATCTGCGAAGAGAGAACGAACTTCCGTATATCCCCTGCGGCCCGTTTAAAGTCCGTTTTCCGTTCATCCATTATAAAGTTGAGACGATCGAATTTGTCCAGGGGCTGATCCTGGGCGTGACGGCCCTGGCCTCCGTCCCTTATCTGGAGCAGTACCTGGGGCTGCCCTATGAGCTGGCCTGGAGTTGTGTGATCATCGATACGTTCCTGTATATGCTCCATGCGTTCCTGGGCGATCCGGTGGTCCCGGGGTGGATCACCCCGTCCCTGCCCCTTACGATCGTCTTCCTGGAAGGGTTTCCCATGGGGCCGGAGCGGATCCAGGCGATGATCGCCCTCCAGCTGATGGTGGGGCTGGTCTTCGTCTTCATGGGGGTCACGAAGCTGGCGGGCAAGTTCGTCAATGCCGTGCCCCCGTCCGTAAAAGGCGGGATCCTCCTGGCCGCGCCGGTCACCGTGATGGCTGGGCAGATCGGGGAGGGCGGCAATATGCATAAATATCCCATCGGGATCGTGGCGGGGGTGGGGCTCCTCCTGCTGATCAGTTTTTCCGATGTGTATCAAAAGAAGCGGGCGCACAATAGGCTGCTGGATCTGATCGCCCGTTACGGGAACCTTTTTCCCTATGTGCTCGCCATGGTGGTGGGCCTCCTGGTGGGAGAGCTGGAGACGCCGACGGTGGAGATCGGGACCTTCATCAAGATTCCGGACTTCTCCACGATCCTCCGGGAGGTCAGCATCTTCGGGGTGGGGATCCCGCCGTTGTCCGTCTTTTTGAAGGCGCTGCCCCTGGCCCTGGTGTGTTATGTGATC
>CAJTYN010000278.1 GCA_910584115.1 uncultured Lachnospiraceae bacterium
CGAACGATATATCTTTTTAAAAGTGCGTATCCCGAATACAGAGGTCCTGACGATCTATGAGAGCACGATCCGCAGCTGGTTTGATGAAAAGCTTGGGAAGGAAGATCTTGGGGATCTGTACCGTGCGATGGAAGAGGGGAATGAAGAAAAAGTGGGGGAGATCCTCAGCGGACAGCTCTTCGATACCATCAGTTTTTTTGACAGTGCGGAAAATTTTTACCATGGATTCCTGGCAGGAGTCTTAAGCCAGAGCCAGGATTATCTGGTGCAGTCAAACCGTGAGTCGGGCAATGGGCGTTCTGACATTATCGTGAAAAGTCCTTCCCTGCGGGGGCGGGCGTTTCTCATCGAGATGAAGGTCTCAAGATCCATTGACGATCTGGAAGCGGATGCCGAAAAGGCGCTGGAACAGATAGAGGATAAGCGATATGTGGAGGGGCTGCGGATGGAAGGATATCGGAAGATCGATCGTTGGGGGATCGCGTTTTATCGGAAGGATTGTGAGGCGCGGTCCGGGAGCAGATAGAGAGGAGAAGGGATGTCGAGGACTGTGGGTATCGGGCATCAGGATTTTGAGAAGATCCGGATGCAGGATATATTTTATATAGATAAGACCTCATTTATCTCCGAATGGTGGGAAGCCGAGGATGAGGTGACATTGATCACGCGTCCCAGGCGATCTGGAAAGACATTGACGATGAGCATGGTGGAAAAATTTTTCTCTGTAGCTTATGCTGGACGGAGCGAGCTATTTGAAGGTCTCTCAATCTGGAAAAAACAGACATACCGAGA
This sequence comes from uncultured Lachnospiraceae bacterium, assembly GCA_910584115.1. Lineage (GTDB taxonomy): Bacteria > Bacillota > Clostridia > Lachnospirales > Lachnospiraceae > MGBC164599. Next base: position 793 of record CAJTYN010000278.1, read on the forward strand.
TCTGCAGGGCAGGTACCCAGTGATCGCACTCAGTTTTGCGGATGTGAAAGAAACGTCTTTTGCGCAGACGCGGAAAAAGATCTGTCGGATCATTGAAAATGTTTATGCCCAATACGATTTTTTACTGAAAGGTGATCTGTTAAATGAGAAAGAAAAGAGGAATTTCCAGAGGATATCTGTAGATATGGAGGATCACGAGGCTTCCTATGCATTGAAGATGTTGTCGGATCATCTGTCGCGTTTCTACGGAAAAAAGGTGATCATCTTATTGGATGAATACGATACCCCGATGCAGGAGGCTTATGTCAATGGCTATTGGGATGAGCTGATCCCTTTTATCCGCAGCCTGTTGAATGCCACATTTAAAACAAATCCTTATATGGAGCGCGCGATCATGACAGGGATCACGCGTGTGAGCCGGGAGTCGTTTTTTTCGGACCTGAATAATCTGAAAGTGGTGACGATCACATCAGACCAGTATGCGGACAGTTTTGGTTTTACCGAGGAGGAAGTCTTCCGATCTTTGGATGAATTTGGTCTATCCGGGCAAAAAGGAAATGTTAAGAGCTGGTACGATGGTTTTACTTTTGGGAAACGCACAGATATCTATAATCCTTGGCCGATCATCAATTATCTGGATACGGGAAGATTTGGCGCATATTGGGTCAATACCAGTTCCAACAGCTTAGTCAATAGATTGATCCGGGAAGGGGATAAAGATACCAAGCAGAGGTTCGAAAGGCTGCTGAGCGGAGGATCCATATGTGCGGAAATAGATGAACAGATCGTCTATGATCAACTGGATGATAACGAAGAGGCCATCTGGAGTCTCCTGCTCGCCAGCGGTTATCTGAAAGTGTTGGACATCCGGACGTACGCGCCGGATCTTGGCAGATGGACGCAGGAATACGAACTGACGCTGACAAATTTTGAAGTGCGTGTCATGTTTCAGAATATGGTACACAAGTGGTTTGGCCATGCGGCGTCCCGTTATAATGACTTTATCAAGGCGTTGCTGGAAGACGATGTGCGGGCGATGAACTTGTATATGAATGATGTTGCCATGACGACATTCAGTTATTTCGACACAGGGAAAAATCCATCCAGAGCGGAACCGGAACGGTTCTATCATGGGTTTGTATTGGGGCTGATGGTGGAATTGTCTGACCGTTATATACTCACATCCAACCGGGAAAGTGGTTTCGGGAGATATGATGTTGTGTTGGAGCCGCGAGATCCTGGAGATGATGCTGTGATCCTGGAATTTAAAGTCCAGGATACAGAAATAGAAGCCGAACTCGCCGATACAGCGAAAGATGCCCTGGATCAAATAGAAAGACAAGACTATACAGCGGCATTGACGGCGAAAGGTATCCCAGAAGAACATATCCGAAAATATGGGTTTGCCTTCTGCGGGAAAACGGTGCTGATCAGAGGTGGTGATGAAATTAGCAGATAGTTTGGTAAATGTACCTTGTGCAGTCCGATCAAGAATGGACTGTATAAGGTATTTTTTCTCGTAGATCATAAATAAGTAAATTGTGATCGACTAGCATACCGCAGTATGGTATAGGGACTATCAAATGGAGGTAGCAGCATGTTTATTGGCAGGGAACGTGAGTTAGAGGTCCTCGATAGGCTATATAGATCTGGGAAGTTTGAATTTACAGTGATCTATGGGCGGTACCGTGTAGGGAAAACGGCGCTCATCAACCAATTTATCAGAGATAAAAAAGCGATCTATTTTATGGGTGTAGAGAGCAATGCCAAACAAAATCTGGAGAATCTCAGTAAAAATATCATGGAATCTGAGACAGGCATCCAAGCTGAAACAGCATTTATTTCATTCCAGGCTGCATTAGAATATGTTTTCAAGCTGGCAGAAAAAGATTGTCTGGTCTTAGTGATCGATGAGTATCCATATGTGGCCCGGTCTTCCAAGAGCCTTGCTTCTACTCTGCAGCTTTTGATCGATAAGTATAAAGATCATTCTAAAATTGATGCTGATCCTATGTGGGTCGTCGATGTCCTATATGGAAGATCATGTACTGGCTTACAAAGCACCGCTTTATGGCAGACGGACATCTCAGATGAAGATATTGCCGTTTGATCTTGCTGATACATGCCGATATTTCAAGAATTTTTCCGACGAAGACAAAGCTCTGGTCTATGGTATAGTGGGAGGGACGCCTCAATAATCTCTTGCAGATGGATGATAGACTGAGCGTTGAAGAGAACATTAAGAACACATTCCTGAACCCGACATC
>CAJTYN010000279.1 GCA_910584115.1 uncultured Lachnospiraceae bacterium
GGCCACGGAGGCGCTCTGGGTATCGTGGGAGGCCACGGCGATGACCTGTTTCGCGGGGACGTTCAGCTCCTCGCAGATCTCACGACTCAGCGCGCCCACCACCGTCCCGCTCTCGACGATCTCCGGGAAAAAGCGCATGGGAAGCCCCAGCGCGTCCGCCACCTCCCGGGACCAAGTCTTTTTGCGGATGTCGAACATGGACGAAGTGGTGGCCATCGTATATTCGCATTTCTGCTCGCCCGTGAGGAAATAGTTAAAAAGATCTGGCGTAAATAAGAACCGCTCGGCCCGCTCCAGCATCCAGGGACGCTTTTCTCTTAGCGCCTCCATCTGGAAAATGGTGTTGAAATACATAAATTCATTGCCGGTGATCTCATAGAGGCGCTCCCGAGGGATCTTGGCAAACACCCGCTCGGTCATCCCCTGGGTCCGCCCGTCCCGGTAATGGATCTGGTTTTCCAAAAGCTCCCCGTGTCCGTCCAAAAGCCCAAAATCCACACCCCATGTGTCGATCCCGATGCTCTCGAAGGAGTCGCGGTTCTTCGCCTTGACGATGCCCTGTTTGATCTCATAAAACTGCCGCAGCGTGTCCCAGTACATGGTCCCGTTGACGATCACCGGGTCGTTTGTAAAGCGGTGGACTTCCTCCATCACGATCTTCCCATCTTCAAGCGTCCCCAGGATGGCCCGGCCGCTGGACGCCCCCAGATCGAAGGCCAGCGCACCCTTTGCCGTCTTTTTCACGAGTGATCCTCCTTTCCGTTGATGGCGGGATGCCGCCCGACGATATCCAGACCGCGCCTCGTCTCATAGAGCTGCTCTACCCGCTCGGGAGAGAGGATCTGCGGGCCTCCGATCATCTTCGTCTGATAAAGGAGGCGCGCGTAAAATTCTACGGACTCCATCTTGTGGTACGCGTTCAGCAGCGTGTCGGAATAGGTGAGCGCGCCGTGGTTTTCCAGCAGGACCGCGTCATACTGGTCCAGGAAAGGCTCGACAGAATCGGGCACTTCCACTGTCCCCGGGGTCCCATATCTGGCCAGCGGGACTCCGCCCAGGAAGATCACCGCTTCCGGCATGATCGGATCCATCAGCGGCTGCCCGGCGATGGCAAACGTGGTGGCATACATGGGATGGGCGTGGACGACAGCGCGGACATCCTCTCTCTTCTGATAGACCCGCAGGTGCATCTTGATCTCCGAAGAAGGACGGAAGCCCTCGTTGGCTTCCAGCACGTTCCCGTTCTCATCCACTTTACAGATGAACTCCGGCGTCATGAAGCCTTTGCTGACTCCTGTGGGCGTGCATAAAAACTCATGTTCGTTCAATTTCACAGAAAAATTCCCGTCGTTGGAGGCCACCATCCCCCGGTCGTACACCCTTTTCCCGATCTCGCACATCTCTTGTTTGATCTCTCGTTCACTCTTCACTTTTTCGTCCTCCCTTTGATATATGTGGTTTTTATTGGTTTATGAGTGCATTATACCACGTAAATCCACACATATCAAGGACGCAGATGCGGTAAATACAACAAAAAACGGCGGCTTTTGATCTCTCAAAAGTCACCGCTTTAAGATGGGCGCGCCAACGATCAGGACGAGAACGTATATGCGGCATGCTGACGCCTGTATGTGTCATTATCCTTTTGGCTCAATTCCCGTTCCACCTGCGCCAGTTCCCCTTCCAGCTCTTTGATCTTTGTCTCGTCTGTTTCAATGTCGAGCCGCTGTTCCAGTCTCTGTTTCTGTTCTTTTAACTCCCTGATCTCACGGTCCACCTTGTCCGTACTGACGGTACAGATCTTAGGTCCGCCTTCCTCATCTCTGCCGAGCCAGTAGCGTCCAGACGGTTCCTGCTCTTCCTCCGGGACATATCCATCCATCACGGGCTTTGGACGGCGCTCCTGGGATCCATCTTCGGGCCGCTGGATCTTTTGCGGCTCTCTCTCACCAGAGACGGGCACAGATGGTCGTGCTGCATTGCAGTCCATTCCAGAAATAGGTTTCATACTGTATCCCTCCCTGATCAGTTTACCGTCCTAAAGAGGACATTTCAAGTCTTTTGTATCAAAATGCTTTCTAGATGTTGTGAAATGCTCGGCAGAACATGCGCGTTATTTTTTCCTGAAGACCTCCTGTATCTTTTTCTCTCCGGCCTCCAGCCATCGATCCAACGTTTCCCCGGCGCCCAGGATCTGCTGGAATGCGTGGTACTCGTCCACCAGTCCCTGGCCGTGGAGGACCCGGTAGGCACCCCCGTCGCTCCCCAGGGCGACCGAGGCACCCAGTCGGTACGCCATCCGCAGCGCATGTTCTGTGCATTCGCAAATCGGACGGAGGGTATCGTCCGGGAAACGCCCGTCCCCCAGGAGGTTGCGCACCGTCACGGCCGTGGGCACCCAGGTGGTCCTGCTCTGGGCCAGCGCCTTTACCGTCTCTTCATCCTGGAAATTCCCGTGCTCCAGGCTGTCCACGCCCGCCTCCACCGCAGCCATGATCCCCCGCTTTCCATTTGTGTGGGACATGACGGCCATCCCTTCCTCATGGGCGATATGCACCATCTCCCGGACCTCCGCGCCGGATAACGGCTCCCCGGTCACCTCTCCCTGGCGGTCAAAATCCATCAGCCCCGTGGTCATGATCTTGATGAAATCCGCGCCCTCGGCAATGGCCCGCTTGACCAGACTGTGGTATTCCTTCATATCAGAAAATCCGTAGCCCACGATCTTCCCGTATTGTCCGTTCTTATGGATCCCAAATACCGGCGTCCTGTATGTGATCTGGTATTCCCCGGCCAGCTCTCTGGCCAGTGTGGACGCGCCATACTTGTCCCCGCCGTCCCTTATGTATGTGATCCCCCGTTTCTGGTATTCCCGCAGATGGGCGCGGATCACCGGCTCGCAGGGCGCGTCCTTGTGCGTGCGCACCGCGGCCCGGTAATCCAGCCCATCCATAAAAATATGCTCATGACATTCTCCAAACATCGACTGTTGCCTCCTTGCGGTTTTAGAACATATTTTTAGTATAGACCTTGGGAGGGGTATCGTCAAGCCA
>CAJTYN010000280.1 GCA_910584115.1 uncultured Lachnospiraceae bacterium
CCAGATCGTTGGTGGCGATGCCGATGTGTCCATGTTTTCTGTTTTTGATCATGTTTTTCCTCCCTATCAATGATGGAACAGCCGGATGCCTGTGAACACCATGACCATCCCATATTTATCACATGTCTCGATCACTGCCTGATCCCGCACGGAGCCGCCGGGCTGAGCGATATAGCGCACGCCGCTCTTTTTGGCCCGCTCGATGTTGTCGCCGAAGGGGAAGAACGCGTCCGATCCAAGGGTCACGCCGTCCATCTGATCCAGCCAGGCCCGCTTCTCCTCCCGGGTGAAGACCTCCGGCTTTACCTTGAAGATCTTCTGCCAGGCGCCTTCTTCCAGCACGTCCATATATTCATCTCCGATATAAACATCGATGGCATTATCCCGTTCTGCCCGGCTGATCCCTTCCGCAAACTGGAGGCCCAGCACTCTCGGGCTCTGGCGCAGCATCCAGTTGTCCGCTTTCTGCCCGGCCAGCCTGGTGCAGTGTACCCGGGACTGCTGCCCGGCGCCGATCCCGATCGCCTGGCCGTCTTTTACATAGCACACGGAATTTGACTGGGTATATTTCAGGGTGATCAGCGCGATCTTCAGATCCCGGATGTTTTCCTTCGAGAGCGTCTTATTCTCGGTCACGATGTCGGACAGCAGCTCCTCGTTGATCGGAAGCTCCTGCCTGCCCTGCTCGAAAGTGACCCCATATACCTCCTTATGCTCCAGCGGCGCAGGCTTGTAGCCGCCGTCCATCTGGATCACGTTATAGCTGCCCTTTTTCTTGGCCTTCAGGATCTCAAGCGCTTCCGGTTCATAGCCGGGGGCGATGACGCCGTCGGAGACTTCCCGTTTGATCAGCCGGGCCGTATCCGCGTCGCAGATCCGGGACAGGGCGATAAGATCGCCGAAGGACGACATCCGGTCGGCGCCCCGCGCGCGGGCATAGGCACAGGCCAGCGGGGACAGATCTTTTTCCCGGATCACATCGTCCACCCAGTAGATCTTCGCCAGCGTCTCGTCAAGGGGCAGGCCCACCGCCGCGCCCGCGGGGGAGACATGCTTAAACGACGCGGCCGCGGGCAGACCCGTCGCCGTATCCAGTTCCCTGACCAGCTGCCAGGCGTTGAACGCGTCCAGAAGATTGATATACCCCGGCCTTCCGGACAGAACTTCAATGGGCAGTTCCCCTCCGTCGTTCATGTAGATCCTGGAAGGCTTCTGGTTCGGGTTGCATCCGTATTTCAACTGTAATTCTCTCAAAATGACCGCTCCTTTTGATTCAACATCATTGGTTTTTATTGATGATCTTCGACTCACAGGTTCCTGTGGCAATATCGATAAAACGCACGAACAGGGACACTTTATTTTCCTCATTCAGGCTGTCCCACAGCATCCCGGCAAAAGCCTCCAGGTCCCCTAAGATCTCCACCCGTTTCGGCTCTCCCTCAAAGCTGGGCAGCGGGTCGCCGTCGCCCTGATACGTATGGATGAAACGGCCCTCCCCGGGCGCACAGTCCTCATAAGCGAACGTGTACCTGTGGCAGGCATCCGGGCTGCCGTTGTCCGACTTTAAGATGGACATGGCGTAGCTGAACCGGCCGTCCTCGATGTGAAGGATCCCGGAGATGCGCGGCGTATAATTGGGCGCGTCCGGCTCAAATTCACGGCTGCGTAGGGTCTGCTCAAAAGTCATCTGTCGGTCCATGCCCTCGTATATGGTATCCGTCTGGTCGCCGTTGGTGACGATGGTCTTGTTTCCCAGCACCCGCACGGGGGCATAGATCACCAGGCTGGGATCCGTCATCTTCGCCGGATCGAACGCCTGTGTGCGGATCCCCTGTCCGTCTTCCACGAAGATCCGATTTCGGCTGTTCTCACTCCTGCCCATGATAAAATAAGCGGCCACCGCCTTTTTGCCGTCCGGACTCTTTCCGATCACGATGCCCCGCCCCGGATACGGATTGCCTTTCAGTTCCTGTTCCAATGAGATCTTGTCCATTTTAAGTCTCCCCTTTCTGCTCTTCCATTTTCGTATGTACGTCTTCCTTAAACTGTTCCCACGCCTCCGGGACTTCCACAAAATATTTGGGGCAGTCTTTCCCCGTCACATCGTAATGCCGGATCAGGTCGTCGCTGGTGAGCATGAACCGGCCGCAGAGCCAGGCCGTCAGTTCCACCATCGACGCATACGTCTCCGGGGTAAATTCTCCCGTCTCGTCGGGATGGCAGCATTCGATGGACAGCGTATCCACATTCCGCGCATTAGTCGCATAGGACATCTCGCTGCTGGGGATGCACTGGATGATCTCCCCTTCCAGACCTATGATGAAATGGCTGCTGGCCTGGGTGATGTGGCTGTCTTTGAGATTTTCAAAGTAATCCCGGTTCTGCTGGGCCGTTGCGCCGGGATTGGCCGTGTAATGGATCGCGATCGCGTTGATCTGTTCCAGCGGGATCGCGGGCCTGGAATAATCATTGACCGTCAAAAGCTGTACATCCAAGGGCGGCGCGCCCTCCCAGGAAGTCTCCAGGAGACGCGCCCTCTCCTGGGCTTCTTTTTCCTTTGTGTGCGTCCAGACCGCGCGGCCTCCCAGACCGAGGGCGATAAGGAACAGGATGCATAAGGATACGATGAACACATTCCGCCTGCGCTCCCTGATCCTCTTCGCCTTACGGCCTGAACCCCTGCGATCATTCATCTACACTGTAATTGGGCGCTTCTTTTGTGATGTGGATGTCATGGGGATGGGATTCTTTTAGGGACGCGGCCGTGATCTTTACGAACTGGCCGGTCTTTTTCAGCGTCTCCACATCCGGGGCGCCGCAGTAGCCCATGCCGGAGCGCAGGCCGCCGATGAGCTGGAAGACCGTATCTTCCACATGGCCTTTGTACGCCACCCTTCCCTCGACGCCTTCTGGTACGAGTTTTTTTGCATCGGACTGGAAATAGCGGTCTTTGCTGCCGTTTTCCATGGCGGCGATGGAACCCATGCCGCGGTACACTT
>CAJTYN010000281.1 GCA_910584115.1 uncultured Lachnospiraceae bacterium
AAAAAGCCTTCGATCCCGTTGATCATGCCGTAGACATGCCCAGAGCCGTCCATATACTTTAAGCCCTCCGATACTACACCATAGAGACTTCCGTTGATTACTGCTGTTGGTCCGCCGGATTGTCCGACGATAATGTTTTTCTTCATATGCTATTCCTCCATTTATTCCTGCGGGATATCTGACTATAACTATATCGGATATTGGGAAATTTTACAATGAATAATTGCTTTTCGTAAAAATAAGTTGGAAAATCGGAGGTAATGCTTTATACTATAGAAATGTATGACTTCAAGGAGGAGATTAAGATGAAATATATTTCATTCGCAATTCCATCATATAATTCGCAGGATTATATGTCCCGGGCGATTGAGAGTATCCTGCCCGGAGGCGATGATGTGGAGATCATTATTGTCAATGATGGTTCCGATGACGGGACGCTTGAGATAGCGCGTGAATATAAAAAAAAATATCCCGGCATCGTAAAGGTGGTGGATAAGGAAAACGGCGGGCACGGAGACGCAGTGAACTCAGGCCTTGCCGGCGCCACCGGGAAATATTTCAAAGTGGTTGACAGCGACGACTGGGTTGACGGGGAGGCTTTAGAGAGGATCATTGCCTTTCTCAAAGAACTTGAGCGGGAGGACAAAGAGATCGATATGCTCGTGTCTAATTATGTCTATGAGAAGGTTGGGGCACCGCGCAAAAAGTGTATCCACTACCGCAATGTCCTTCCCCAGGATAAGATTTTTTCCTGGGATGATATCGGGCGTTTCCATCTGGATCAGTATATCCTGATGCATTCGGTGGTCTATCGTACATCCATGCTGAAGCTCAGCCAGATGACGCTGCCGAAGCATACGTTTTATGTGGACAACATCTACGTCTATTATCCGCTTCCCTATGTGCGCAGGATCTACTATATGGACGTGGACTTTTACCGGTATTTTATCGGCAGGGAGGATCAGTCGGTCAATGAAAAGGTGATGATCTCGCGGGTAGACCAGCAGATATTCGTGACAAAACGGATGATCGACATGTACCAGCTTAAGGATATCGAGAGCAGGAAACTCAGGCATTATATGGTAAATTACCTGGCGATCATGATGACCGTTTCATCCATACTGCTCATCCGTTCAAAGAAAGAGGAGAATCTGGAGAAAAAGCGGGGACTTTGGAGATATCTTAAAAAGCGGGATTTGAAGACATACCTTAGGATCCGCTACGGAATCCTTGGCCAGACCATGAATATCCCCGGAAGATCCGGGCGCAAGATCTCATCGCTGGCGTATACGGTGGCTAGGAGACTTATCGGGTTTAATTAGCAGGCAAAGGGGACACAGCGTCAAAACTGTGTCCCCTTTAATGAAATGACCGGCGGTAAGCTGCTGGCTGACTAAAGGAGCCAGATCCGGGCCTTATGCCCTAGCCGCTGATGCTCACAAAGCTCAGTCATAATCATAATGATCATCGTCATGAACGACCTTCACCGTATAGGTGATCTTTTTCGTCTTTGCATTTTTATTCGTGCAGGTACAGGTAATCTTTGTCGTTCCAATCTTTTTCGCCCGGAATTCTACTTCTGTCCCGGTTCTGCGGTTAGTTTCAAAATCGACGATATCTGTATCCTCAATCGACCAGGTAAGCTCGCTGTCCTTGATGGAGTGCCCTTTTTTCACCTCAAGGTCAAAGTCATCATAGACCTCCTCGTACTTCACTTCGCCGCCGACCCTGTTCAGAGAGTAATCGGCCTTACGCTTCTGGACGGTGACAGTGATCACATCGCCGTATTTTTTCTTATTCTTTCCTGCAACGTAGCAGCGGATCTTTGCTTTTCCGGGTTTTACCGCGATAAAATCCATATCGTCGCCGTCACGGTCGCTGTCCTCAAAGCGGACATATTGCTTTCCGGAGATAATCTGCCATCTCAGATAATTATCATCTGACCGCTTTGGGGTCATCTTTGCTTTTATCTCAAACTCCTTCCCCTGCATGACTTTCATGGACGACTTGGGGATAGACACTTTTTTGGGCTTTCCGCCGTCTGCCTGTACAGTCAGGCCTGTGACACCTGTAGTTACCAGTACTGCTGCTAAAAGTGACAGAAAGATTTTTTTTGCTTTTTTCATCTTCGACCTCCTTTATTCCCGCGTACAATGAGCCAAGTGGGCATGTTTTCATGCACATTTGGCAACTGCAGCGGAGATTTTGACTCCCTATCCGCTTCCAGGGTTCCTGGAAGACAATTTCATTTTACCATAACAAAATCTGGTTTGTAAAATAATTTTTATATAAAAAGATTAAACTCAGATTAAAAACTGAAATATTCAAACAAATCTTTTAATTGTCAAATTTTTCTGTCGTTTCCCGCCGGAACAGCACGGGAGTGACCACCTTATGGACCGGCTCTTTTAGAGGAACCGGTCTTCTTTTTTTTCGCTCATCCATCTGCTCCACAAGCAGGCTTACCGCTTCGTAAGCGATCTTATCAATCTGCTGACCTATGGTGCTAATGGGGAGCACAGCTTCCCTGGATATGGGCGAATTGTCAAAGCCGATGATCAGGTAATCATCCGGAAGAGAGCCGTACTTTCTCATCAGGAGATTTAAAAATACATTGGCCTGGGTATCGTTAGATAAAAAGATTCCCTTTTTCTGTTTTTTATATTTTTGCTCCAGATGGCAGATTATCGCTGAAAGATGTTCCTGCAGGGATTCGTAGCTGTTTCCCATCTCTTTCAGGATTAACTCATGTGTGAGATCTTTTTCTGCACAGACATCTAAAAACCCTTTGATCCGCCCGTAAGCGGGGACATTTTTATCGGAGGAGGAGTTGATGTGGATGAATACATCGCAATTGTGTCTCGCAAGAAGGCTGGTGGCCTGGTAGCCGCCCATATAGTTGTCGGTGTTGACGCTGCACACGTATCTGTCCTCCCGTTCGA
>CAJTYN010000282.1 GCA_910584115.1 uncultured Lachnospiraceae bacterium
AACTTTCATACCATGAGATATGTTGAATGGATGGGTGTGAGATGGAAGGTGACGAATGTCGAGGTCCAGTATCCGCGTCTGATATTGACGATCGGGGGTGTATATAATGAATGACAGGATCGAACTCCATGAGGAGCTTAAAGCCATACTCGGGTCTGGGCTGGTGTATTTCCAGCCGCCGGAGTCTGTGAGGATGACCTATCCCTGCATCGTATATTCACTCGATGATGTCGATATGAAGCACGCGGATGACAGACCGTATCTGAATACGAAACGTTATAAGGTAACAGTCATTGATAAAGACCCTGACTCAGGAATCCCGGATGCACTGATGATCCTGCCGTTGTGCAGTTTTAACAGGTTTTATACCGTGGATAACCTGAATCATTGGGCCTTTGATCTATATTATTAGGAGGTATATTTAAATGAGCAGACTTGTTTGGGATAGATCTGGGGAACGGCTTTACGAGACAGGTGTCAAGCAGGGCGTCTTGTATCCTGTTGGAGAAGAGGGTACGTATCCAAAAGGTGTGGCATGGAACGGCCTGACCGCAGTCACGGAGAGCCCTTCGGGAGCGGAGGCGACAGCGCTGTACGCGGATGATATCAAATATCTGAACCTGATCTCTGCGGAAGAGTTCGGGGCTACGATCGAGGCATATACATATCCGGATGAATTTGCCCAGTGTGATGGTTCGGCAGAGATCGCGACCGGGGTCATGGCCGGTCAGCAGGGGCGTAAGATGTTCGGCCTGTGTTATCGGACCGCGTACGGCAATGACACAGATGGATCCGATCATGGGTATAAACTGCATCTGATCTACGGTGCGCAGGCGTCTCCATCCGAGAAGAGCTATTCGACGATCAATGACAGTCCGGAAGCGATCACTTTCTCATGGGAGGTCAAGACCACGACGGTTTCTCTGGAAGGTTTTAAACCGACCGCATGTATCACGATCGATTCTACAAAAGTGGACGCCGCGAAGCTGAAGTCACTCGAAGATATCCTGTACGGGAGTGCGGAGACAGAGGCGAGACTGCCGCTACCGGATGAGATCGTCACATTGCTGGGGGCTGCCGCATAGTAGGATCTTTTATGGACCGTATTCAGTGAGGCTGGCGGTCTTTTTTATCTGAAAGGAGGATGTTATGTTAAAACTGACGAAGACGTATACGGATTATAACGGGGTGGAACGCACAGAAGATCTGTATTTTAATCTGTCGAAAGCCGAGATCATGGAGATGGAGATGAGCATCGCAGGAGGGCTTGCGGGGATGATCACGAAGATCGTTGCTGCCCAGGATACACCGGCGATCGTCAAGATCTTCAAGGAGCTGATCTTAAAGGCGTACGGAGAAAAGAGTCCGGATGGGAAACGGTTCATCAAATCTGATGAGATCTCCACTGCATTTTCGCAGACGGAGGTGTATTCCGAACTGTTCATGGAGCTGGCTACGGATGCGGATGCCGCCGCCAGATTTATCAATGGGATCGTCCCGAGTGATGTAGCGGCGCAGGCATCGAAGACGGCCCTGGCCCCGGCCACACCTGATGCCGGATGATAAGGATCGCGATACCGTCTCTTGAGCGGTTTGATGAGGCGAGGCAGATGTTTGTCTGTACGAGAGAGCAGACCCTCCAACTGGAACATTCCCTCGTCTCTATTTCAAAATGGGAGTCGAGATGGTGCAGGGCGTTCTTGGATAAGAAGGATAAGACGTATGAGGAAACGATTGACTATGTGAGATGTATGACGATCACGCAGAATGTCGACCCGCTGGTATATCACAGCCTCACGGATGAGAACATCGCGGATATCGAAAGGTATATCAACGCTCCGATGACCGCGACTTGTTTTTCGGGTGATGGGGTATGCGGCGTCAGCAGGGAGAAGATCACTGCCGAGCTCATCTATTATTGGATGATCTCCCTGAATATACCATTCGAATGCCAGAAATGGCATCTGAACCGTCTCATCACACTCATCAGGGTATGCGATATCAAAAACCGGCCGCCGAAGAGGATGAGCAGGAATAGTATCATGAGGCGTAATTCTGCGCTGAATGCAAAGAGACGGAGACAACTAAATACAAGGGGGTGATATGAATGAGTAACAGTACACTTGTCTCATATACGAGGATAAGCCCGAACCGGACGAGCCCACGAAACCACAAGATCGATACGATCACGATCCATTGTGTCGTGGGGCAGCTCTCAGCGGAAGGGATCGCTGGCTGTTTTACCAGTCCGTCTGTACAGGCGAGCTGTAACTATGGGATCGGAACGGATGGACGCATCGCGCTCTGTGTGGAGGAGAAGGACCGTTCCTGGTGTTCTTCAAACGCTGTTAATGACCACAGGGCGGTCACGATCGAGTGCGCCAGTGACCGTGTGCATCCTTACGCTATCAACGATAAGGTCTATAGATCGCTGATCCTCCTATGCGCGGATATCTGTAAACGGAATGATATCAGGGAGCTGAAGTGGAAAGCCGACAAGTCCCTCATCGGACAGGTCGACGAGCAGAATATGACCGTCCACCGCTGGTTTGCCAACAAAGCCTGCCCCGGGGACTATATATACGACAGGCTCGGGCAGATCGCTAAAGAGGTGAATGCCAGGCTGGGTAAGAAAGAGACGACCGGGTCTGTGGGTTACACGAAGATAGCCGGTCAGTCGAGAACGACCGTGGAACAGATGAGGGCTTACATAAAGTCAAAAAACCCAGATGTGCCGAAGTCGGTACTCAAGATGATCCCGCTGTATCTCTCAGAGGGGGAAGCGGAAGGGATCCGTGGAGATGTGGCGTTCGCCCAGTCCTGCCTTGAGACGGGTAATTTTACTTTCAAAGGCTCTGCTGTCACGCTCGCTCAGAATAATTTCTGCGGGAT
>CAJTYN010000283.1 GCA_910584115.1 uncultured Lachnospiraceae bacterium
AGTAAAGGTTAAATGAGATCCGTTTATCCCCATTTGCCGAGAGGAACTTCCGGATGATCTTCGGCACGAAGTCGGTCCCCAGCGTCCGCAGAAAAGCCAGGTCGATGCAGCCCTCTCCCTTTCCGGCCATCTGCAGATCTTTCACAGAGGCGTCCAGACGCGCCAGGATCTCCTCCACATCGTCCAGAAAAGACTTCCCATATTTGGTCAGGACCACATTCCTCCCGTTTTTTTCAAAAAGCTTTACCCCCAGTTCCTCCTCCAAAGAAGAGATCGCATGGCTCAGGCTCGGCTGCGTGATGGCGAGCATATCGGCGCTCTTCGTGTAATGCTCCATGTGCGCCAGCGTCCTGAAATAACGCAGATGGTATAAATTCATAAAAATAGATCCCTCCCCCAAGAAATCGTTTTTGCTTACGGGATCATTATAACACGATCCTCCGCGCGGATCGATCGGAATTATCTATGAATGGACAGAGTAATATCAATTTGTTTTCAATATGGGTCGGATCTATAATGAAAACACAAAATCTTAAAGAGAACAGATCCAAAGGAGGGACAGATATGTCTGAAAGATATCCGATCACAGTCAGTTCCTGGACACTGGGGGACCAGTGCAGGTTCGAGGACCGGGTGATGGCGGCGAAGGAAGCAGGGTATGAGGGGATCGGGCTCCGGTCCGAGACGTATGTGGACGCGTTAAATGAAGGACTCTTCGATCAGGACATTTTGGAGATCCTGAAAAAACACGGCATGAAGGTGACAGAGGTGGAGTACATCGTCCAATGGGCGGAGGAAAAGCGCTCCTACGAACAGAAGTACAAAGAGCAGATGTGCTTCCATATGTGCGAGCTCTTCGGCGTCGGCCACATCAACTGCGGCCTGATGGAAGACTACTCAGTGGACTACACAGCGCAGAAGTTAAAGGAACTCTGCCAGCGGGCCGGGAGATACATCATCGGCGTGGAGCCCATGCCCTACAGCGGGATCCCCGATGTGAAAAAAGGCTGGGAAGTGGTCAGGGCCTCCGGCTGCGACAATGCGAAACTGATCCTGGACACATGGCACTGGGTGCGGGCGGACCAGCCGACGGAGCTGTCCGTCCTGGATGGGATCCCCGCCGATAAGATCATCTCGATCCAGATCAACGATGTATGGGACCGCCCGTATGCCAAGAGCATCCTGCGCGACGAATCCATGCACGACCGCCTGGCGCCGGGCACGGGCATCGGCAGCACGATCCCCTTCGTGAAGATGATCCGGGAAAAAGGGATCCAGCCGAAAGCCATCGGCGTAGAGGTGATCAGCGACGCATATGTGGAAAAAGGGATCCAATACGCGGCGAAATATACATATGACAACGCCAGGAAAGTGTTGGAGGCCGCATGGCCGGAAGTGTTGTAGAAGACCGATAGATTTACAAAAAATTCATATATGATGGAGGGTTTGCCATGAAATCAGAAGCGATGTTCCGACCGATCCAGATCGGACCGATGACTGTCAAGAACCGTTTTGTCGTGCCGCCCATGGGAAATAATTTCGCGGACACAGACGGGAAGATGAGCGCCCAGTCCGCTGCCTACTACGGGGCGCGGGCAAAAGGCGGGTTCGGCCTGATCACCTTCGAGGCCACCGTCGTCCACCAGGGGGCCAAGGGCGGTCCCAGAAAACCATGCCTCTACGACGACTCGACGATCGAGAGCTTTAAAAAAGTCATCGACGTCTGTCATAAGGAAGGGGCAAAAGTATCGATCCAGCTCCAGAACGCGGGTCCGGAGGGGAATGCCAAGAACGCCGGCGCGCCCATCGCCGCCACCAGCATCCCGTCCGAATGTGGGAAGGACACGCCCGTGGAGCTTTCCACTGAGCAGGTCTATGAGCTGATCAAGGGCTACGGCCAGGCGGCCAGGCGGGCCATGGAGGCGGGTGCCGACGCGGTGGAGATCCACATGGCCCACGGCTATCTGGTCAATACATTCTTGTCTCCGCGGACCAACAAGCGGGTCGACGAGTTTGGCGGCAGCTTCGAGAACCGGATGCGCTTTTCCCGGCTGATCATAGAGGAGATCAAGAAGACGACCGGCGGGAAGGTCGCCATCCTGGCCCGGATCAACAGCTCCGAGGACGTGCCGGGCGGCCTGGACGTCCATGACAACGCCGCGGTGGCGGCCTACCTGGAAGATTGTGGCCTGGATGCCCTGCACGTGTCCCGGGCTGTACATATCAGGGACGAATACATGTGGGCGCCCACAGTCCTCCACGGCGGATTTTCCGCGGAATTGGTGGAGGAGATCAAGCGCGCCGTCTCGATCCCCGTGATCACGGTGGGGCGCTATACGGAACCCCAGTTCGCGGAGCTGATGGTCAGACAGGGACGGTGCGACCTGGTCGCCTTCGGACGCCAGAGCCTGGCAGACCCGGCCATGCCGAAGAAAGCCGCCGAGGACAGGCTGGAGGATATGATCCCCTGCATCGCCTGTCTCCAGGGATGTGTGGCCAACATGTATGCGGGCCAGCCGATCTGCTGTCTGGCCAACCCGTTCCTGGGCCACGAGGCGGAACCCGTCCAAAAGGCGGAAAAGCCAAAAAAAGTCATGGTCATCGGCGGCGGCGTGGCGGGCCTGTGCGCGGCGTTCATCGCCCAGGAGAGGGGCCACGATGTGACGTTCTATGAGGCGGGCAGCAAACTGGGCGGCAATATGAGGCTCGCGGCCTACCCGCCGGGCAAAGGCGATATCACGAACCTGATCCGCAGCTACATCACGAGATGTGAGAAAGCAGGCGTCACGATCCATAAAGACTGCACAGTGACCCTGGATATGATCCGGTCAGAGGCGCCGGATAGCGTGATTATCGCCACCGGATCGAGGACATTGATCCTGCC
>CAJTYN010000284.1 GCA_910584115.1 uncultured Lachnospiraceae bacterium
TGACAGTCATCATATTTATCGGCGCATTGTTCGAGCTGCTGGGAGTAAGCGCCATCCTCCCTTTTATCAATGTCGTCCTGGATCCGGGGTCTATCCAGGAAACGTCTTACTTAAGATTTATTTATGATCTTTTTGATTTCAAGTCGTCCAACGGCTTTATGGTGTTCCTGGGAATCTGTCTGATCGTGATTTATATTGTAAAGAATATATATATAGCTCTGATGTATGACTCGCAGTACCGTTTTACGTTCCGTAACCAATGCCGGGTCTCTTGCAAGTTACTGGACTCCTATCTGCATGAGGATTATCTCTTTCATGTCGCGCATAACAGCGCAGAACTTTTGCGGAACACAAATACAGACGTATCGATCTTCTTCCAGGTCGTCCTGGGGGTACTCCAGTTAGCGACGGAAGTATCCGTGTGTGTGTTGCTCGTCTTCTTCTTATTGTTTACGGATGCAGCCATCACGATCGGGGTCGCGGCATTATTGGCTTTTTTTGTGGCTGGGTTCATGAAACTGTTCCGTACAAAGTTAAAAGATCTGGGGGCAAGATCGCGTGACCAGCAGTTTAAGATGAATAAATGGATGCTGCAAGCCATGGGCGGGATCAAAGAGATAAAAGTGATGGACGGCGAAGATTTTTTCAGCACCCAATATGCCGAGGCGTACTGGGCATATGCTGAGAGTCAGAGGAAATATTCCCTCTTGGGGATCTTACCGAGACCTGTGCTGGAGATGTTCTGTATCACAGGTCTGCTCACGGTTGTCATCATCCGGCTTTTGAGCGGTGTCGCGCTGGATAATTTTATCCCTGCTCTTTCCGTTTTTGCCATTGCTGCGTTCCGTATGTTGCCGTCTTTTAACCGCATAACCAACAATATGAACACGGTCATGTTCAACAGGACTGCCGTAGATAGGATCTACCAAGATCTGAAACAGGCGGAGGAACATGCTGCGTTGAAAGAAAGCCAGTGTAGCGGGGAGATGTCTTTTGGGAAAGAGATCGTTGTTGATCACGTTACTTTCACATATCCACAGGCAAAAGATCCTGTTTTGGAGGATGTGGGTCTGGTGATACCGAAAAATAAATCGGTGGCCTTCATCGGTCCTTCCGGTGCGGGGAAGACGACCCTGGCAGACCTTATCTTAGGTATCTTGGAGCCGCAGAGCGGAATGATCGCGGTGGATAGAACGGATATACAGACGGCCATGGGTACATGGCATGAGAAGATCGGGTACATTCCCCAATCCATTTATATCATGGATGATACATTGCGGAACAATGTCGCTTTTGGGATCAGTGAGGATGAAATAGATGATGATAAGATTTGGAAGGCGTTGGAGGAGGCTCAGCTGAAGGACTTTGTCAAGACGCTGGAGGATGGGCTGAACACAAATATTGGGGAAGGCGGGATGCGCCTGTCTGGCGGCCAGAGGCAGCGGATAGGCATTGCGCGGGCTTTGTATAATGACCCCCAGATCCTCGTATTAGATGAAGCGACATCTGCTCTGGATACGGAGACTGAAGCGGCTGTCATGGAAGCGATTGAAAGTTTTAATGGAAATAAAACACTGATCATCATCGCCCATAGATTATCTACGGTCGAAAACTGCGATCTAATATACAAAATTGAAGATAAAAAAGCGACGAGGAAAGATTCGTTATGGACTTGATGGGTATATATCCCTGTTTCGGAGGAAAAGATATCGGAAGTCTGGTGCTATAATACCGTCAATCTGAAACAGGGATATCACATTTAATAAATCAGTTTTTGTAAGTTTACTTGCTTAATGTGGGATTCTACCCATATACATCCTGCAATGGGTATGTAATTCACCAGGTCTGTCGGGATGCAGCTGATTTGTCCTGTAAATTTCTCAGTACATCTCATGTTCGACCCAAATACTCCCCGGCGCAAGCGCCTTTTTTCTTGCGCCAAAAGGCTTTGTTTTCCTAAAGCGCTCATCTGCCACATACAGGAGCAGGAGCATCCTTTTATTTTCCGTCGGAAGATATTTCTGAAAAATGGGCTGTCGTTTAGGGAATCCGCCTCACAGATATTTCCTTCAAACTCATCTTCCGTCAGAAAATCTGAAAATTTTAATTTTGTTTTCTTCTCTATGAAATATGAAAGTGATCAGCAGTGCAATATTTACGGTCTGGATAAGTTATCCCAACCTTATTTTAGCTCACCGGTACTCCCTTACCAACGTTTTACATCGACAAGGGTCATATATCCAGTAGGCTTTCGATTTTTTTATTGATCTCCTTTTCAACACATGATCTTCAGATAAAAAGTCCAGCTGCTCGTTCATTTCCCATTGTGACCAACGTCAACCCAAACGTAGTCCCATAATATACTTTATCCCCCTGCGCCCGGATTTTTAACACAGACTCCCTCAATATGCAGTGATCAAAAGCCATCCGCTCAAACGATTTCTCACCGTTACCGTCCGGCAGTTTGTCAACTTTCCGCATAAATCCCTCAAAGTTTTTTCGCATATTCCGTGTGACGCCGTGTTCTTCTGTGAGCTGTTTGAGTTCTGTCTTTTTTAGCTCCAGCTTTTTTTTCAATACTTCGGCCTGTCTTGCAAAGGATATCTCAAAAGTTGACTCAGAGGACATCTGATCTGCCGAAATTCCAGTAGTGTCTGGGCCGTTACGTTCTGCTGTTAGAGCGTGATCCGGGTATTGCTCCTGTTTTCTGCCCAGTTCCAATCGTGTGGAATAGATTTCCATCTTTGATTTCTGGTAGATTTTACGATAGCGTTTATCCAGTTCTTCTATCTCAATCTTCAAAAGCTCCAGCTTCTCTTCGATGATCCCTTGATTGGATTCCTTTTTACGCAGGGAGTCGT
>CAJTYN010000285.1 GCA_910584115.1 uncultured Lachnospiraceae bacterium
TTCATAAGAATCACCTCCTTTGTAGTTTACCTGGCTATTATAACACATCTACATCCGAAGATATAGCATTTTATTTCAGAAGATGTTCATATTTTTTAGTTGACAGTCTATGTGGGATCGTACTACAATATCCAAATGTAGATTTTGAAAAAGATATATTTGGAAAAGTGGGGCGCTGGATGATATGTTATTCAATTCGATCGAATTCTTGATATTTTTCCCGATCGTGCTGCTGCTGTATTTTGCTCTGCCGAAAAAGGCGGCAAAGATGTGGCTGCTCGTGGCGAGCTATTATTTTTACATGTGCTGGAATGCGAAGTACGCACTGCTCATCTTCTTTTCCACAGTCGTCACTTGGCTGAGCGGGCTGGTCCTGGAATATCTCAAACACAGTATCCAAGATCCGAGAAGAAAAAGGCTTTATAAGAAGCTGACCGTTGCGGCCAGTTTTATCCTGAATCTCAGTATCCTGTTTTATTTTAAGTATATCGATCTTTTGATGGATATATTGAACGATCTGTTTTCGCTGGTCCATATCCAGCTGTCGGCACCGATGTTCGATATCGTCCTCCCGGTGGGGATCTCCTTTTATACATTTCAGGCGTTGGGTTATACGATCGATGTGTATCGGGACGAGATACCGGCGGAGAAAAACCTCTTCCGGTATGCGCTGTTCGTCTCCTTTTTTCCTCAGCTTGTCGCCGGGCCGATCGAACGGTCCAAAAACCTGCTGGGTCAGTTAAAAGAACCGCAGAGATTCGATCTTGGCGCGGCAAGGGAAGGGTTCTATCTGATGCTCTGGGGATTTTTCCTGAAGATCGTCATCGCGGACAGGATCTCGCTGTTCGTGGATACGGTCTATGGGGATCATACCACTTATGCGGGGGTCCATATGATCGTGGCGACCATGCTCTTTGCCGTCCAGATCTACTGCGATTTCTACGGGTATTCCGTCATCGCGATCGGGGCGTCGAAGATTTTAGGGATCTCTCTGATGGAAAATTTCGACGCGCCCTATCTCGCCTCATCGGTGGCGGAGTTCTGGCGCAGATGGCATATCTCTCTGACCTCCTGGTTCAGGGATTATCTTTATTTTCCGCTGGGCGGGAGCCGCAAAGGAACGGCCCGGAAATATCTCAATAAAATGATCGTCTTCTTAGTCAGCGGACTCTGGCACGGCGCCGATCTTTCATTTGTCGCCTGGGGGGGTAAATGGAATATATCAGATCGTCGGGGAGGCTCTCCAGCCGGTCAGGGACCGTATGGTCGCGCTGTTCCATCTCGATAGGAACTCTCTGGGACATCGGCTGATCCATATACTGGGGACATTCCTGCTGGTGGATCTTTCCTGGATCTTTTTCAGGGCGGATGGGATCAGGCAGGCGCTGGCGATCATCCGGGGGATCCTGACTGTCCATGATCCCTGGATCTTATTTGACGGGTCGTTGTATGAATGTGGTCTGGACAGTAAGAATCTCTGGCTGCTGCTGATCTGCATCGGGATCCTCTTCTTCGCCGACTGCTGCAGATATAAGAAGATCCAGGTGCGGGATGTCCTCATGCGGCAGGACTATTGGTTTCAATGCCTCTTCATCGTCTTCGCCGTGAGCGCGGTCCTGATCTTCGGCATATGGGGTCCGTCCTATGACGCGGCAAACTTTATTTATTTCCAATTTTAGAGGGGAGGGAATGGAGCCATGAAACAGGTCATGAAAACAATAGCCAGATGTATCATACCGATCTGTATGATCGGGGCTGTCATCTATTATGGCGGGAAACTGTTCCGTCCTCTGAGTACGGATCCGTCGTTCAAAGCGATCGATGCCTTCCACTCTCTGCCCGAAGACACTATAGAGGTCATGGTCTACGGTTCGAGCCATGCACAGATCGGTGTGAATGTCATGGAGATGTATGAAAGATACGGGATCGGCGCCTATAATTACGGAAACAAATGGCAGAATATAAACACCACCGCGCTGTTCGTCCATGATTCTCTGCGCACGCAGTCGCCCAAAGTGGTCCTGATCGAGACGTATCATGTAAACGATCTGCGCATAGATATAGATATGAACGGAGAGATCTACTATACGAAGGCGATCCCTTTTTCTGACGCGAAAAAAAGATATCTGGACCAGTGCTTTGGGGGACATCTAAAAAGATATCTCTCTTATTACATCCCCTTTGTCGCTTTCCATAAGAATTGGGATCATCTGCAGGAAGGAAGTTTCCAGGACAATTCCGACCCCAGCGATTTTCGAGAGTCGATGGGTTATCGGAGATTTAAGGACGAGCCGGTGAAGATCGATATCAAGGACTATCGGACCTTCGAGCAGGAAAGCCTCAGTGAAGAGGCCCTGCAGGTCCTTGATGACATCGTCTCGGTATGCAATGAGAATAACGCCGAGATCATCTTCTATACGGCGCCGTATGCACTCGAATATCATTATATCGACGCTATGGAGCAGTATGCGCGGGACCATGGATGTACGTATCTGAACTTGTTTGAAAAGATAGACGAGATGGGCATCGACTGTGAGACGGATTTTTATGATGACCATCACATGACGATCAAAGGAGCCACGAAAGTGGCCGATCATCTGGGAAGATATATCGTCGATCACTATGATGTCACGGATATGCGGAAAGTCGACGGAAATCTGTGGGAGCGGGACGACTGAGCCGGCCGCGATATCTATCTACTGTCCATCTGGACAGCCTCCTGTTTTTGAGATCATTTTGAGATCGATCAGCAGGAGGCTTTTTTTGCTTGACTTTTTGTATGAAATCGTACTATAATACATTCTGTAAAATATATACGATTT
>CAJTYN010000286.1 GCA_910584115.1 uncultured Lachnospiraceae bacterium
CTGGCCAGGAACGGGGAGAACCAGAAGAAACGTGACAGCCTGGCACAGCTCCTGGACAAGAAGGTCACGATGGAAGCTGAGATCGATCGGCTGAGAGAAGAGATGAAGGAAAAGCTGGATGTGCTGAGCAGCGTGCAGCAGGAGATAGGGATAGCCGAGAGCTCCGTGGAGGATCTAGAGGACGAATCCACAGTAGAGCTGGAAGAGAGCATCGCCAACGTCGAGGACACGAACCGGAAGGTCCGCGCCAACCTGGATAAGGAAAAGGCAGAGGACGAAGCTAAGGAGTACAGGGACCAGTATGAGGGCCTGACAACAAAGATAGAGGATATCCGCAAGGCCAGGGAGGGCCTGCTGGAGGAGGCGGACCTGCCCCTGGAAGGGCTGTCCGTGAGAGAGGGCAAGCTGACCTACAGGGGCCAGCAGTGGGACAACATGGCAGGGTCGGAGCAGCTGATCGTGGCGACGGCGATCGTCCGGAAGCTCAACCCCGACTGCGGCTTCGTCCTGCTGGACAAATTGGAACAGATGGATCTCAGCACCCTGGATGAGTTCAGCAGATGGCTGGAGGCGGAGGGCCTGCAGGCGATCGCCACGCGGGTCAGCACCGGGGACGAGTGTTCGGTGATCATCGAGGACGGGTACGTGGCCGGGCAGGAAGATGGAGCGAGCCCGGCACCAGAGCCGAAAAAAGAGGCGTTCGTACCTAAAAGATGGGAAGAAGGGGGATTTTAATGAGCAAAAAAACAGACAGCAGGCAGAAAAAATTAGCCAATTACTATTCAAAGGAAATCTTAGGCATACTTTCAAGGCCTATGCCGGAAGATTTAAAAGTATTTCCAGATAAAAAAAGCTCAGGCATATCATCTGCAGAAGCAAAAAAAATACTTAAACAGGCAATACGCCTGATCGGGACGGTGCCATTAGATTTTAAGGATTCCTGATCTTTATCTTATAGCGTTCGGAATTTTCCGAAAGTTTTGCTTCCAATACCTCAAAAGCGTCAAGCATTTTCAGCAAGTCTGATGATGCATCGAATGGAAGGACCTGGCCACAGTTGGGGCAGGATATTTCAGACGGATGACGGGAGCTGCTCTTAATGACAAATGCAGCCCTACAAGTGCAGGTTATTTTAACTTTCATACACGTATTCCTCTCATAAGTATTTCGGGATAGTTCTGATAGTGCAATTATAAAGGAAAGCAGCTGGGAAAATCAAGACAATGGACATGAATATATTATTCGAAAAAGAAGGTGGATTTTAATGAAAATTATCAGAGGGAGACAGCCAGGGGCCAAGAAGGTCGTGGTCTACGGCCCTGAGGGGATCGGCAAGTCCACATTTGCCAGCCGGTTCCCGGACCCCGTGTTCATCGACACGGAGGGCAGCACGAAGGACATGGATGTAGCGCGGACGGAAGCCCCCACATCCTGGACCATGCTGATGGATCAAGTAAAGTATATGAAGGCGCACCCGGATACCTGCAGGACGCTGGTGGTGGATACCATCGACTGGGCGGAGCGGCTGTGCATAGACCATATATGCGCCCAGCACCAGAAGAAAGGAGTCGAGGATTTCGGCTACGGCAAGGGATACGTGTACGTCAAGGAAGAGTTCGGGCGTTTCCTGGACAGGCTGTCAGAGGTCACTGACGCGGGCGTCAACGTGGTCCTGACCGCTCACACCCAGATCAAGAAGTTCGAGCAGCCGGACGAGCTGGGCTCCTACGACCGGTGGGAGCTGAAGCTGGGGCAGAAGACCACATCTCAGACATCCCCGCTGGTAAAGGAGTGGGCGGACATGGTGCTCTTCGCGAACTATAAGATCCGGTCCGTGGCCATGGATGACAAGGGCCAGAAACGGAAGGCCCAGGGCGGGAAGCGCGTGATGTATACATTGCACCATCCCTGCTGGGACGCGAAGAACCGTTACGGCCTACCCGAAGAGATGGACTTCGACTATGTGGGGATCGCCCATATCATAGAGGATGGGAAGCCCGCGATGACGTCCCCGCCGCAGCGCAGGACGGGACAGGAGGCCCCGGCACAAACACCCCCGCCACCGCAGCCTCCACAGGAGACGCCCGGAGCGGATACGGGCGGACCCCGTATGGAAGATGACAAGGGCAGCGCGTTCTACGTGGATGAGCGGATAGACCTGGAGACGTTAAAGAAAGTCATCGAGCAGGAGACAGGGGCAAAGATCCTGTGATGTGGCTGGCATAGTTGACATAAAGGAGGATGATGCCGATGAGAAAGAAGAGGCTCAGGGATATGACCTGGGATGATTACGGGATATCGAAGAACCGATATAAAGAGCTGAAAGCGTTCTGCCTGCAATACGATGAGAAGAAGAGCCGGATCCAGTATGGCACGAGCGGCGGCCCACCGGCATGGGAGGGAGGAACATCAGGTATCGGATCCGTGGGGAGTCCAGTGGAGAGACAGGCGATCGAGAATGAGTCATACTCTAGGGATTGTAGGATGGTCGAGGAAGCCGCCATCAGGGCTAACCCGGGTATCTGGAGATACATACTGAGGAGTGTCACCCAGGATCTGCCATATGAATATGTGGAGTATGATGAAGAGCTGGAGAGGATCACTGTGGGGAGGACTGAGTTTTATGCTTTTCGGAGATTATTCTTTTTTTATCTGCATAAGATAAAAATTGGGTACAAATCGAACGAGGTTCCGTGATATTATGATACCGTGGAAAAACGGCAAGGGGAGCACCCCCTACCCCACACTCCCCCTTGGTTATCTTCGCTGACATATTACATTTTTAATCCTCCCGGAGAACGTCCTGCATATGTA
>CAJTYN010000287.1 GCA_910584115.1 uncultured Lachnospiraceae bacterium
GGACTGAGACAGCCGTCAGGACTGCCGTCCGTCCGGCGCAGCAGGGGGCGTGCGTTTTCTTCTAGGCGGGTCTTGCCGCAGTGGATCTCGTATCCGGCAAATGGGACCTCATCCGGGAGGCTCATGCCGGTGACATCGGTGATCCGTTTATCGTCGTCGAGGATCGTATGTATGGGGAGCAGGCCAAGCCCTGGGGTGATCTTTTTCTCGCCTTCAATCCCCATCGGGTCTTCGATGGTCTGGCCCATCATCTGGTATCCGCCGCAGATCCCCAGCACGTATCCGCCCCGCCGGATATGGGCTTTCAGGTCGATATCCCATCCCTGCTGGCAAAAGAACGCCAGGTCGCTGATGGTGGTCTTGCTCCCCGGGAGGATCACCATCTTCGCGCGGGCGGGGATAGGCTGTCCGGGGTAGACGTAGACGAGCTCCACGGCAGCCTCCGCCGACAGCGCGTCGAAGTCGTCAAAATTTGCGATATGGGGCAGGACGGGCACGGCGATGGTGACGGTCTGCTGATCCGTGTCTGTATCTTTATCATTGTTATCATTGCGGATCGCGTCTTCGGCGGGGAGCTTTCGCGCCGCCGAGAGCCAGGGGACGAGTCCGATGTTGCGCCAGCCGGTCATCCGCTCTATGGCTCTTGCCCCGTCGTCAAAGAGACGCGGTTCGCCACGGAACAGATTGACGAGAAAGCCTTTGATCATGGCGGCATCCGCCGGATCCAGCACGGTCTTTGTGCCCACCAGGGAAGCGATGACACCGCCGCGGCTGATATCGCCCACCAAGATCACAGGGATATCCGCCGCCCGGGCAAATCCCATGTTCACGATGTCCCCGGCGCGCAGATTGATCTCCGCAGGACTGCCGCCGCCCTCGGCCACCACCAGATCGCAGTCGTCTTCCAGTCGCCGGTAAGCCGCCAGCGCCAGATCCAGCAGCGGCCGTTTGTCTTTCAGGAAATCGGCGGCCTCCAGGTTCCCGAAGACCCGGCCGTTTACGATCACCTGGGAGGTGCAGTCGGACTGGGGCTTTAAGAGCACAGGATTCATGTCCGTGGAAGGGGCCACCCGGCAGGCGACAGCCTGGAGCGCCTGGGCGCGTCCGATCTCGCCGCCGTCGGGCGTGGGCGCCGCGTTATTTGACATATTCTGGGCCTTGAACGGCCGGACCGTGAGTCCCCGGTCGCAAAAAGCCCGGCAGATCCCCGCCACCAATATAGATTTCCCAACATCTGAACCAGTTCCCTGGAGCATGATCCCGCTCATCTTCTACCTCCGATCGATCTTCATAAAAATGTATACGACCATCATAGCATGTTCTCTGCCGGTCAGCAAGAGAGAAGCTCAATTATCCGTCAGGCAGTAGACCATCTCGGTCTTTTTCTGCGGCAGGTACACCAGGTAGGGGACGAGCACGCCCAGGATCAGGAGCGCCGGGGCTACGGCCAGGATCGGTGCGATCACGAAATGGTACCGCATGAACCAGATCCCGCCTGTGAGGATGCGCACGGCGGTGAGGGAGAAGAGGCAGCCCGCGATGAGGGAGACTGCGACGGTGATCCCCGCGTAGTACAGGCCCTCCAGGATGAGCATCCGTGTCAGCTGCCGTTTGGTCATGCCGATGGCTTCCATCATGGCAAATTCTCTCTGGCGGGAGACGATCCCTGTCAGGATGGTGTTGATGAAGTTCAAAAGCCCGATCAGTCCGATGATGAAGGAGAGCACCCCGCCGATCAGCACGAACAGATCCGTCAGTTTGGAAAATTCTTTCAGGTAGGTCTGTCTGGATTCGAAGGACATGAGCGGTTCCTGGGTAGTGGTGTACTGTTTTACGGACTGGAGGACGTCCGGCTCCCGATCGTCCTTTATATTGAAGGCGTAGCTCATCAGGTACTTCGGGGATTCCATCTCCAGGAAGACCTCCGACGTTGTAAAATAGGAGAACGGGGCCCACATACGGTTGCTGATCCCGTAGTAGTCGACCTTGACCAGGGAGAGGACCGTGAATGTCCGTTTCGCCCCGTCCGGACCCACTAAGGTGATCTGGTCCCCGGGCAGGTGCATGGCCGTCTCCTCCATGACCAGGCCGTTGTCGTCTGTCTGGACGCCGCTCAGGATATATCTCCCCGTGGCCAGCTTGGCGCGGATCGTCTCCGGATCCGTCTCCCCCATCCAGACTTCCAGCGCGTCCAGCGGAAAGTCCTCCAGGCCGTAGAGGTATGAACGGTCCCGGTAGGATCCGTACTGATCCTCGGTAAATGGGACTTTCTGGTTCTGCATGATCTCGTAGAGATCTCCGTTCTCGTCCCGTTTGACATGGGTGGGGGCCTTGTAGGTGGCCGCCTCCAATCCGACCCGTCCGGAGCCGTAGATCCGCCCGCCTTTTTCAAAACCCTCCATCTCTTCGCAGGCCGCGATAAAAGTCTCGGAGAGGTTTTCCGTGTCGATGGTGTTGTCGGTGACGCCTTTGTACATGTCCATGCCGAAGTAGCGGGCGTTCCCGATCAGGAAGTCGAAGGTGCAGAATTTTTTCAGGTACGCGTCCATGTCAAAAGAGCTGGTGACCGTAAAAACGCTGTTCAAAAGGACGATCGCCAGGGAGAGGGAGACGATCACCACGGCGGTGCGCCCTTTATTCCGGGAAAGGTTCGAGAGCGCCATCCGGAAGATCCGTCCGCCCCGCGTGCTCTTTTTTGGCTTCGCCTGACGTTTTCCCGTGCCGGCGCTGTCCGTGTAGCGCACGGCCTCCACGGGGGAGACTCTCGCCGCGATC
>CAJTYN010000288.1 GCA_910584115.1 uncultured Lachnospiraceae bacterium
AGGAGTGAGCATCCATGAAGACAGATCATCAGCACATCTTTTCCCCTCTCACAGTCAAGAACATGACGATCAAGAACCGCATCGTCATGATGCCCATGGGGACAAATTACGGAGAACAGAGCGGCGAGATGAGTTTCCTGCACATCAACTACTACGAAGAGCGCGCCAAAGGCGGCGTCGGCCTCATCATCATGGAAAACGCCAGCGTGGATTCCCCGCAGGGTTCCAACGGGACGACCCAGCTGCGCATCGACCATGACAATTACATCCCCCGTCTGTTCAAATTCTGCGAAAACATCCACAGATACGGGACATGCGTCGCCGTACAGATCAACCACGCCGGCGCCTCCGCCGTCTCCGCCCGCACGGATATGCAGCCCGTCTCCGCCTCGGACATCCCTTCCAAAGAAGGCGGCGAGATCCCCAGGCCCCTTCAAAAAGACGAAATCCTCCACATCGTAAAGAAATACGGCGAGGCCGCCAAGCGGGCGCAGACCGCCGGTTTTGACGCCGTGGAGATCCACGCGGGCCATTCTTATCTGATCAGCCAGTTCCTCTCACCGCTCACCAACAGACGGACAGACGAGTTTGGCGGCTCTCTAGAGAACAGGACACGCTTTTGCCGTATGGTCATCGACGAGGTGCGCAGGCAGGTCGGCCCCGCTTTCCCGATCCTTCTGCGGATCAGCGCCGACGAACTGATCGAGGGCGGCAACACCCTGGAGGACACCCTGCGATATCTGGAATATCTCCAGGACGAGATCGATATCTTCGACGTCTCCTGTGCTCTGAACGGATCGATCCAGTACCAGATCGACGCCAACTACCACAAGGACGGCTGGCGTTCCTACATGGCAAAAGCCGTCCGGGAAAAATTTGGCAGGCCCTGCATCTCCATGGGCAATATCCGGGACCCCAAAGTGGCGGAGGAGATCCTGGCCCGGGGCGACGCCGACCTGATCGGCATGGGACGCGGCCTGATCGCCGACCCCGCGTGGGTCAACAAGACCGCCGCCGGCCAGGAGGACCTGATCCGCAAATGCATCTCCTGCAACGTGGGCTGCGCGGGCAACCGGATCGGCTATGACCGCCCCATCCGCTGTACGGTCAACCCTTCCGTATTAGAAGGCGATACATACCTGGGGCAAAAAGTCAGGAAAAACTGCAACGTCGTCGTAATCGGCGGCGGCACAGCGGGCCTGGAAGCTGCCTGTACGGCGGCGGAGGTCGGGTGCAGCACCTTCCTGCTGGAAGAAAAAGACGCTCTGGGCGGGCTGGCCGCAGAGATCTCCAAGATCCCCGCCAAAAAACGCTTATCAGATCTTCCAGAGTATCTGATCCGCCGCGCCGGACAGCTGGACAATCTCTACATCTTCACCGGGACGAAAGCCACACCGGATCTCGTGCGGCGTTTCCAGCCCCATCTGATCGTCTGCGCCACAGGCTCCGCCCCGCTGCTGCCCCCGATCAGCGGCCTGGCCGATGTGATCGATAAGGAAGACGGCAATGTCTGCTCCATCCTGCGCATGATCGATCGCATCGATACCTTCCCGGAAGACCTAAAGGGCAAAAAAGTCGCCGTGGTGGGCGGCGGCGCGGTCGGCCTGGACGTGGTGGAATTTTTCGCTCCGCGGGGGGCCGAAGTCACGATCATCGAGATGATGGACCAGATCGGACGGGACTTGGATCCTGTCACCAAGAACGATACGAAATGCATGATGCGAAAATATAACGTCCGGCAGCTCACCCAGACGGCCCTGCAGGAAGTACGAAAAGACGCTTTCCTGGTCAAAGGCCCGGACGGCGGACAGACGATCCCCTTCGACTACGGCTTCGTGTGCCTGGGCATGCGCGCAAAAGGACAGGTCTATGCAGAGATGGCCGCGGCTTTCGCCCCTGAGAATGTGGAAGTCCTCAACATCGGCGACAGCAAACGGGCCCGGAGGATCATCGACGGGACTTTCGAAGGACGCAATATCTTAAATACACTCTCCCAGATGGGCTATCTGTGATGCCTGCTTCCCACACTGCTTTGATCTTAAGATTATCTTGATATGTACTTTTCTGCGAGAAAAGCACCAAAAACGCCGGGGGATCGCATTTCCCCCGGACTCCTTAAAACGCTCTTTCTGAAAGACAGATACTCTGATCATCTGTTCAAGATCATTTTACTGCATAGCGTAAAATGGTCTTGAGCCTGTTTTTTTCTACCCGTTTGGCATTGCTCAGATAGATCTCCCGATGACAGCTTTCTGTGCGTTCCAAGCCATTGGCCAACGCAAAGCGATCCATTTTCTCAAAAGAAGCAGGCTCGTCGTCAAATGCGCCGATATGCAGTATCTGCACGCACTTTCCGTCCTGCATCGTGCCAAAGCTCACCTCATCAGATAGAGGGCTGGGCTTCTTTGTCTTCACTCGTTCCAGTGCAGCTTTTACCATATCTTCGCAGATAAAATCCGGCTGCCGTATCATGATGGTATATTCCAGATCCGCTTTGACAAGTCTTGTCCCTTCGGTTTTTCGCCAGATCCCCTCTAAAGGGTAGACTGTAAGATCATGCCATCTTGACCGCATACGCCAAAGAATACAATACCGAAACACGATCCGAAAAATCGGTGTCGTTTGGATCGCCTTTTCCGCTCATCATATTTAAATATAGACTTCAACTGAATGCGTCATAAATGCGCCATAAATGCGCCAGACGCATTTATGACGCATTTGGATCATTTGCGCACATACCTTGCCGAACGTCCTTTTCCCTCCAT
>CAJTYN010000289.1 GCA_910584115.1 uncultured Lachnospiraceae bacterium
CGCGGCGACAGGGACACACTGCTCGGATGACGGGTTTATGGATTTCCGTTCCTGGCTGATCTCCCAGGGAAGGGATGTGTATATGCAGGTGCTACAGGATCCGGATTCCCTGGCGGAGGTGGAGATTCCGAAAGAAGGGGCGGATTTTGAAGCCTATGGATACGTTGCTTTAAATGCCTACGGGCAGAAAAAAGAGATAGAGACGAAGGGACTGGCATCCGTACTGAAGGACTATCTGGCGTGGATCGGAAAAGAAGGTCAGACCAGTGCGGAATCCTATCTGCGGACGCTGGAATATAGAAATGATATCTATCAGGAGATTGACGCACATCCGCTTGGGGCAGAGGAAAAAGAGAAGATCCTGGAGGAAGTGGCTCTGAGGCCGGACATCAGCAGCTGCTGGAACATGGAGATGCTGCCCCAGATCATGCCCAGACTGTGCTGGAGATATAACACAGGGCAGGGGATGGGCATGTCCTGACAGATGCAGACAATGATCTTCGATGAAAGAAAGGAGGAACAGGCAGACCTATGTTTATATGGGATTTTGTGGCGGACACGGTCCTTGGGCAGATCGTGGACTGGATCTACGGGCAGATCATCGGGTTCCTTGGGAACTTTTTTGCCGCCATGGGAAATATGGGGGCGGAGCTGTTCGAGATGACATGGGTCCGGTCCATCGTGCAGTTCTTTTTCCAGTTTGGATGGGCTCTGTACGGAGTGGGGCTTGTGGTGGCGGTGTTTGAATGCGGCATCGAATACCAGTCCGGCAGGGGCAGCGTGAAGGACACGGCCCTGAACGCGGTCAAGGGATTTATGGCGGTGGGGCTGTTCTCCGTGGTGCCGGTGCGGCTCTATCAGCTCTGCGTATCCCTGCAGGCCAGCTTCACGGCAGGGATCACGGGGCTTGGGACAGACATCGGGACGGTGGCGAACAACATCATCAGCAGTCTGCAGGATATGAGTGTGGAGGAGGCCATGGCCGGTAGCGTTTTTGGCGGACTGACGGATATCACCAGCCCCATCCTGATGATCTTTATCCTGGTGATGATGGGATACGCCACCATCAAAGTGTTTTTTGCCAATCTGAAACGGGGCGGGATCCTGGTGATCCAGATCGCGGTGGGGAGTCTCTACATGTTCAGCATCCCCAGGGGATATCTGGACGGCTTCACCAGCTGGTGCAAGCAGGTCATCGGGCTGTGCCTGACGGCGTTTTTGCAGGCCACCATCCTCATCGCCGGCCTTATGGTGCTGAAGGATCATGCCCTTTTAGGACTGGGGCTGATGCTGTCAGCCGGGGAGGTGCCAAGGATCGCCGGGCAGTTCGGCCTGGATACCAACACCAGGGCCAACATCATGAGCACGCTCTATGCGGCCCAGAGCGCCATCAACATGACCAGGACCGTGGTAAAGGTGGTGACGAGATGACAGAGAGCAGGCTGGTCTATATCGCATCCCCCTACGCAGGGGATGTGGAAAGAAATGTGGCCTTTGCGAAGGAAGCCTGCCGGTATGCTGCCACACAGGGATGCACGCCGGTGGCGGTCCATCTGCTGTACCCGCAGTTCCTGGATGATGGGGTGCCGCAGGAGAGGGAGGCGGGACTTAGGATGGGACGGCGGGTTTTGGCTGCCTGTGACGAGTTCTGGCTGTGCGGGGAGAGGATGTCCGCGGGGATGCGTGCAGAGAAAGCGGAGGCGGAGAGACTGGGGATCCCCATACGGAGGGTGCCGTCCTCCTGTATCCTTCCGGTCATGGAACAGAAAGTGCAGGAAAAATATGAGGAAGAGATTTCAGGGATGGAGGAGATAAAGCTATGTTAAGAAAGGGGAGAGCGTGATGTATATTTATCCGGACCATTTGAAAGCAAAGGCGACCATGTGGCTGTGGCAGCTTAAGGACCTCGCCATCGTAGGCGTTGGTGTCCTTCTCTCTGTCCTGGCGCTGACCCAGACGGGGATCATTATTCCGGCGATCCTGACGGCAGTTTATGCGTTTCTGACGATCCGCTTTGAGGATACCAGTATCCTGGATTTCCTCTGCTATGCCGGAGCGTTCTTCTTCCGGCAGCAATTTTTTGAATGGAGGTTTCACCAATGAGCAGAAAAGAAAAAAGGGAAAGGGAACAGAAGCTCTCCACCCGCCAGCTCATCAACACGAAGGCGGTCAGCGACTACAGCCTGGAGACTTATGACGGGGACGATCTGGTGTATTTCATGATCCGGCCTACCAATCTGTCGGTGCTGTCCGATTCCAGCGTGGGGGCCAGGGTGTATGCGCTGATGAATGTGTTAAAGGGCGTGGCGGAGATCGAGATGCTGTGCTTAAACAGCAGGGAGAACTTTGAGGAAAACAAGAGCTTCCTTCGGAAGCGGGCGGAGGAGGAGCGGAACCCGGTGGTCCGGAAACTGCTTGAGCGAGACCAGAACTTTCTGGACCGGATCCAGGTGCAGATGGCCACAGCCAGGGAATTCCTGATCATCATCCGGCTCCACAACGAGAAGGGGACGGAGGTGTTCTCCTACCTGGACCGTATTGAAAAGTCCTTAAAGGAACAGGGTTTTTCCGCCAGCCGGGCAGGGAGCGAGGATATCAAACGGATCATGGCGGTGTATTATGAACAGAACGTGACCAGCGAGAAGTTTGAGGACTTTGACGGGGAGCGGTGGATCATTCCGGACGATTAAGGAAAATGCTTGCTATCCGCAGGAGGTGTGGTATACTTTGGGA
>CAJTYN010000290.1 GCA_910584115.1 uncultured Lachnospiraceae bacterium
GTGCCAAGGGTGAGTATCGTCCGGATCTTCATATCGGTACGACTCCTTTCTGAAAATATAGATGATCTTGTTCCATGCACTATTATATACCAGAACGGCAAGATCCATCAACAAAAAGTAAGGGATCCAAAGATCTATTCTTGCGTACCCTCGTAAAATCCATATCCGCAGCGCCCGGCTTCTTTTACCTTATACAAGGCTTCGTCGGCTCTCTTATAGAGGCCGTCGTCAAATCCGTGTTCAGAGAACGCGATCCCGATGCTGAGAGAGAATTTCGGCAGGCCGTTCTCGCCTTTCAGGAGGATCTTGTTCATCTCCTCGGCTTTTTGGGCGATGATCGGCTGGGAATGCTGATCGATCTCAGTCATGATAACGGCAAACTCATCGCCGCCGATCCGCGCCGGATGGTCGCTCACCCGGAACGTGTGCATCAGCAGGTCTGCCACTTTTTTCAGTGCACGGTCGCCCATCTCATGTCCGTATGTGTCGTTGATCGTCTTGAAATTATCCACATCGATGAGCAGGAGAGCGAGAGGCACCATCTGCGCAGTCAGCTTGCTGCGCAGCTGCTCGAAAGCGCCGCGATTCATGATCCCGGTCAGCGCGTCCTGCTCGGCTTTCTCCCGGAGCATGCTCTCGTTGGCGGCGTTCAGTTCATAGATGTCGTTGTAGGTCAGCGCCAGATACTTAAATTCGTAAGCACCGGTGATCTCCAGTGCTTTGTTGTCCTTGATGCAGCGGATATAGACCTGCAGCGGTTTTACGATCAAGATCGTGATGAAAAAGAAGATGGCCACGTTCATGACGAAGAGGATACTGATCTCTATGCGCTGCATATTCAGTTGTTTTTCCAGCTCTGCGGCGCTGTGCTCCTGTTTGATCCGGGTCTTGTCCATGATGCTGGAGAGCGAGTAGGAGATATCATCGGAGATCTGGGTCTTTGCATCCCGGTACGCCGGGCCAAAGACCAGATCCTGTGCCTTTTTTATCTTAGCTTCCTCATCCAGGGCATGGTCTTCGGCGGACAGCTGCACGTTCTGGATCTCCTCGGGGAGCTCGTCCATGTCGTATTTTTTTGCTTCGGAGGCCAGCCGCATGGAATAGAGTTCTGTCTCCATCAATTCATTGGAATGATCCAGCGCCAGCTGCAGGTATCTGGCTGTGTCGCTGTCTTTTTTATAGCCGTCCAGGGTCTCCAGGGATTCCAGGGCGGATTCCCTCCTTTTATCCACGTTTGCTTCCTGAAAATAAGCCTCGGCGTAGGAAAGGTCAGCGGTCACAGCGTAAAGGCGCACCTGTTCGGTGAGGATATTGGAAC
This sequence comes from uncultured Lachnospiraceae bacterium, assembly GCA_910584115.1. GTDB lineage: Bacteria > Bacillota > Clostridia > Lachnospirales > Lachnospiraceae > MGBC164599. The sequence goes on from CAJTYN010000290.1 coordinate 1,319, forward strand.
CTTCCATGATGTCCGCAGCCGATCCCTGACAGCCTATGTAGTCTTCTGTCTCTCGGATCAGGACATCGTATCGCTGCGAGATCTGGAACATCCCATACAGGATAAATACATATAATATACACGCGGCAAAGATCATGAGATAATTGGCAGTGCGTATCTTCGTGCCTTTTAAACTGGGTTGGTTGGTCGGTCGGTCAGACATTTTTCCCCCTCCTTTTTTGATATGTCATAGTATACCATAGACGGGCGGATCCGTCTACTTTACACGGGAAAAAAGAGGGGGTGCAAGGTCAGTCTTTGCTGCTTTTTAATGTCTGGATGCGTGTCCTGATGTTTTTTTCAAATTCCGCATCGGAGAAGCTGGGATCCCTTGTCTGCATCCAGATGGGGCAGGGGAGCGCGCTGCATGCTCCGCAGTCTTTCAGGCCCTTGGTGTTGACTACACAGTCATAGATGGCACATGCAGATCCTTCGGGTGCGTGGAAGACTTTTCCGCTGCATGCGTGACAGCCCGGACACAGTTCGCCGTAACAGGCGCAGACGCTGCAGTCGGTGCCGCAGACGCTCATATGCAGGCGGCGGGAGGCTTCCTGGTATCGGGCGTGCCATGCCTGGACGACGGGCAGCGGATGCTGGATCAGTGCGGCAGTCTCCTCGGGATCTTTTCCCGCATCGAACTGACGGCAGGCCACGGTGTACATACTCTCCGAGACTTCGATCAGATGGCCGTCCGGGTCGAAGAGACGGATCCCCCGCTGGAGCCATGGAAATTCCCGGGCCTCGTGGAGGCGTTCGACTTCCGGGTGGGCATCCAGGAGTGTCTGGAAAGCGTCAAAGTCTTCCGTCTCAAAATAGAGTTCCATGGTATTGGAGCGGTATCTCATCGACTCCGCCGGAAATCCCGCGATCTCATCAAAATGCTCCTGTAAGGTCAGTCCGCAGGAGAGGACTTTACACCATCCCAGGTCGGTGATGACTTCCTGGTCAAATAGATCCTTGTAAAATCTCAGCGCTGCGGGCATATCTTTTACGGCGATCAGTGTGTTGCAGTATTTCATGGTATCATCCCTTTCAATGTATTTTCTATCCAGCGTATCACAGGAGCTTGGGCGTGTCTTGTATATTTCCGACATCGCGGCGGGCATGCAGGATAGCCTGCCTGATATCCATCGTGTGATAACGCTTGAACTCCCGCAGGAGGTGGGGCTGATCGGCGTAGCCATATCTGTAGGCGGCATCCGCGATGCTGAGGCTGGGATCTCGCAGGAGCTCATTCCAGAGGCATTGATAGCGGATGAGGCTGCTGAGTTTCTTTGGCGTGAGGCCGATGTATTCGTGGAAGGCCCGTTCCAGTTGTCTGCTGCTGATGCAGCATTCCTCGGCCAGGC
>CAJTYN010000291.1 GCA_910584115.1 uncultured Lachnospiraceae bacterium
ATCACTCACCCTCCGGGGTGCTGTTGGCTGCATCTGCCAGCCCTTCACCGATGACATATCCGACCACTGTCGCACCCGCCATGATGATAGCCGATACCTGGGCTGCCTCGCTCTCTGTCCCGCCTGCTGCCACGACCAGCAGGGATACAAAACCACAGATGGATACTCATAATTTCCTACTCGTCAGTTTCCTCTTCCAGTTGATGTTCTTCATAATCCTCTCCTCCTCTACATACCGATCTGCTTAGATACATACCCGACGACCGCCCCAATGAGCGCCGTGGCTAGATATGCCATGGCTTTACGCCACATATCTCCGTCCCGGCTCTCCAGGGAACCTATGCGTTCCCCCTGCTTCTCGATACTCTTGTTGATCTCCAGCTGCTCTTTCGCCATCGCTTCCACGCTGGCGGCAAGGCGCTCCACCGATATGGTGAGCGCATTGATCTGCTGTATGGCCGTTTCTAATGAACTCAGCCGTTTATTCTGCCTTGCGTCCTCCTCTTTGAGACGCGCGTTCTCAGATCTCATGAGCTCAGCGAAAGCCTCGTGCTCTGCCCTTGAAATCCCGTTTTCCATATGATCACCCCTTTCATACTTTTTTCCAGCCTTCCGGATAGTCGACCGGGGACCAGACATTGTTGTCGATGACGGACTCATACACCGGCCCATCCTCCGCCGGATGATGCACCCTGTCCCCGGCCATGTAAGCGTTCTCGCTCCCCGGCTGCTCCCACACAGGGATGACGTCCGGATCGAAGATGAGCGCCTTCGTGAACAGGGATGCCGCACGTTCAGGGTTCCATCCGGGCTCTGACGTATGGTCTTGCAGGACCTTATAGACGACCCCTGCATACCTCACGCGCTCCCCAGTCTTGTACCCCTTGCCATTCCCGTCCCATGCCGGGAAGAGCTCCGCGCACTCCGCCGCGTCCCGGTCATCGACATGCTCCTCCACGAGGCTCTCGATCCTCTTTCTGAGCACACGTGCCCTCTCTACGATATCTCCCATGATCACTCCTCCTCTCCTAACAGGATCCTCGCCGCCTGGGTGTACTCATCATCTCCCGATACCGCCTGCCCGCCGCTGTCCCGCAGATAAAAATGGACTGTCAGTGGACCGTCGCCGTTCTCGATGACCTGCAACCCGTCTGACTCCACTCCAAGATGCGTCACACAGGACCTGTACTGTCCCACATGATCTGGACTATCGCGCATGATCTGGACCTTTGACATGCACGCTCCCGTGTGCAGCCTCTCCCAGATCCCCAACACCTCAGACATGGACGCACACTCTACGGTGACCGCCAGCGGGAGCGCGTACCCCACGATCCCGATCTCGCTCCCATCCCCCAATATCATCTTTAACCCTGACTGTTCCATATGACTCTCCTTTCTGAGATAAAAAGAGCGCCCCTTACATAAAGGACGCTCATAAACATATATATCCCTACCCCTGCCCCATGGTCGCCCACGGGGTGATGAATAGACTGTCATAAAGCCTTGCCATGCTCTGGATCGTATGCCAGGCACTAAAGGTGGAGGCATATGCCTTCCAGCTCTGCCAGGACATATAGATATCCTCGTATGTCATGGCTCCGTTGTCCAACAGGACCTTGAACTTCTTCAGTTTCCTCCGCTGCCTCGTGATGGACTTCTTGTGGATCTTCCGGACGATCCTGCCCGTGTCCAGGAGATAGAACCGTGTCTTTAAGTATTTAAAGCCATGTGTCAGCTTTACGATCTGGGTCTTCTTCTCATTCAGAGTGATGCCCAGCTCCTTGCACATCATCCGTATACCGTCAAGGCATCCCTGCAGGTACGCCTTGCTCTCATGGATCAGATACCCATCATCCATATACCGGCCATATCCCCGGATCCGGCATATCTCTTTCACATAGTGGTCCAGCCGGTTCGCCGACGCCAGGGCAAATGTCTGGCTGATCTGGCTCCCCAGGCCGAGGCCCACATCCCCGAACATATTGACAAAATGCATCGTCAGACCGATGATCTTCCTGTCCGTAAATTCCCGGAACATGATCTTTTTTATGACCTCATGGGAGACATTGTCAAAAAACTTGCTGAAATCAAACAGCAGTATGTACCCATCTGTCCCATGCTTCCGGTAATGCTCCCTCAGATGCTGGCACAGCCTTTTAATGGAAAACGTATAGCCCTTATGTTCCATGGAAGCTCCGTTATCGTAGACAAATGTCCGGCCAAAGACCGGGACCAGAGCATAGTTGCATAAGCACCGCTGGACTACACGCTCGTTGATCGTCACTGACTTGATATGCCTCAGCTTCCCGCGCTCGTTTATGTCAAACTCGTAAAAGCCACTGGACCGGAACGTGCCATTTTGGAGCCTCTCATATGTCTGGTTTACGAGCAGTGGGGCCTGTGTGATGTATTTCTGCACACTGGCCTTCCAGGCCACTCCCCGGCGGCATTTCTTATATGACTGGTACAGGTTCCCGTAGGAAAATACCTGGTCAAAATCATCACAGCCGGAATATCTTCTTTCCTTCTTCTCAGCACGGCGTTTCACACGCCTCTGATACCGTGCCTCTCTTCGTTCTTCGCTTGTCATTCATTCTCCTTAAGATTCTACCCCGTACAGCTTCCGGATGGTTACATATAGCTGCATAAGACCACCAGGCATGGAACGGCGGGTACACCATCAACCACCGCCATGCAAGCAG
>CAJTYN010000292.1 GCA_910584115.1 uncultured Lachnospiraceae bacterium
CTCTCGGCGCGTCCGGATAGTGGATTATCTCCTCCGCGTACTTTTTCTTCTGGTCAGCGATCCTGCCGATCGTCAGCCGTTCGTTGACCAGATCCGCTTCCTGCCTGTCCAGCTCGGCCAGTCTATCCCCGATCCCCAGGATCCGCAGCAGTATACCGGCCTTCTCCTTGTCGCTGGCCCCCATGAACTTGGGCAGGTCCAGCGCCAGCTGCTCGATGGACTCGTTCAGGATCTGCTGGCCGGCCTTCTTGCCCGTGGGGTCCGTGATCTTCAGGCTGCTGTTCTTGCCCTTGCGCTCAACGATGAAACCGTTGTCCAGCACGACCCGCAGGTTCGGGGGAAGGGTGGATCCCTGCCGCTGCGCTTCTGAGGGGCGGTACTTGTTGCCACCCAGTGCCCAGGCGATGCTGTCCAGCACGGAACTCTTCCCCTGCCTGTTGTTGCCGCCGATCACGGTGAGCCCGTTCGCTGTCGGCTCGATCATCACGGCCTTTATCCGTTTTATGTTCTCGGCTTCCAGCCTCGTTATCTTTATGCCCATAGCCTCCTCCTTCAAAAAATCTTTTGACAACCCTATGCCCCCTGGTGTATGATAGGGGCATAGCTGTTCCAGATAGTGCCCTGGCTCCTTCCCTTATCGGTCAGGGCATCTTTGTTATCATGATCACGCCACCGGGCAGGTCCTCCATCCTGAAACGTCTCCATCCGCGTTCCCTAGGTCCCATCAGCTCCACCCGCTCAAAAGACGGGACGCCCGACACTGCGTCGCTGTATTCGGCATAGTAGCGGCGGTGAGGGCCTATCTGGCCCTTGCGGGTATACAGTGCATCCATCAGCCTTGCTCTTCTACGTGGAACACCTTGGTGATCTCCCTGTCTGTGTGGTTCACCCGCAGCTCCCCGATACATTGCTCTATTTCTCTGTACATTGTTTTCCTCCCTTTATCTCCCTATCTCACATCTGCCCGCAAGCCCGCGCAAGGCTTGTGTGGTCGTTTTTGCCTGTCTCTGCCGCCACTTCTCAAACTCCGTCGTGTCGAACATCAAAGGGCTGTTGCGTGCCTTCGGGTTGTTCTTCCACGCGAATGTCTGATCTTTTTCCATCACTGCCTGCCGGAGCATCTCTTCTGGAAATCCCATCTTGACCAGCTCCGTCATACGCATGACTTTCTTTGGATACTCCATCCATCTCACCTCCTATACCCATCCTCCTACCTGAGCGCGACCACGGCGACCAACGCGGCAAGCCATATCTTTATATCCAAGAGATGCTCTATGATAGGACTGTTCGGATCACCCTCATCCAAGTGCTTCTTCTCCTTGTAAGTCGCGATGAACACCACTACGTAAAGAAGGATCAGCGTGACCTCGTGTATAGCCATAAGTACCATCATCTTCTCACCTCCCTTCTACACTCTGGCCTCTTGATTTTTGCTACATCCTCCTTTATACTATGTTCACAGGCTGTTGCCGCAACCGAGTACATAGAAAGGAGCTATATACATGCTCAGATATGATCTTCCATTCAATGGAAAGCGTTACCTCCTCAACAAAAACACTGGTGAGATCCATGACTTAAACAACGAAACTACTCTCTGCCATATCGATGAGATCAAAACAGAACATATCTATATGGCCGACTCTTATGATGAAGCCCAGATCTACGCCGTAATGGTAGAGTCAATCTTTAATCCTAACGGATGTCATTTTTGTATCCCGTCTAAAGACAAAGGGTAATCTCCGCATTGGGCTATGGATCTGATGGTCTGTAGCCCGGCATCTGGCAATTCTTCAGACAGCATTTCCGCGAGTTTCTCAGGTGACCCCGCCTTTTTAGCCATCCCAAATACGATAACGGAGAACTCTTTTATCTCACTGACACCTTTTAATACATCAAATCTCCTCACTGTGACTTGTTTCCTCCCTTCTTGCACCAATCTCATCTTCTATAGCCTCACCATTGATCTTTAGGATCCCCCTGTCAAAGTCAATCTCTAAGCTCCTGATTTCTATGTCCTCACCCCCTTCCTACACTGCAACCTTGATTTTTACATCCTTATCCTTTATAATCGCATTATCAGCACTGCCATGCTGAAATATGAAAAACTGAAAGGAATAATAATATGCTAGATAATCTTGAAATAAACGCTATTCCTGATTCTGTAGACAACGCGATAAAAAATCTTACCGACGAGCCAACAAGAACAGCGGCGCATACACTCTCCGACATTTGGTATCTTGTGTTTGGCGGCATATCGCATATTGCTGACAAACGACGTATGAGATACGCACATAATCTCGATTGCTTACGACATGAATTGGCAAACAAAATAAACAAAATACCCGCCGATAAACAAATCGAACCAAATATCCAGGTGACGGCTCAAGCTCTTGAGGACTCAAAGTATTGCGTGGAATCGAAGCAATTACGCGAAATGTTCAGCAACCTGATCGCCAACTCGATGAATGCCGACTATGCTATGGTTGCCCACCCAGCTTATGCTGGAGTGATCAAACAGATGAGCCCAACAGACGCAAGAGTATTAAAAGCGATTCCGCCAAAATATTTAATCCCTATTGTTGACTATGTAATCGAGGATAAACGTAGCGGTTTCACTGAAACACAGTATTCAAACATTTATATTCCGTTCTTACCAGGACTTGATATCCTCAAACAAGCGACCT
>CAJTYN010000293.1 GCA_910584115.1 uncultured Lachnospiraceae bacterium
GCGATCCCCCCTCCCCCATCCAAGCATCACGGGTCTTTTTATATCTTCTCAAATCTGCGACCGCATCTCCGTAAGATTGCGGTTCTTCACCTTTGGGGCAATACTCAACATACTCATCATAATATGACTTGATGTTCTCAGTTGCAAACTTAAGATCGATCTTATAATCCTCTATGTCTCCTGACCCCACGGTCTTGATCATCTGTTCTGCGCGATCCGCGATATCCAGATCTTCCAGAAGGTCATCCACTGTTTCCAGCCCGATCAAATGGTTGATGAATGTGCTCTTTGGGAACTTCCCAGACTGATAGCGTGAGAACCAATCCCCTGCCAGATCACTCCTGCCGCTCCGGTCATGGCGGCATCCACAGGTCAGATCGCTGATGAGATCCCCGATCAACTCTCCCACAGATGAGCCGTGCGCTGCCGCAAGATCGAATATATCCTTTGCGGCCTCATCCGTGATATCTAATGTCAATGTCCTCTCCATAAAAAACCTCCTTATACGTCTCACTCTTAGTGATATACTATAGGTTCCATCGCTATCTTACGATGGTTCCTATATGTTTATTTATTGGTTCCTTGTTTTCCATCATTATACGCTGCATCTTCAGGTCTGTCAAGAGAAATATTTCAGGTTCCTGTAGTATTATATGGTGGTTCCTGTGTGTAAATCGATGGTTCCTATATGTTTGATAGTTGGTTCCTTGTTCAGGTTCGCTCATGATATGTATATGTAACTGTAATTTTATTTCATATTGACATGTAAAAACCCAACTGTTATAATGATAAATAACAAGCGTGATATCTACAGATAAGAAAGAGATGGGGGATGGACATGGCGATCGTATTTTATAGATTGTATGACAAGTTAAATAGGCTCGGGCTGAGACGGAAAGCCCTGCATGAGATCATCAGTCCGGTGACAGCCGCTAAGTTAGCTAGAAATGAGCATATCAACACTGCGACATTAAATAAGCTATGTGAACATTTTCAATGTCAGCCTGAAGAACTGATCGAATGGATCCCGGATGATGAAAATGAGGAAGTGATAAAGCAGGAAAAGACAAGATAAAATGATGACAAAAGGAGTGGAGCATACAGAGGATACGAACATATATTTGTTTTTTTGACGCATTACCCCGTATCACAAATTAATTTATGATACTATGTCGGATATATGTTCGTTTTAGCGCATGTTCTTGTCTCATCAATTAATTTTTGAGATATCCGTATGCCAGAGTCAGGATATACAATGCGTTATATTACCCCTAAAACCGTTTTAAATGTGTTTAGGCTAAGATATTACCATAAACGTGTTTAAATCCGTATATGAGCCATATACGCGATATCAAAGGCATACTGCATCCTGTTTTGTAAGCATATGCAATATAATGGTGATATCGTGATGATGAGCCTCTGTTGATAGCATTGGATATGCATCATGCCATATTGCAGAAAAGGACGGGATCCCCTTTTTTCATCGATCAGCCTATGGCACACGAGTCATCGTGATCCTGAGATCTTACCCTTGTATTCTGCCGCCGGATGTGGTATCATTAGAACATAAAAAAGGGAAGGCCATAGAAGCGGTTCTACCCCTCAATAGTAGTCAGCTGCTACATAACAAACAGCCGTCACTACTGCGAATAGTGGCGGCTATTTCTTTCTGTCCCTGAAGATCTGATAGATCAGATTTGCAAGGGCAACAATGAAGATACCTATCTGGATAAGATCCGAATATGTAACCATTGCATCGCCCTCCTTTCTTTCGTCTGGAGGGCTGTCATACCCTCCGTAAAAAAAGAGGGGTAAAGCCGCCTTGGCTCTATGGTCTCCCATGCGATATAGTATAACACATTTTTTCTTGTCCAACAATATCTGATCCACTCTTTTGATATGTCGGCCATAGTATCAATAATTAATTTATGATACTGATCCGTATCATCAGACCGCCATATCTAGGGCATGGTCTTTTTGTGGGTCATCGACACATTTTTGGATCTCGTAAAAATTAAGGGACTCTTTTTTTTGAGTCCCCTTATGTAGTGATATTATGGTCAGAACATCGACTTGATCTTTATGGTCTGCCTATCTTCCAAATTATGCTCTGTATTCCTGCCGATCAATTCAAATATCTGATCGATGAGTCTTGAATCATCGGACATGACCGTCACGATGCTATCCGTCTGCGACACAATCCTGACATTCTTAGCGTATACCGCTGTCGTACTCACATTCTCGATCGTGAATGTGATGTGGATATCCGTTACACGCACACCGCCCCTCGTGACGTAATATCCGACCTCTTCTTCAAAGCCATTGTAGATCTCCGCCACTGTGTCCACATGCAGCGCGACAGTCTCATCTACTGGCGACGATATGATATTTACTAGCTCCGTTGTCTTTACCAGATCCTCGTGCCCTACCCAGATAGCCGTGAAATATACCCTGCCATCTGCCAGGTAAGTGATACCGCCTTCAGCGTCGATCGTCGCCAGCGTGTCATCAGAGGAACGATATATGATCTCTGCGTCCGTGACTCCCACATCGTTGATGTAGGCCGTCGCCGTTATCTCTGCCGTACACCCTGGCATCACGTTCAGTACGGATAATGGAGATAGTTCGAGCCGATAGTCATATGTTACGACCTCATCCACGCTGACCTTGGCCGTGATA
>CAJTYN010000294.1 GCA_910584115.1 uncultured Lachnospiraceae bacterium
AAAGACCAAGGGAGGGCGCTCCTGTCGCCACTCCCCTGCCAATAGATCATCCTTTCTCCTTTTTTCCACACAATAATATGACCTGCCCTGTCACATAGAAGAACGCTCCCAGAAAGATACACATATCCGCTAGATTAAAGACCATCCTGCGCAATCTCTCATTTTTCACGCCGAAACTAAAATAATCATTGACATAGCCCTTGACCTTTTTATCATAGACGTTGCTCAGTCCCCCGCCCAGAGCGAGGCTCAATCCCAATTTCTCAAGTTTTCGTCCCTTTGAAAAGAGCAGGCGCAGAAAATCCCAGGAAACACTGAGCAGCGCCCCTGCTGAGAGCGTCTCCCCCAGTCTTTCCCTGTCTTCGAACAATCCAAAAGCCCCGTGGGGGTTGTGGTGATTTTGCAATATGATCTTTCCATCCAGCACTTCTTTTCTAGATCCCTGTGGGAAATGCGCATCCACATGAGATTTTATAAAATAGTCAAAAACAAATACGGCCGCAGCCAAACAGAGAAAGACCATGGCCTTCTATCCCTCCTCTTTTTCAAAAGGATCTTCTTTTTCTTCCGGGGCTGGTTCCGGGTCTTCGACGACCTCTTCCTCCGGCTCCTCCTCACATTCCGCACCGCATTGCAGGCAGAATCGGGCCTCTCGGGGCAGAGACGCGCCACAGGCCGCGCAGACCTTCTCGCCTCTTTTCCTTGCCATTTCTTCCCGCATCTTCGCTATGGCCATCTTGTGCTCCGTGATCTCCTCACAGAGAGCGGCCACATCCTCATGCAGTGGTTCTCCCTCTACAAATTTATTGTAGATGATGTTCCCCACATCTTTTAAGCATTGATCGATCTGCCTCTGCTCCCCGTTGATCTTATTGCGCATCTTCTGGCTCTCAAAAAAACTATCTGTCTTCGCCGTAAATTCTTTTGCCGCCTGATGGAGTGTCTCTCCGAAATCCGTGAAAAAATCGTCTGCCATCATCTTTATATCTCCTTTCTTAAGATCATGATCCTCTCAAGACCATTTCTCTGCTCATTATATGCTTTTTATCATACAGTCCATACATCGGAGTATGACTTACTGGGCGCTGATGCACTTCGGCTGCTGCCCCCGCAGGATGATCCGCGGCCCGCCATTTTGTTCGATATATTCCTTTGTGATGACGACCTCGCCGATATTATCATCTTTTGGTATCTCGTACATGATATCCAGCATATATTCTTCCAGTATCGCACGCAGGGCACGCGCTCCCGTCTTTTTCTCCAACGCTCTGTCCGCGATCGCTTCCAATGCCCCTTCTTCAAAATCCAGCTTGACTTCATCCAGGCCCAGGAGTTTCTGGTATTGTTTTAAGATCGCGTTTTTAGGTTCTCTAAGTATCTGGATCAGCATATCCTTATCCAGTCCGTTTAATGTAAAGATGATCGGGAGACGCCCTACAAATTCCGGGATCATCCCAAAAGTCTTCACATCGTCCACTGTGACCTTGCTCAAAAGGTCTGGATCATCGTCATATTTATCTTTTAAGTCAGCCCTAAATCCTATGGAAGACTGTTCGTTCAGCCGCTCCTTGATGATATTTTCCAACTCTGGAAAAGCCCCTCCGCAGATAAACAAGATATTTCTGGTATTGACTGTCGTCATCGGCACCATGGCATTCTTGCTGCTGGCTCCCACGGGTACTTCCACATCGCTGCCCTCCAGCAATTTCAGGAGTCCTTGCTGTACGGCTTCCCCGCTCACATCCCTCTGGTTCGTGTTCCTTTTTTTCGCCAGCTTATCGATCTCGTCTATGAAGATGATCCCGTGCTCTGCCTTTTCCACGTCATTGTCCGCTGCCAGCAAAAGCTTCGAGACTACGCTCTCGATGTCGTCCCCGATATATCCAGCTTCTGTCAGGGATGTGGCATCTGTGATCGCCAGAGGTACATCCAAGAGCCTCGCCAGAGTCTTTACCAGATATGTTTTGCCCGATCCTGTCGGCCCGATCATCAACATATTTGATTTCTCGATCTCGATCTCGTCCATGGTCTCCGTGGCTACGCGTTTGTAATGATTATATACTGCTACAGCCATGACTTTCTTCGCATGGTCCTGTCCGATCACATAATCATCCAGCCGCGCTTTGATCTTATGCGGCGCCGGAATGTCTTTTATATTTATCGTTTTCGCCGGTTCTTTCTTCTCTGCCTTCTTTTTGACCTTCTGGTTCCTAGGGATCGGATCCTGCAGATTTGACAGATCTATCATGCTCACATTCTGTAGATTCATCAGGTCATTATAATTGATATTACTGTTCCTCATGGTATCAAAACTTTTTTGCATGCATTCCGTACAGATATAGATATTGTTCGGCAGACCGATCATCGAGCCGGCTTTGCTCTCCGGCCTGCGACAGAGGAAACAGATCTTCTCATATTCATCGCCTTCAACCGCAGCATCAGAATGATCATTATGCTCATCATTCATAATAAGACTCCTCACTTTCCAAAAGTATACGGCTACTCGTTCATTATAGCACATTTCATTAGATACACAAATTAAGTTTTTCTAAAGTAGTATATAAAAAAAGCGACCAACTTACTGTTGATCACTCCTAAATCGTTTCGCGTACCTTCAAAACTGCATATACGATGCACATCTCCTTCATTCTGGTCAAAC
>CAJTYN010000295.1 GCA_910584115.1 uncultured Lachnospiraceae bacterium
GTCACCATCACCGGATGCAGGTTCAAGAACATGAACCGCGCCATAGGCACCCATAAATACAGCCAGGGTTCCGGCGGCGTCAACATGATGCACGAGGACATCGTGATCAAGGATAATATCCTGGAAAACGTGAAAGGCTATGAAGGAGCGATCGTTCCGTATAATTGGAAGAATGTGACGATCGAGAATAACGTGATCACGGGGACGGGCAAGGGAAACGACAAGACCTTCGCCATCGTGGCCCACAGCGTCATCGCCCCCAAGATCAAGAACAACAAGATCTCCCAGTATATGAACACGATCCTGATCCGGCGCGGTTTCACCAGCTCAGGATACGGGGCACCTGAGAAGATCTCTGTCACACAGGCCCAGAGAGCGCTCCTGAGCACGAACAGTTATGTATCCGGCAGCGTGGCCGATCCCAAGGCGTGGATCACGGCGCGGTCCAGCTACAATACCTCAGACCGTACATCATACGATCTGAAAAAAGTACGATAAATGAAAGCCATGACGAGAAGGAGGAATCATGTATAAAAAACCTTATGTGATCGCGGAAGCCGGCTGTAACCATATGGGACGGATGGAGATCGCGAAAGATCTGATCCAGACGGCCGCGGTCTTCTGCAAGGCGGACGCGATCAAATTCCAAAAACGTTGTCCCAAAGAGTTATTGACCACGGAGCAGTACAACGCGCCCCATCCCAATCCGGCCAATTCGTACGGCGACACGTACGGCGCGCACCGGGAATTCCTGGAATTGGACTTAGATCAGCACGCGCAGCTGAAAAAATGGTGTGAGGAGGCGGGGATCACATATTCTACCTCCGTATGGGATATGACCAGCGCAAAAGAGATCGCGTCCCTGGAGCCGAGATTTATCAAGATCCCGTCGGCATCCAACACCCATTTTGAGATGCTGCAGTGGCTCTGCGACAACTACGGAGGCGAGATCCAGCTGTCCTTCGGCATGACCACCCACGAAGAGGAAGAGAAGATCGTCCAGTTATTCGAAAAGAGCAACAGGGCCAAAGATCTGGTGCTCTTCAACTGCACATCCGGCTATCCGGTGCCCTTCGAGGATGTGGCCCTCCTGGAGATCACCAGGATGCAGAAATCCTACGGCGAACGGGTCAAGACGATCGGTTTCTCCGGCCATCATCTGGGGATATCCGTGGATATAGCCGCGTATACATTGGGGGCGGACGTGATCGAACGCCATTACACCCTGGACCGGACATGGAAGGGCACAGACCACGCGGCATCCCTGGAACCGGACGGCGTGCGCAAGCTGGTGCGCAATCTGAACGCGGTCCATAAAGCGCTCACATTCAAATCATGCGAGATCCTGCCCATCGAGCAGGTCCAGCGGGATAAACTAAAATACAGGAAATAAGGGGTACGCCATGGCAAAGAACAGATACACAGCTTTCATACCGGTGAGGGCGGGGAGTAAATCCATCAGATTGAAGAACATCCGGCCCATCGCCGGCAAGCCCCTCGTATGCTGGGTCATAGAGGCCGCCTGCAGCTGCGGCCCGATCAGCGAGGTTTACATCAGTACGGACGGAGAGGTCATCCGCAGATGTGTGGAGGAGCACCTGGAGGACTTTTCTCACCCGGAAAAGATCCGGTTCGTGGACAGGGATCCGGCCACGGCCACAGACACGGCGTCCACAGAATCCGCGATGGAAGATTTTGTGTCGAAGGTGGATCTTACGCAGATGATCTTGATCCAGGCCACCAGCCCCCTCCTGACAGGCGAGGATCTCGCCGAGGGGATCCGGATCTATGAGGAGGGCGGCTATGACAGTGTCTTGTCGGTGGTCCGGCAGAAACGTTTCAACTGGACGGTGGACGGCGCAGGGAGCGCCCGTCCCGTCAACTACGATCCGGATCATCGCCCCAGGCGGCAGGAGTTCGACGGCTACCTGGTGGAAAACGGGGCCTTCTATATAACCTCCGCCCAGGCGTTTGTGCAGAGCCGCTGCCGTCTGTCCGGAAAGATCGGTGTCTGTGAGATGGCCGAGGATACGTATTACGAGATCGATGAGCCTTCCGACTGGATCGTCATCGAACATTTCCTGGAAAAAAAACTGAAAGAGAGCCAGGCGCGTCCCGCCACGGATCCGATCCGGCTGGTGCTCACGGACTGTGACGGTGTCCTGACAGACGGCGGCATGTACTATTCCGAAAAAGGCGACGAACTCAAGAAATTCAACACAAAGGACGGGATGGGTCTGCAGCTCTTGAGAGAGGCCGGGATCAAACGCGGTATGATCACAGGGGAAGATACCCAGATCGTGGTCGCCCGGGCGGAGAAGCTGCAGCTTGAGTATCTGTACAAAGGCGTCAAAGATAAACAGCGCGTCCTCCAGGAGATCATAGAGAGAGAACAGATCCCCCTGTCCCAGGTGGCATACATCGGCGACGACTGCAACGATCTGGAGTGTATCCGGGCGGTGGGATTAGGCATCGCGGTAGCCGATGCCACGGACGCGGTCAGAGAGGCGGCCGATCACGTCCTGAAGGCAAAAGGCGGCTGCGGCGCTGTCCGCGAGGCGGCCGAGTTCATCCTCCGGTATGGACGCGGGTGATCCGTACGACGGTCTTTATTTTTTCAGTACAAAAGCCTCATAAGGCTTCAG
>CAJTYN010000296.1 GCA_910584115.1 uncultured Lachnospiraceae bacterium
GCTGTATTGCCCGGCCCTGTCTCCCTGGAGCGCTTCCAGGTGATTGGCCGGTGGGACTCTCAGATCCTCTAAACACCCTGCATTGTCGATCATGATCAGTTTCCGTAATGCCACCCGCTGTATGGATTGGGGCAGTTTCTTGGAAAAGGACCCATTATATACCTTTTCCGTTTCTTTATCAGCGAAATTTTTTATCATAGATATATTATACCTGTTTTGCATGTACACGTCAATCAGATATTGTTCAGTATGATCTCCATCATTTTGAATCCCCGCTGAAGTAGTATTCATCCATGATCCTTTCACAGGATTCTTCACTTAACAGATCGTAATGCCCACAATTCAAGCTCTTGATACTTTGGTTCCAACAAGTCCAAACTGTATACGTGCCGTCATCTTTTTTAGCTGATACCATATAAAGATAATGGTCTTCCGGATGATAAGATTGTCTCCTGATGTCCAGTACCGTATATCTTGGGAGATTCTCCTGAAAGTAAATAAGTACTTGCTGCTTCACGTCTAATGCGATAGTATCCATTCTATTCATTCTTCGTCTTCCTCCGATATTCTTCTCGCAAACTCACAATGTTCTTCATCCAGCTCATCGCTTTCTCCAATATATTCCAGGTCTGACTCGATGGGAATCTCGTCGATGTGCTCTTTGGCGTATGCGATGGCCTCTTCGAGCGTATAGTCTGCTGGAACCTCAATGCTGCCTGTATAGTAGGCCATACAGGTGCATATGACATCCAATCTCTTCGTATCTTTCACAAAAGCTGATCCTTTTCCGTTACTATCCATGGTCACCTCCGTATTCTTAAAAAGGGTTATTGATCGATAAAGTTGTATAGTTCCAGATTCTCGTACACCCAGGAATCCTCTGGGTACTCTTTCGCAAGCTCTGCCCCGATGCAACGCCAATCAGACGGACAGTTGCAGGTCAGGGCAAACTCGTCCAGGATATCTTTCACCGAACGGATAAGGTCAAAATTCCTTTCATCATCTGCCTCCATGATCAGTTCTCTGATTGTTTCTCCCAATATCATACTCCTTTCATTTTTATGCATTTGATCTTCCTTCTAGGCGCCCGCCCATAAAGGCGGGCTGCCCCCAGGCAGGCTATTCAAGTTCCAGCCCCCAGCGTTCCCTGGCCAGATCCTGGATGGCTTTCCGTGCTGACCAGTCCGTATACTCT
The DNA here is from genome assembly GCA_910584115.1 of uncultured Lachnospiraceae bacterium. Taxonomy (GTDB): domain Bacteria; phylum Bacillota; class Clostridia; order Lachnospirales; family Lachnospiraceae; genus MGBC164599. Next base: position 1,196 of record CAJTYN010000296.1, read on the forward strand.
GTTCCCCTGGCAACATGATGGTCATACAAGTATCTGATGCAGTCTTCCATCGTCTGTATCCCGGCTTTAATCTCAGCTACATATTGCCGCTCTTTCTCAGCCATCGCGGTGAGTAATGCCTCTTTTGAAGGATATAGTCTTTCAAACTGAATGTCTTGTGGGCCGATCGCACTGTATTCTTCATCATGGACACAGTTTACATGAGCGTACTCAATGCCGTTTTCTGCTTTGATCTCCATAATACGTGCTTTCGTAGGCAGGTCGGACCATATTCCCAGGAACCATACCGGGCGCCCGGAATCTTTAAATTTTACTGCTGTTGCTTTATCCATGTTGTCTCCTTATTATGTGTGTATGGAATAGTATGCCTTCTTCAAGTCCTCCTGACCATGCAGGATCAAACCACCGGTCATAACGGGCTTATTCTCTCGGATTTCCTTGAAGATGAAACTGTACGGCATAAAATCGTCGTAAAACTCAATCTGTTCTGCGTGTGGCCACCGGAATTGGTCACGCAGGAAACGGATCAGTTTACGCCGGATGGCAGCGTTTTCTAAGACAGCATGAAGGTTCCTCCTGCTCTTGAATACAAACCGTGGCTGCTCTCTGTGAATATCCATAGACAGCATTTTTAATACCACAGGCTCACCCTGCTGACTCGCACACAGACATCCCTTTATTTTTTGATAAGGCAGGGGGATAATGTCCTGGTAGCCTGACAGATGATCCTCGTCACCGGAAAGCCAGGTGGCCTCTATCTCTATGGTCCCTGTATGGGTATCCCGGCGTAATACAGCGAATGAACGGATATCACGGACGATAACCTCTGGCTTATGTTCCAGCTCCTCCAAAGTATCCCTGGATATATAAAACCGATGCGGGGATTTCCGGGAACGGCTGACCGTGCGTAATCCGATATAGTCCTTCCGGAATATCATGTATACGAGTGTTCTTTCTTTAAAAATAGCGGTATCCCCTTTTTTTGAGAATGCTCCCGCAGCCGTGAGGCTGTTATGACTCAGATTCCTGCGTCCTCCTGCAGGCAGAAAGGCTGTTCGTATATTTTTCCAGGACATCATAAAAAAAAACACCCACAAAAATGCAGGTGGCCTAACTAATATTTTTGATGGAACACTTATGCCCGTGGGCTAAATCATCTGAATCTAACACCTTCCCGCCAGCCAAAGACTGCTGTACTTATAATAATAAACTTCAGATATTTGGGATGCGCCCCCGCCTTTTGGCGGGGCGCACTTCCCCTAATTAAAATTTAGAAAAATGATCACGTGAATGGAACGAAAATGGATGGATTGATGTCAGATTTCACCTTCTAAAACCAAGTGCTGCAATCGATTATTCCAGTCTTTATAGATTGGAATAGCGTGTCCGCACTCAGGATTCCTCTGGCGGCACCGCTCTCCCGCTTCATCGTTATCGACGGCCAGAAC
>CAJTYN010000297.1 GCA_910584115.1 uncultured Lachnospiraceae bacterium
TCGCCTGATCGGGAGTCTTGGCTGTGGATACTTTCTTGCTGGATAATCCGGAACTCTCTACATAGCCATATGTCTTGGCCTTGTCTGCATAGATATAATCAAAATCGCCTGACATATCTGCCATCAATGTGACCTTCTGCCCCCGCTCCAGGAGCCCGACTGCGTTCGCGTCCTCTTCCGGCAGGCTCCGGATGGTCATCGTATCCCCGGCTTTTATGTCTACGTATCTCGTCACTGGCTCAGTCACCGCGTCCCTTTCATTTGTCAGATAATGCTCCGGCATGTATCCTATGATATTTTCTGCCTTTATGTAGATCTTCCAGTACCCATCGTCCTCTTTATCGATCAGGGAGATCTTTTCGCCGTTGGAGAGCTTCGTCAGGACAGTGCTGTCTTCATCTGGGCCTTCGCGTACTTTAACGACGTCCTTACAACCTGTGACATAATAATCCCCCACGATATCGACCGGATTCTCTTTGCCGCTGGATATCTTCATGCCCCCAAATATCACTGCGCCTAGAACGCCGATCCCTGCAAATGCCCCCCACATGATCGCTGTAGGGGAAGGTCTGTGACTCCGAGAGGGATTTTTTGGTACATAATGTCCCCCTTCATTTTGATGGCCGGGATACCCTGGATCAGTGTAGTGATATCCAGAGTGGACGCCAGGGCCCTCCGTGTTGTTAAAATGGCCGGATCGGTCTCCGGGATTCCCGCAGTTTGGGCATATACGCCAACCGTCTTCTAATTTGTGACCACATTTACTACAGAACATACGTCCTCCTTTCTGAATCCATACTCCGTATAGGATCCGTGACATAATATATTGACCCATCTTCCGTTAAAGATTTTTCGTATGATCCTAAGAGTTTTCTTTTATTGTGAAAAAAGAGTTTTTTATCGGTGTGGCATATCCATATATCATTGTTTTCTACATTACGTTAACCGATGAGGCATGTTTTCTCCTTATTTCCCAAGCGTAGTACCTGACCATTCTTCATGGCTGTGTTGCGGAACTATGGCATTTTTCCGATATTTAGTCATCATTCTTCTTCGATTGTCATAAAGTCCGTTTGAATGGCTACATCATCTCTCCATTCATCTACTACTTCTACAACTTTTCCATACACTATCAGCTGATCACCTGTTAGCAGATTCGGCCCATCCATCTCTTCACATTCTACCTGTATAGTTCCTGAAAGTTCATCATTCCATACTGAAACGATATCCCCCACGACTAGTGCCATCCCTTCTATACAGACCGATTGTCCCATATATTGTTCAGGATACCGCAAGATATTGGTAACAGGTATCTTGAGATACTGTATTCCCTCTATCGTAACAGTCTCTCCATCTGTCTGTGTATCTTCGTCTGGATCTGATGGAGAAAGATCATCAATATCTTCGACCTCCTGATTTTTTTCTGATATAGGTTGTTCGTCCATCTGATACATCTCAATACCAATACTGATCATGAATGCAGTTAACACAGAAAAGGCTACTGTCAGAAACCATTCACGAAAATTCCATGCTGAATCAGATATCCGTCTATTTTCTAGTTTTTGGATATCATATTCTGGATAGCCTAATTCTCTGAGAAATGGGATGGCATCTGCATCTTGACGTATTGCGATATTTATTTTTCCTCCATTTACTAAAACCAATCCCATATGTCTACAACACATTATATTTACAAAAAATAAAATTGCAAATACAGAGAATCCATACGTAAAAGGAAGCATAATGATAGATAATATGATCCTCAGCGTATCTGCAATACCGTGACCTATTTTGATCGGGCGTCGATGAAACTTAATTTGTGCAACATCTGATTTTCGGAACCTGTATTGTTTAAGATCATCATCCACATTTGTTACTATTTCAATCCATTCATTTTTGATTGAGATTCTCGAATATATATGTGCAAATGTAAACCTTCCCTTTCTACGCATTCCTTCAAGATCATATTGTCGTACATGGGCGGTTTCATTATGATGTTCTTCGTGCTCATCTTTTTCCTCATAAGTGTGTGTATTTCTCAGATTTTCATCTGATGTATGTGAAGTTATCAAATCCATTCCGCAATAAGGACAAAATCTCATGTTTTCTTTTATTGTCTTTCCACAGTGCGTACAGTACATTTTTCCTCCTTTCTGGATCCATACTCCGTATAAGACCCGTGATTTAATATATAGATCCATGTTCAGTTAAAGACCCTTCGCATGATCTTCATCATAAAAAACCCCTAAGATCAATCTTTCCGCGATTTTCATTTTTGTCCCCAAAGTAATCTTTTAATTGATATGGTATATCCATGTAAGCATCTTTTCTTCCGTTGATCTAAATAGTCGGATCTTAAATGTTCCAGATCTGATCTGCTGTATCTAGCAAAGAACACATGCTATCATCTTTCGACCAGACCCCCCAAAAATCCCAGGATACTGCCTACTGTGGCACCTAGGACAGGCCCGATGACAGGTATCAGACTCCCCACTGTAGCCCCGGCTACTGCTCCTTTTGCCGCGCCATCCAACGCTTTGGTCAAGGAGCCTTTGATCTCCTGCTGTATCTCTGCATTATAATCCTCTATGGTATCATTCT
>CAJTYN010000298.1 GCA_910584115.1 uncultured Lachnospiraceae bacterium
GATATCCGCATGATCCAACAGGAGAGCAGACTGAAGGTTGCTGATAATACAGGCGCAAAAGAGATCTTGTGCATCCGTGTACTGGGCGGTTCCACAAGGAGATACGGCAGGATCGGAGATGTCATCGTAGCTACTGTCAAAGATGCAACACCAGGCGGCGTTGTAAAAAAAGGCGATGTTGTCCGGGCAGTAGTCGTGCGTACGGTGAACAAGACCCGCCGTGCGGACGGTTCTTATATCAGGTTCGATGAAAATGCTGCAGTGATCATCAAAGAAGACATGACCCCGAGGGGCACACGTATCTTTGGACCGGTAGCACGTGAACTGCGTGAGAAACATTTTATGAAGATCGTTTCTCTCGCTCCGGAAGTATTATAGGAGGCGATCGATCAATGGTAAAGATAAGGTTAGGAGACACGGTAAAAGTCATTACCGGTAAAGATAAAGATAAAGAAGGCAAAGTGATCGCGGTGGACAGGAAGAAGAACAGGGTCATCGTAGAAGGCGTGAATAAAGTGACAAAACACACGAAACCCTCCATCGCGAACCAGCAGGGCGGGATCATCCAGAAAGAAGCCCCCATCGATATGTCAAACGTGATGTATGTCCACAAAGGACAGGCGACCAGGATCGGATTCAAGGTCTTAGAAGACGGCCGCAAAGTCCGCGTAGCAAAGAAGACCGGAGAAGTGATCGATCAGTAAGAGAGGAGGGCGAACAAGTGAGTAGGCTTGGAGATATCTATAAAAATGAGATCGTGGATGCCATGATGAAGAAGTTTGGATACAAAAATGTACTGGAAGTGCCGAAGCTCCACAAGATCGTTGTGAACATGGGTGTGGGTGAAGCAAAAGAAAACGCGAAGATCCTTGATTCTGCCATCGCAGACATGCAGATCATCACCGGTCAGAAGGCGATCCCCTGCAAGGCAAAGAAGTCAGTGGCGAACTTTAAGATAAGAGAAGGGATGCCGATCGGATGCAAGACCACACTGCGCGGTGAGAAGATGTATGAATTTGCGGACCGTCTGATCAACCTGGCTCTTCCTCGTGTGCGTGACTTCCGCGGCGTGAACCCGAATGCTTTCGACGGCAGGGGCAATTATGCGCTGGGACTGAAAGAACAGTTGATATTCCCTGAGATCGAGTATGACAAGATCGACAAGGTAAGGGGCATGGACGTGATCTTTGTGACGACTGCCCATACAGACGAAGAGGCCAGGGAATTGTTGCGGTTATTTAACATGCCGTTCGCAAGTTAAGGATGAGGAGGAAGATCAATGGCGAAGAAAGCAATGAAGATCAAACAACAGCGCAAAGCAAAATTTTCCACCAGGGAATATAACCGCTGCAGGATCTGCGGCCGGCCCCATGCATATCTGAGAAAATATGGTATCTGCAGGATATGTTTCCGTGAATTGGCGTATAAAGGCCAGATACCCGGCGTAAAGAAAGCCAGCTGGTAAGAGCAGGACGTATCGTCCGACCATGTAAAGTCTAACAAGGAATGAGGAGGAAACTTACATGACAATGAGTGATCCCATTGCGGATATGCTTACAAGGATCCGCAATGCTAATATTGCAAAACATGATACCGTAGACGTCCCCGCATCCAAGATGAAGATCGCGATCGCGAACATCTTGCTGGACGAGGGCTATATCGCAAAATATGATCTGGTGGAGGATGGCAGCTTCAAGACCATCCGCATCACGCTGAAATACGGTGAAGATAAGAACGAGAAGATCATCACCGGCCTGAAGAGGATCTCAAAACCGGGCCTGCGCGTCTATGTAGGACGGGACGAGCTCCCGAAGGTCTTAGGCGGGCTGGGGATCGCGATCCTCTCCACGAACAAGGGCGTGATCACAGATAAGGAAGCCAGAAGAGAAGGCGTCGGCGGCGAAGTCCTGGCATTTATCTGGTAAGGCGGCGAGAGCACGAAGGACTGAAAACAGAAGGGGAAGCCATCGGGACCCCTTCCGACAATCTAAGTAAGGAGGACAAGGAGAATGTCACGTATCGGAAGATTACCGGTAACCGTACCTGCCGGGGTGACCGTGGAGATCGCGGAAAATAATCATGTAACTGTCAAAGGACCAAAAGGGACGCTGGAGCAGGCGCTCCCCACAGAGATGGAGATCAAGCTGGAAGACGGGCATATCATCGTATCCCGCCCCAACGATCTCAAGAGGATGAAATCCCTGCACGGACTGACCAGGTCGCTGATCCAGAATATGGTCACAGGCGTGAGCGAAGGCTATAAGAAAGAGCTGGAAGTAAACGGCGTCGGCTACAGGGCCGCAAAACAGGGCAAGAAGCTGGTGCTGAATTTAGGCTTCTCCCATCCGGTGGAGATGGAAGATCCGGAAGGACTGGAATCCAAAGTGGACGGCAATAAGATCACCGTAGAGGGGATCGATAAACAGAAAGTCGGCCAGTATGCCGCGGAGATCAGGGATAAGAGAAGGCCGGAGCCGTATAAGGGCAAGGGTATCAAATATGTCGATGAGGTGATCAGGCGTAAAGTAGGAAAGACCGGTAAGAAATAAATAA
>CAJTYN010000299.1 GCA_910584115.1 uncultured Lachnospiraceae bacterium
GGACGGAAGCTCACCCCTCATGCCCTCCGGCATACACACGCCTCACTGCTCCTGGAACAAGGTGTCAGTATCGACACGATCTCACGCAGGCTCGGCCATGAGAACAGCCGGATCACACGGGAGATCTACCTGCATGTGACGGAAAAGCTAAAGGAACGGGATAATGAACGCATCTCAAAGATCGCGCTGCTATGACTGCCCCTTTTTTACCATCTGCCCCTTTTCTGCCCCTTTTCGTGTTTCAACAAAAAATAAAAGCCCGGGAAAGCCTTAGATATCAAGGTTTTCCCGGGTCGGTACAAGTCCCATCTTCCGCATTTTTTATTTTGTCCAGATAGTGACAAAAGATGCGGAAACGCTCATATTTAAAGGCTTTGCGAGCTATCAGGGTCTTATAGGATATCGAGGGATCAAAGAGATCCTGCCCCTTGTTTTTTACCCGATGACTATTCCCCGCAGGATGAAAAAAGGTACAGAAATGGTCATTTTTGAATATTGAAGATCGGATCAGCATATGCTATAATGCCTGTAGGCAAAAGAACAGAACAGGCCATGGCAACAAAGAACGAACCCCCAGATCGTACCGCTAATACGATTTGGGGGTTCTTCCTCGTTTACGGTGAGGTCAGCCGATCGGGCTAGTTACCGTCTATTCATCTCCGTCTAACCACTTACAAACGAAATGGAAAACCGGTTCCCATAATATCTCCTGATCGTCAAAAGCCCTTGAAATGGGGCTTTTTCTAAACCGTAGATTTATCTTATTCCATAAAAATCCCGTGGTATCATTTGCGGCGGTGGCAGATGGGTGGCAATGTCGCCGTCTACCCCCGATGAGGTCATATCACCGCCCCATCCACGGTCCGGAAAGCACCGCAAAAGACGATAAAGGGAGCAGCCCCTATCCAGCGATCAACGCTGGGATGGACTGCTCTTAAGTTCACACACCGTTTTTATTTTTACCCGCAGGATGATAATATGAATATCTTGGATCGAGTATATCTTAGAATCTGTTGACACAGCACGCAATGCGTATTATTATTGTAACAGTAGGATAGATGGAGGTGGACTCATGGATAGACCGAACACGGATTCCAAAATAAAAATGGCCCGTATAAAAGCGGGACTGTCCCAGGCGGAAATGTCAAGACAATTCAAGATCCCAGTCCGAACATTACAGGATTGGGAAGCCGGAAAAAGGAGTACGCCCGAATGGGCGGAGATCCTTATCATCGAAAAGTTGGAAAAGATCGCAGAAACATCTTGACATAACACGCAATGCGTGTTATCATATGATCGTCAAGAGGGAGACCGAAAGACAATGACCGGGCACGCGGGGAAAGGAGAATGTATGGACGAAATGAACCAAGCGGAAGTAGCAAGAGAAGAAACGGAACAGAAGATGCTCTACAGATTTCTCCTGATGATCAAAGAGATCAAGGATGCTGGAAAAAGCCTTGACGACTTAGAAGAAAACGTAAAGAGCCTACTCAGAAAATAAAGCAGTATAAGAACGACAGGGGAGGGCGGGCTTGCCACCGCTCCCCCGATACTCATATCATAACACTCCTCTCACGATCTGACAAGCCCCTCTTACAGCGCGATCATATCCCGCAGGGTCTTCTCCCCGGCGATACCATCCACGCCGCCGCAGATGCCCGGGTCGACCTTCTAACGTGCCTTCTGGTACTGTCTGATAGCATAGACTGTCTGCGCATCACAATCCTTATCCAGTTTCAGCTCTTTCCCGTCCTTCCTTTTAAATCCCCTGCTCTTTAGGACCTCCTGCACCAGCAGTACGTGGTTGCCTTTCTCTCCTTTTTTGACCGTCTTTACTGAAAAACTGATGCTCTCATCACCGCCCGCCTACCAGATGCCTGGCTGGATATTTATACTGGTGATGTCCCCCAGGATCGCCAGGATCCTCTATCTGCTCCACAGTGGCCTGGGCGGTCCCGGTGATCGGTGTGTATGGAGATGAAGGCCGGGCTTACCTTTGCGTGTATGAACTTAAAGAGACTGGCAAGGCTCCTTGCCAGAAAGGGGCGAGGGGGACTACCGTTCCAAGAACATCTGTATACTTTAAAGAAGATATATCTTACGATAAAAGAGAGGTGTTGGAATCTGACTCCGGCACCTCTCTTTGTCTACAGTCTGCCTTCTTTCTGGCAGGTCAGCGTTCTTATTGATCGCGTTTATCCTTCAAACAGGCCGCCGACCTTTTTGAGATCTTCAATGATCGGCAGATGCTGGGGACAATGCTCCTCACACTGTCCACATCCGACGCAGGCCGAGGCTTTTCCCATCCCCAATGTGGTCGTGTAGTGGGTGTAATAGTTCTTAGCGAGGGGGAGCTGCCGCTCACCAAATTTATCCACATCGTTGACCAGCTTGAAATAGTCCGGGATGCCGATCTTCTGCGGACATCCATCCACGCAGTACCGGCAGGCGGTGCAGGCAATGGTCTCTTTCGCGGTGA
>CAJTYN010000300.1 GCA_910584115.1 uncultured Lachnospiraceae bacterium
GTATCTGTTCTCCTCAGAATATGAGATGGAATCCAGAGACTGGGTGGTGTAGATCTGGCTGGCCAGATCGTCCAGGGTGGGTTCCATCAGAGGGAACATGGCCGTTGTGCTCTCACTCAAGTTCACCAGCCGGATCGCTTTGATCCGGTCGCTGTCAACGGTCACTTCAACATCGAACGTGTTTTCATGGATCGCTATGGTGGAAGAATATACGCCCGGCTTGTAGCGGGCATCGCCAGCGGCGGAGGCTGATCCGGCCTTCTGGGGGCCGAACATCAGGAAGAGCAGCACGCCCAATAGCAGGGCGAGTACCAGAAAAACGACGGTATAGACCACTTCCTTCATATGTAATACGACGATCTTTGTTTTTGCACTCATGGGATGCGCCTCCTACTTTCTTTGTATATCCTATGAAAAAATCATCAGATTATGATAAAATGATATTGCCAAGTCCCTTGGATCCATATGATCTAGAAACGGAGTGATCACGACTATGTCCCTGCATTTTGTTTTAGGAGCGTCAGGCTCCGGCAAATCACATACTCTCTATGAAAACATCATCGCACGTTCGATCCGCCACCCTGAGACGACCTACATCGTCCTGGTGCCGGAGCAATTTACCATGCAGACGCAGAAAGAGCTGGTGGACATGCACCCCAGCCGCGGCATCTTCAACATCGACGTACTCAGTTTCCAGCGTCTGGCCTACCGGGTGCTGGAACAGCTGGGCGCGGACGACCGTCAGATCCTGGAGGAGACAGGAAAGAGCCTGGTGCTGCAGAAAGTCGCCCAGAAGGAACAGCGCAGGCTCACCTATCTGGGAGGCCAGATGAAGCATCAGGGGTATGTCCAGGAAATAAAGTCTCTTATATCAGAGTTTATGCAGTACGGCATCACCGTAGAACAACTAGAGGAGATGGTCCGCGCCGTCGGGGAGAAAAAAAAGGTGACGGCCAGGAAATTACAGGATATCGCTCTCTTATACGATGGATTCCGCCGATATCTGGAAGACAAGATGATCCCGGCGGAGGAGGTCCTGGATGTGCTGCGCGGGTGCATCCCCCGCTGGGAGAAGATCAAGAGCTGTGAGATCGTGCTGGACGGCTTTACCGGCTTTACCCCGGTGCAGGAGAAACTGCTGGACGTGCTGCTGGAGCTGTGCCCCCATATCTGGGTGACGGTGACGCTGGGGGAGGGCGAGGATCCCCACGGAAAGACCGCGGAGCACCAGCTCTTTGCCATGAGCAAGAGGATGATCGCGTCCCTGTGCCGGATGGCGCGCAGGAGAAAAGTGGAGATCCAGGAACAGTGGGTATATCCGAACGGCCAGGGCCGCTTCAGAGAGGCCCCGGCTCTGGATTTCCTGGAACGGGAGATCTTCCGTTTTCGGCAAAAGGTCTATCCGAAAGAGGCGGAGGAGATCCGGCTCTTCGCGGCGGCGGATCCGAAAGAGGAGATGGAGGAAGTGTGCCGCCGGATCTGGCGGCTGGTCCGGGAGAAAGGCTTCCGTTTCGGGGAGATCGCGGTGATCGCCGGGGATCTGGCCTGTTATGGGAGCGTTGCCCGCCAGGTGATGGAGGAGATGGACATCCCCTGCTTCCTGGACGAGAAGCACACCATATGGATGAACCCGTACATCGAATGCCTGCGGGCGGTGGTGGATCTCGTCCGCTGCGACTATTCTTACGAGAGCGTGTTCCGCTATCTGCGCTGCGGCATGTCCGGCCTTAAGATGGAAGAGGCGGACATGCTGGAGGACTACGTGCTGGCGGAGGAGATCCGGGGTTTTCGCCGCTGGCAGGAGGTCTGGACGCGGCTGTATAAAGGGATGCCGCCGGAGGACATAGAGACGATCAACGGTCTGCGGCGGCGGTTCCTGGACGAAGTGGGAGACTTTACCGCATGCTGTAAGGAGAAGCCCCGCACGGTGGAGAGCCTGACCAGGGCCCTGTACGCCTTCGGTGTAAAAAACCGCGCCCAGGAGAAGTTAAAACGGCGGGAGCTCCTCTTTCAAAAGCGGGGAGAGCGGGCCATGGAAAAAGAGTACGCCCAGATCTATGGCATCGTGATGGGCCTGATGGAGAAGATGATCCACATCCTGGGCGAGGAGACACTGACCGTCGCGCAATACCAGAAGCTCTTGGAGGCGGGGCTGACAGAGACGAAACTGGCGCTGATCCCGCCCAGCGGCGACCAGGTGCTGGTGGGGGATATGGAGCGGACCCGGCTCAAGGACGTGAAGGCCCTCTTCTTCGTGGGCGTGAACGACCAGACGATCCCCAAGGATAAAAGAGCGGGCGGGATCCTCTCCGAGCAGGAGCGGGTCTTGTTCCAGGCGGAGGGGATCGAGCTGTCCCCGTCCCGCAGGGAAGCCATGTACATCCAGAGATTTTACCTGTACCTGAATATGACAAAACCCTCCAGATCCCTCACACTGTCCTACAGCCGGGCGGACGGGGAGGGGA
>CAJTYN010000301.1 GCA_910584115.1 uncultured Lachnospiraceae bacterium
CTAGTGTACTGTACCGTTCATATTCAGACAGACCACCTTGTCTGATCTTCCATCGGACTGTGTTGGCTTCGATCGACGATGCCACCGCATCGCCTCATTCAGCCGCCTTGCCGATGAAAGATCATCCGGCGGTGTTTTGCCAGATATGAACGGTACAGTACACTAGTCATGGCTCCATCATCTCCCTGGACCATACACAGAAATTCCCATCCATATCTTTCATAAAAGCTCGTATGGTCAGTGACTAGATAGACCGGCATCATACCTTTTGATCTCAGATCTTCCACAGCCATGTTGAACAAGCGTCCGGCGATCCCCTTGCCGCGATATGCCTCCTCTGTGTAAACCGCACAGACATTGGGTGTAAGGTCTTTGCGGTCATGGAAGTCATTTTTGATCACGCCCAGTCCACCGATCGATCTATCCCCATCGAAGCAGAGATACCATCCGTGTTCAGTCTCTCTATTAAGATAGGATCCCATACATGCAAGATATGCTTCTTGCGGCACCCCCCATTTAAGGTGAAACCATCTGGCTGCCTGATCCTTTGATCGCGGTCTTTCTCTCAATGTAATATATGTGTACGCGCTCATATCATCCATGGCCCTATAAAGGCTCTCTCCCTACTCGACTTCGATCTTTGAATTCATATCGTAAAAGCCAACGGTATTTTTGGTGGAGACGACTGTCAGATTGCAGATATCATACAGCCTGTGGTACACATGGAAGTCCCCGTCCCGGTAGCCCGTACAGCCCAAAGACAGCAGGTATTCCCCGCCCTGGAGATCCACCTTCTGCCGGAAGGTCACGACCCGTTCATCCCCAGGTTTCTGCGGCGGTATGTCGATATCCTCGTACATGGTGTTCGTGCCGGCTATCTCCGTCCCCCGATGGTTTTTGATCGTATAAGCGAAGATCGGCTCCTGCACCGACGTGTAGAAATGCACTTTCATGCGGATCTGGCACTCGCTGCCTTTGTCTATCGTGTTGGTGATCAGGCCATTTTCATCCAGGATCGCCAGGTCGATGATCTCCGCCTTCTTTTCCCCATATTCCAAAAGCTGAGGATTGATCTGCAGATGATCCTTCCAACGCTCCCCGGCTTGGGCGATGGAGACCCGCTCCTCCTGGAAATCGTCCTCCTGAGGCTCATCCTGCCCCACCAGGATCTTTTTGTACAGATCCACGATCCTCTTCGGGTCGCCCTCGTCCACCTTCACGCCCTGATTCAAGAGCACCACCCGGTCACAATATTTTCCCACGCTGCCCAGGTCGTGGCTCACCAGGAGGATGGTCTTGCCCATCTCCTTGAATTCCTCGAATTTATGATAACATTTTGCCTGAAAAAAGACATCGCCCACGGAGAGGGCCTCGTCCACGATCAGGATCTCGGGATCGATGTTGATCGCGACGGCGAAGGCCAGACGCACAAACATACCGCTGGAATAAGTCTTGACCGGCTGGTGGATAAAATCGCCGATATCCGCGAACTTCAGGATGCTATCCAGCCTCTGATCGATCTCCTCCCGCGAAAAACCCATCATCGTCCCGTTGAGATAGACATTCTCCAGGCCGGAATATTCCCCATTAAATCCCGCGCCCAGCTCCAGCAATGCGGAGATACGCCCATTGACCTCCACCACTCCGGAGGTCTGGTTCAAGACACCAGTGATGATCTTCAAGATCGTAGATTTTCCAGATCCGTTGGTCCCGATGATGCCCACCGTCTCCCCCTGTCTGACCGAGAAGCTCACATCGTTTAGGGCATAGTGCTCCCGGTAGAGCTTTTTCCTGGTCAGCCCCAGGGATTCTTTTAAGCGGTCCATGGGCTTATTATATAACTTGTAGACTTTCTGCAGATGTTCCACACGAACAGCAAGATCGCTCATGACTCCTCCTTCTCTGTACCATCAATGTATTCTCGATGCATCATAATACATCTGCAAAATGGACTTTCAGACGCTTGAACACAGCCGTCCCCAGGCCGAAGAGGATGATCGTCACCGCCCAGAAATAGACCGTCATGTCAAAATGCTGCCAGAACCAGGCTTTTTGGTAAAACGCGTCCCTGTACCCGGATACGATGTAATACATCGGGTTCAGCTTGAACATCCAGTGATATCCCGCCGGGAGGATATCCAGGTTCCACATGATCGGGACCATCCACACGCCCACCTGCAGCACGATCGTGATGATCTGGGAGAGATCCCTGAAAAAGATCACGACAGCGCTGGTGGCATAACAGATGCCCAGCACGAACACGAACATACTGAGTGTATAATAGAAGATCTGCAGCTCGTAAAGATCCGGATAATACCCATAACAACTGAACAAGATCACGGCGAACAGGACAAAAAAGCCATGGACGAAGAGCGCCGAGATCAGCTTCACCATAGGCAGGATACTGATCTTGAACACCACCTTTTTTACCAGATAGCTGTATTCGATCAGCGCCCCGGTGCC
>CAJTYN010000302.1 GCA_910584115.1 uncultured Lachnospiraceae bacterium
ACATTGCGTATTCGGTCAGTTCTATAAACGTCCATATGTAATACCTCCCTGTAAGTATGATATGTTCATATTTTACTAAAAATCTGCGCTATAATCAAGCCTTTTATACAAATATACACACAACATCTGAACTCCAAAAAAATCCACAGAAATCTAAAACCTTAAGATCCGATCTTTTTTTGACTTTTTTGCTCCTGTCCATTACAATAAGAAAAGAGTTTTCAAAAAAGAAAGGACTTAAGATAAATGGATCTGAACTTCGGTTTTATCGGCCTGGGCCTGATCGGCGGTTCCCTGGCCAAAGCGATCCGGGCGTTCCACCCGGACAGCCACATCCTGGCATACAACAGGAGCCTCCCTGTGCTGGAGACTGCGAAAAAGGAGGGCGTGATCGACGAGATCTGTGAAGAGGTCGGCCCGCGCTTCAGCTGCTGCGACTATATCTTCCTGTGCGCGCCGGTCAGCATCAACATCCAATATATGAAGATACTCAGAGGATACATCTCCCCGGACTGCATCGTAAGCGACGTGGGGAGCGTCAAGGGGATGATCCACGAAGAAGCCGCCGCGCTGGGGCTGGGCAGCTGTTTCATCGGCGGTCATCCCATGGCGGGATCTGAGAAGACCGGATACGACAATTCCAAAGTACGCCTCCTGGAAAATGCCTACTACATCCTGACACCTTCAGAGGATGTCAATATACAGAAAATCTCCGACTACACGGAACTGGTCGCCTCCCTGGGGGCCATCCCGCTGGTGCTGACCCACCAGGAGCACGACTACATCACCGCCGGGATCAGCCATCTGCCCCACATCGTGGCGGCCACGCTGGTCAATCTGGTGCGGGAGCTGGACACGGAGGACGAGCACATGAAGCTGATCGCGGCAGGCGGTTTCAAGGACATCACCCGCATCGCCTCCTCCTCCCCGGATATGTGGCAGCAGATCTGCCTGGAAAACCCGGAGAACATCTCCCGGACCCTGGACGCCTTTATCCGCATGCTCATCCAGGCCCGCTGCCAGGTGGAGCAAAAAGACGCCCCAAGACTCTACGACATGTTCTCCGGCGCCAGGGACTACCGGGATTCCATCGACATCCTGCCGGAAGGCCCCTTAAAAAAGTCTCATATGTTATACTGTGACATCGCCGACGAGCCCGGCGGGATCGCCACGATCGCCACGCTGCTGGCCATGGAACAGATCAGCATCAAGAACATCGGGATCATCCACAACCGGGAATTTGAGGATGGCGTCCTGCGCATCGAATTTTACGAAGGCGCCGACCAGGAAAAAGCCCTGGAGATCCTAAAGAAACGCAATTACACCATCCACATCAGATAAGAAAGAAGGGAGTTTATATTTCCATGAATATCCAAAGATCCAACGGTCTGAAGGGCGAAGTGAAGATCCCCGGCGACAAATCCATCTCCCACCGGGCCGTCATGCTGGGCGCCCTGGCAAAAGGCACCACAAAGATCACCGATTTCCTGCAGGGCGCCGACTGCCTGTCCACCATGGAATGCTTCCGGCGCATGGGCATCCAGATCCAGAACACCTCGGGGGAAGTGCTGGTACACGGCCAGGGCCTGCACGGCCTGACCGCCCCGTCCGATCTTCTGGACGTGGGCAACAGCGGGACCACGATCCGTCTGCTCTCCGGGATCCTGGCCCCCCAGCCCTTTTCCGCCACATTGACCGGGGACGCCTCCATCCAGAAACGCCCCATGAAACGGGTCATGGAGCCGCTCTCACAGATGGGGGCCAAGATCGAGAGCCTCTCAGGAAACGGCTGCGCCCCCTTGAGGATCTGTGGCACGCCGCTAAAAGGCATCCACTACAAGACCCCGGTGGCTTCCGCCCAGGTCAAATCCTGTATCCTGTTCGCCGGCATGTACGCGGACGGCGCCACCACCGTGACGGAACCCGTGCTCTCCAGGGATCATTCGGAGCGGATGCTGGAACACTTCGGGGCCAGGCTGACCCGGGAGGGGACTGCCGTGACCATCCAGCCGGGACCGCAGCTCGTGGCCAGGGAGATCTTGGTGCCGGGGGACATCTCCTCCGCCGCCTATTTCATCGCCGCCGCGACTCTCGTCCCCCACTCCGAGATCCTGATCAGGAACGTGGGCATCAACCCCACCCGCAACGGCATGTTAGAAGTCTGCCGCGCCATGGGCGCAGACATCCAGTATTTAAATAAACGGTCAGACAGCGGCGAACCCACCGCCGACCTGCTGGTCCGCTCCAGCTCCTTAAAAGGGACCGTCATCGAGGGCGCGATCATCCCCACATTGATCGACGAACTGCCCATGCTGGCAGTCATGGCCGCATTTGCCGAAGGGGAGACGATCATCCGAAATGCAGAGGAATTGAAGGTAAAAGAATCCGACCGGATCGCCGTCATGGTGGAAAACCTCTCCGCCATGGGCGCGGACATCACCGGCACC
>CAJTYN010000303.1 GCA_910584115.1 uncultured Lachnospiraceae bacterium
CTTTCAGGGTCTTGATCTTTGTGCCTGTTACAGCGTTGTAGCAGGGAAGACCATAGGCTGTATCCGGAAAGCTGACGGCTTTCTCTTCGCCGTGCTGCGCGATCGCGTCATTGACAGCTTTTTCTGTGAGCGCATATACTGCATCATTTCCATTAAAAACGGTATCAAATAATAACATGTCCATACCTCCGACTATCATATCCCCAATGCCGCGCGTTTTTCTTCAATGCGCGCGATCATCATGTCACCCAGTTTCTCAATGTCGTGTTCCACGGTGTAGGCCGCTTCCACCCAGTCGCGGATCCCGCCTTTTAACAGTCCGTCCACCTGCTCGGATCCGCTGGCGTATGGCTCTACGCCCAGGTATGTGTCGATGCCTGTGGCTACCACGTAATTGCCGATGGAGACTGCTTTTTCGGACATCCATTCCGGCGCGCAGCCCACCAGCGGGATCTGGGAGATGTTCCAGCCGGAGTCGATGGCGATCCGGGACGCCAGGACGACCATACGGCTGATATCCACGCAGGAACCCATGTGGAGGACGGGCGGGATGTCGGCCAGCTCGCAGACGCGTTTTAGGCCCGCGCCGCAGAATTCTTTTGCCCGTTTATCCATCAGTCCGGCTTTCGCAGCGGCCTGGGCGGAGCAGCCGGAGACTACCAGGATGATGTCGTTGGACAGGAGTTTTTTCATCAGTTCGATGTGGGCGTAGTCGGGACGGACTTTCGGGTTGTTGCAGCCCACCATGGCCACGGCTCCCCGCAGCACGCCGGATCTTACGCAGTCGATCAGCGGTTTCATGGTGCCGCGCTCATCCACCTGGGAATTGGTCACGCCGTCCAGTTTGCGCGCGATCTCCTCTACGGAGTAGCCTACGTAGGCTTTCTGCTTCATCTGGGGGATATGTACCAGCTCCGGTTTCCTGTTCTTGAAATTTTCGATGGCCGCTCTTACGATCTGTTTCGCGTTCTCTCCGGCTGTGGCTGAATTGAAACGGATAAATTCTGAGTCCGGCATCTGGGCGATGGGCGATGTGGTGATGAATTTTGTGTGGAAGCATTTGCTCAATGGGCCCAGCGCGGGAAAGATGCACTGTACGTCCACCACGATCGCTTCGCAGGCTCCGGTCAGGACCACGTTTTCCTGCTGCAGGAAATTTCCCGCCATGGGGATGCCCCGGCGCATGGCCACTTCATTGGAGGTACAGCAGACGCCGGAGACGGTGATCCCTTGGGCGCCCATCTCTTTGGCGTAGGCGATCATGTCGGGGTGCTCGGAATATTCCACGATCATCTCGGACAGGGACGGGTCGTGTCCGTGGACGACGATGTTTACATTTTCTTCTGACATGACGCCTAGGTTGGCCTCTGTCTCCACCTCATGGGGCGTGCCGAACATCACATCGGAAAATTCTGTGCCGCACATGGAGCCGCCCCAGCCGTCGGACATGCCGGAGCGCAGGGACTGTCTGATCAGCGCTTCCGCCTTGGAGGAGTTCCCCATGTGGGTCATGTGCATGGCTGTGGATACTTCCCGGTCGATGGCGCGGGGCTCGATCTCTTCCCTCTTCCAGATCTCCTGGGTATGCTCGGGCGCACGGCTCAGCCATCTGGAAACGCCGTGGGGTTTTCCGTATTCCAGGAGCGCCAGCTCGGCCATCTCATGGGCCAGCTCGTAGATGTCTTTGTTCTCTGTTTCTACATCCCATTCTTTTGCGATGCGGATCAGCTTCTCTGGGTCTTTGACTCTGTAGTTCCCGTCGGGGGCCACGTTGCTCAGGGTATGGCAGATCTCGCGTCCATGGTCGGAGTGGGTGGCGGCCCCGCCCGCTACGAAGCGCAGGAAATTTCGCCCCACGATCCCATGGACGTCGCACCCGCAGATGCCCTTGGGCGCTTTCTTCGTGATCCGGCACGGCCCCATGGAACAGATCCGGCAGCACATCCCTTCCTCGCCGAATTTACAGTGGGGCGTCTGCTGTTTTACGCGCACCTGCCAGGAATCCGCCCCTACCCGGGCTCCCGTCTCCAGAAGGCGCTCTGTGGCGGCTTCCATCTCTTCGACTGTCGTCAGTTTGAATTCACTCATCTTTTATAAACCCTCCTACTTTTTTATTTTAAGAGGATTATACCTGTTTTATCTTTTTTCGGATAGCATCCAAGTGTTGCTGCCCCTCAACAAACAGAGGAGGAGGTGTACTTTTCTGCGAGAAAAGTACCAAAAGCGCCGGGGGATTGCGATTTCCCCCGGACCCCTTAAAACGCTTTTTTTGGAAGACAGATATTCTGTTGGCTGTAGGCGCGGAGTGCGCATCTTCCGGAAGGTTTTATTATCGTATGGGGGACGGACTTTCCTATATGATAAAAAGACTGACAGGAAGGCTGGGATATCTGATCCTTCCTGTCAGTCTTTTCGGTTTATAAATGAGTTGCCCCTAT
>CAJTYN010000304.1 GCA_910584115.1 uncultured Lachnospiraceae bacterium
CGACGCTGATCGTGGCCGTGCCCTGGTAGCGGGCCACAGCCGCCCGGATATTGGCGAGTCCGATCCCGTCCTCGGGTACGATCTGGATGGATCTTTCACAGGTGTTTTCAATGGACAGGAGATAGATATTGCCCTTTCTCCTGCCTGTCAGACAGATGCGGCGTTCTCTGTGGCGTTCTTTATACGGCAGAGATCTGGCGGCGGCAGACGCATTGTCCAGAGCGTTGGCCAGAACGATGCACCAGTCCATATCGGAGACTCCGGACTTTTTAGGCAGACGCAGCGCGCAGGAAAGAGCGATGCCTTCCTGTTCAAGGACCCAGAGCTTGCTCCCTAAGAGGGCATCGACCGCGGCATTGCCGGTCTGGATGGGATAGGAGAGATCCTGGCAGACCTGGCCCATTTTTTCCAGATACCGCGCGGCCTCGTCGTTCTCGCCCGCCCGGACCAGTCCGGCTAAAACGGTCAGATGGCCCTTGATGTCGTGCCGGAAGGAACGGGTCTTCTCATAACGGGAAAAAGCCTCCTGTATATAAATTTTCTGCGCCTGTTCCTGCTGTCTGAACGACCGGAGGGCCTGCTGCGCCTCCAGCGCGTCCGTGATCTTCCGGTACGCGGCCAGGATCAGGAAGAGGCAGACGCAGGCGAAGATCTGTATGAAAAAGATCTCTCCGTGGTCGACGACAGGAAAGAGGATGCCCTGCTCGCTGTTCCCCACGATCGTATCCCCGTATATGCTGTCCCGGACCGTCCGCTCCACCAGTGCGATAAAAAAAGCGGGGATCACCAGCAGGGGCAGCGCCTGCTCCCCGTTTTTCCAGATGCCCGCGAAGAAAGTCTTCTGGATCGAATGAAGGATCACCATGAGCAAAAGGATCACCAAAAGCTCCCGGAACAGGTCCATGCAGGGCGGGATGGTATAGAACAGCGGTCCCATCTTCCACAAGAGCAGATATTCCAGCCATTGGACCGCGCCGCTTCCGATGCTCTGTATGGATATAGCCAGGACCGCCGCCGTCAGGGCGCGGATCCATTTCTGGCGCAGCAGGATACCGCCGCAGAGGGCCAGCAGCGCGATCTCCGGGAGCAGAGATGCGATGCCTGAGATCTTCCACTCCATCTCCAGCAGGGTCAGGGATATGTTGAGGATGATATAGGCCAGCCACCCTTTTCGGTGAAAAGGAAGCTCGCAGGATCTGCAAAGATGATAGAACAGTACCGTCGGGACCGCGAAGAGAGCCAGGAGGATCGGAGTGATCAAAAAGATCATATTTGCAGCCGCAGACATCCGCGGATCCCAGTATAACATGCCGTTCCAGATCAAGCCCTCCACCTCCTCATCCGCGCAGATACTGCCCCATGCCCTCCAGCAGCGCCTGCTTGTACTGCCGGGAGACTGGGATCTCCTCCCCGTTTTCCAATGTGATGCGCCCGTTTCTATACTCCTGCAGGTAGCGGGGATTGACCAGATAGCTGCGGTGGCATCTGAGGAGATGGCCGTTTAACTGGTCTTCCACTTCCCTGAGCCTTCCGTAATGATCGATCACGCCGTCTTTCGTGTGCAGATAGATCTTCCGGTTGATGACTTCGCAGTAATAGATGTCGCGGATCTTCACGGAACGGCTCCAGCCCTTCGTCTGGATGAACAGGCTCTTTTCGGATGCATCCTTCTCTCTCCGGTGTTTCAGGACGCGCCCCAGCGCCCGCTCAAGGCGGTCTTTGTCCACCGGTTTGCACAGGTAATCGACGGCCTCCACCTCAAAGGCGTCCAGCATACAGTCACGGAGGATCGTCACGAAGATGATCGCGCAGGGATTTTCCTGGGCCCGCAGCTTTTTCGCCAGATCCACTCCGTCCAGGCCGGGCATCTGGATATCCAGGAATAAAAGGTCCAGCAGATCCGCTTGTTCCAGCAGGCTGCGGGGATCCTGATAACAGTCGATCTTGAACGGTTCGTCCAATCGAGTCAATATCTGTGCTGTCATCTGGGCGATCTGGCCGCACATGGCGGCCTCGTCGTCGCACACCGCGATCTTGATCACCGGTTGATACATAGGATCTCTGTCTCGCCCTTTTCCGTGATCTCGCCCACGATCGCGGCCGGGAGTCCCGCCGCCCGCAGCTTTTCTTCCATGGCCGCCGCCTGTTCCGGCGCCACCGCGATCAGGAGCCCGCCGGAAGTTTGGGGATCAAAGAGGACTTCCTCCATGGCAAAGGGCACGTTTTCAAAGCTCACGTGTTCTCCCACATGGTTCCGGTTGCGCTGGCCCGCCGCCGTCAGCAGGAATTCATCCGCGTAGGCCTTCGCCTCCTGGATCACCGGGACGTTTTCCACGTTGATGACGCAGGAGAGCCGTCCGCCCATCATCTCATGGAGATGCCCCAGGAAACTGAATCCCGTCACATCGGTGCAGGCGTGGACCGGGAATTC
>CAJTYN010000305.1 GCA_910584115.1 uncultured Lachnospiraceae bacterium
TCGATATCCCATAATCATCCCAGGTCATATCCCTCAATCTCTTCTTTCCCATCGGAATCATCCTCCATCACTTCAAACCCAGGCTCCTTTTTATTCAGATAAGCCCTTTCAGCTTCGCCTCAAAGATAGCTCTCAGATGTGCCCGTGGATCATCCTTTGCCGCTCGGAAACCCGCCTGCTGCCTCTGGATCTCCTCGATCACTGGCTTATACTTAGGGCTGTCCCTCACCTCTTCCCTGTATCGACTGACTTCTTCCCTGGTGATCAGTCCTTTATCCACCAAGATCCGGAGGGTTGCCTGTATATCCACCGCAACATCAACTATCGTTTTCTGTAGCATCAACTCGTGTAACGCTTCATCCGGTCTATAATAACTATCATCGCTCACTGCCAACAGTATCACTCCTCCTCTACAACCTCCTACACCTTCCAGTTCAGCGGGTTCCCCGCATACGGACAGGGCTGGCCGCGCTCTTTGTCTGGGCATGTATCGCAGTTGCCCGTCTCCTTGCACCGACGGCTTATGTCCCGGGCCTGTTCCTTGCGTACTTCCCGGGAATAGTTGTCCATATCCTCTATCGTGATCATCCTTCCGCCTCCTTTATCATATCCATGCCTCTTGCGGTAACGCATCGAGCATACGGTCAAGATCCCTCGTGGCTACGCTCCCTTCACAAAAACCTTCCCTTGCCGCATCCTCATATAACTCCTCGATCCGTCTGACCATCTTGAGGTACCCCGTATTTTCCTCTCTCAATATGTCAAAGGCGGCTTTTAGACTATCGTATCGGTAGCGGAGCCCTATATATGCGTACAGCACCCTCAGACATGCTGCCGTACATTCTATGATCTGGTCCTTTGTCATCCTCTTTAATTTCTTTATGCCTTCACGTTCCACAAAACTGTCCGGAAGATCGATCCCGAAATAATCCTGCTCATAAACATCATATCCCAGATATCCGCCACCATACTGCCCAGCGCCCACAGCTACGAACAATATATCAAAGCATTCCGGGACGTATCCATTGTTCATATCGCTGTACATCTGCTCACACTCGGCGCAGAGATCCGCAAACATCATCTTGAACTCATAAGCCTCATCCTCATCCCCGTCAAGGGCGTTGAGCAGGGTATCCTCATCAGTCTCCCAGAAGTAGCGGACATCATCACACGCCTCCGTTATCTCCTGTAACTCCTCCAAGATGGTCTGGAGATTTATGTCTTTTACGATGGGCTTTTTATAACATAGCTGCCGCGCCTTTTCCCGCCTCGTTTCCTCCGCCTGCGTCACCGTTTTTCCTCCTCATGCTCTTCTCTTAACCATTCCATCGCGTCTTTTCCTTCAGTGCAGGTACTATATTTCGGGCACTCTGCGCAATCATAATGATCACATGCTGCGATGATATCCCTTGCCAGCTGCTCCGCATCCATGTTCTTGATCCATTCTAGATTAGTCATCTCTACCTCCATTCTGTTATCGGCCCATACCCATAAGCTCTCAGGCGTTCCACACGCTCTACCTGGTCAAGACTGGCCATGTATCCAACCGGGGCTTCCGGCGGGAGCGGCAGGCTGATCTCTGGCGGATACGGCCAACCGTTTATCATACACATCTCCGCGACTTTAAACTGGTAATGCATGATATGACTCCTCACCAAATTCATCTTCTGCCCGTCTGTCTGTGCCGGGTCGCTACATCCATGCATCTTTATCTCGCCCCAGCGCTCATACTCCTCCATCAGGCATTCGCGGTACTGCTGTATCTCTTGCTCTGGGGTCAGCTTCTTTTTCCTTGCCATCTCTCACCAATGCCCTTTCTGCTTGCTCCACTCATACTCACCCATACACCCGTACCAGTCCCCACCATCCAGGCAACAGTCGTGACAGTCTTTCTCTCCCCCTCTGGCGACCATTTCCTCACACTCTCTGAGGTCATCCTTCATCTCCTGCGTGATCGGTATCTTGATGTACTCCATTCACTCATCCTCCTCATCCGGCCCGCCCAGCATCACCTTCATGATATCCGTCCGGTCCGTGTAGTCCCTCTTCTCCGTGATCCTCTCAGCCTTGCGCACCGCTCCTAACAGCTGCGCCAGGCTGTCCATCGTCGACTTGTGGGTCTTCGCCCACTCGGCGACCGGATGCAGGACGATCCCCGCGTCCTTGGCGACCCTCCTGTCCCGCTGGACCATCCCCATGACACCCAGGATCAGCATGGCGCCGTCCCCGTCGACGGGCAGTACCTCGTTATTCTCCAGCCAGTGCAGGATATCCTGTACCTTCTTATCCGCGTCCGACACCTGCTCCCGTGCTATCCTATGCTCCTCCGGCGCTCCCCGGATGAGTCCCAGGAAAGCCGATATCTGTTCACTCGTCCTCATACCCTGTCCTCCTGCATCGCTCATGAAAAAAGATCTCTGTACTGCGCTT
>CAJTYN010000306.1 GCA_910584115.1 uncultured Lachnospiraceae bacterium
CCCAGGCTTTTCCCGACTATCGGATCTACCGCGCCTGGACCAGCAAGATGATCTTAAAGAAATTAAAGACCCGGGACCAGATCCACATCAACAACGTCACCGAGGCCATGGAAGAGATGCACAAAGACGGGATCACCCAGGTGATCGTCCAGCCCACCCATGTAATCAACGGCATCGAAAACGACCTGATGAAAGAAGACGCCCTGGCCTTTAGCGACCGCTTCGGATCCATCTCTTTCGGCACGCCCCTTCTGACCTCGGAGGAGGACAACCGGAAGGTCATCGAAGCCATCGCCCAAGAATTTGCCCATCTCCCCGCGGATGAGGCCCTGGTCCTGATGGGACACGGCACCACCCACCACGCCAACGCGATCTATGCGGCGCTGGATTACACCATGAAAGACATGGGCCACGCCAATTTCTTCATGGGTACGGTAGAAGCCTATCCTTCCATGGAGACTCTGCTCCGGCTGATTCAGGGCTTTGAGCCAGAGAAGATCCATCTGGCCCCCTTCATGATCGTGGCCGGGGACCACGCCCGCAACGACATGGCCGGGGACGACCCGGACTCCTGGTACTCTCAGTTCAGCCGGGCGGGATTTTCTGTGGAAGCCTGCCTGAAAGGATTGGGGGAATATCCGGGGATCCGGGAGATCTTCATCCAGCATATTCGGGATGTACTGGACGCGGCCTGATCATCACACCGCCGGGGTCGCATCTATACCCCGGCGCTTTTTCTGACCCTTTCTATAAAAAATCCCCCAGGTATTTCATGATCTCAAAGCCGAGGAGCAGGTCAAACCGGATATCCGCATCCGCAAGATCGAGGGCCGTCGACTCCTGGATCTTTTTCAGGCGGTAGACCAGCGTATTCCGGTGGATGTCCAGGGCCTTTGCCGTCTGGACCAGATTTCGCCCATGGCGCAGATACGCGTACAGCGTGTGGAGCTGGTCGCCATGGGAGAACAGGTCATCCTCCCGCAGCGCCCAAAGAGCGCGATGGCAGGCCGTCCGCAGATCCATCTTTTCACCGCAGAGGGAAAACATATGGTGCAGGGTATAGTCTTTATACAGAAAAAGGCGTACACTGCTGGAACGCTCCATGCCGATCTTCAACGCCTGCGCCGTCTGCACCACATAATTTTCCAGATCATGGAAACCGTGGAATGGATCGCTCAATGCGCCGTGGCCCTCATATTTCTGCAGAAGATCCGAGAGTTTCTGTCGGATGGCCTCAAGATCTGCCGCCTGCGCCAACGGAAAGACTGTCAGGGCGCGCCCCTCATAGAGCAGCGACATCCCGCCGAGCATCTGCTTACAATAGAGCGAGACCTTCTTATAAAACT
Organism: uncultured Lachnospiraceae bacterium; assembly: GCA_910584115.1. GTDB lineage: Bacteria > Bacillota > Clostridia > Lachnospirales > Lachnospiraceae > MGBC164599. The sequence continues at coordinate 1,347 of CAJTYN010000306.1, forward strand.
GGTCGCCCGTTCCCATCGTCTCCGCGACGCAGTAAAGGCCGTCGACCGCCCAGCCAAGAGGTGCCAGCTGTTCGGCGATCACGTCCGTATCTTTCAGGTCGCCGGATATGACGTCCCGGAAAAAATGCTCATGAAATCCGCCTTCCACCGTGAGATACTGCGGATCCGAGGAGAGCTTCTCCAGGATCATCCCCCCGATCAGTTCCGCCAGATCCTCGTGGCCGTGGGTGATCTTTGTAAAAAGCTCCGTACTGATCAGATGCCACTGGATCTTGCCTCGATACCGCAGATTGTGGATCAGGAAAGGGGTGGAAAACTCTCGGCTGGTCACGACAGCGGGGCGCACCAGTCTCCGGATCGCGTGCCATTCCTCGTTCTGGAGGATGGAGGAGACGAGCTGATAGGAGAAATATCCGCGCTCTTGCAGGTTTTTCCAGTGGACACTGATGTACGGCAGCTCTGGATCCCAGTCCATGGCCACCGCCCGGAAGCTCCAGTCCACCACATAGGCGGGGTTGCCTGTGACCTCACCCAGAAGATCTACCAGGCACTGGATCGGGTCTTTTGCGTAAAGAGCGTCGGACAGGCGGGCATCCTCTCTCCCGTATAGCTCCTGGATCCCTAAAAGATGGTTGAACACACGCAGCCATCCCAGATCCTGCTCCTGTTCCACCCAGGCATGATCCATGCCCGAAAGACGTTTTAAGTCGGGCGCGGCAGGTTTTTGTGAAAAGATAAAACTGCTCCCCGGATCGTCTGTCAGCGTGCCGGAGATACCGGTCAGATCAGAGGGCACGTAATACAAGGTGTCCTCCTTTAGGGATCCCCCGTCCGTCAGCAGACGGATGGATTGGAAGAACTGTCTTTTATCTGCCCTGACGATGAGCCTGGACCCTGGAAGATCCCATTTATCCTGGAGCATATAGAGCGAAAACACCATGTGACCGGACTCCTTTGTATGAAATATAAGATCCTGATGCATAGATCATAACATAGTCAGACCAAAAATAAAAGGATCTCTTTTATTTTTGTATGGTCCGTACAAAAATGGAGATGCTTTTCAGATCATCCACCCGATGCT
>CAJTYN010000307.1 GCA_910584115.1 uncultured Lachnospiraceae bacterium
ATACCGATAGATACCGTCGCCCCCGGTGGACGGGAGTTCGTAGAGGCAGGTGTTGTAAAACGTATATTCAGATATTGTTTTGCCATTCTGCGTATCCGTTTTTGTCGCAGCTATAGGTGTGCTTTGAGTTCCTGAACGGATCTCCGCAATACCTATACCAGTTTCATTAAGCGTTATCTGCCATTCTTTATCAGTAAGTATATAATTTGCCGGAGCCTTTGTTTCTTTCATTACATACGTTTGTTTCGGCATCTCTGACACATTGATCTCTTTAATGAAATCTTTGTCTGTATACCATTTTATCTCACCTGTACTATCTGATGACTTTCCAGTATAAACTGTTTTGCCATCCTTACTATTCAGGCTGAATTCCGCACCACTCAGTGCTGGCGTCCCGGCATCTGTTCCCCTTTTGATGATCTTCCATTCATAGGGGATCTGAACTGCCCCTTTCGGCGTGTTCGTCACTGTGACTTTCGCGTCCTTATCAAGTATTATTGATCCTGCTAATAAACAACTGAGTTCCTGATCATCTGATGAAGCAGTTGGATTGGGAGCATATGTGTTTTGTTCTCCCGCTATAGAAGCGTTATATATTTCCTCTCCTTTTTCATCGATGATCTTTTTCTCTCCCACTTTGAACTCTGTGCCGGCTATCAATCCAATGATCTCCGCCGTATATCCTGGCGCGATCTTTATGATGCCATTTTCAGTCGTTCCACATTTTTCAAGTTTACTTGTTCCGCTGTTGGATATCTCTTGTGGCTGATCATTTACATATTGATAATATTTTCCATCCTTAACCAGATAATAATCGCCTACATATGGCACCAACTGACCAGACTTATTTTTCAGATATACTTTCATCTCGAAGGGTCCGGCATCCGTCGCCTGTGCGCCGTTCAGTACTTTCGTTATCTGCAGTTTCCTGCTGTTCTTCGTCGAACAATTATTCGTAAATACTACTGTCCTTCTGTCTGAAACTGTCGCCTCTGTCGCCTCATACCCTTTCGTTTCTGAACCACTCGTATTCCCATCCTCGTTTTTCCCTGTGATAGTAGTCCCGTTAACGGAAACCGTATCATATTCATCGGGAACGATCCCCAGCTCTTTTACATAATATTTTCTGGTCTTTACGATCCCTGGGAAGATTGCTGTCTCTCCTGGTTTTAATGTGAAGATCCCATCTTTATCAAAAGTGACCTTCTGTGTGGTATCGAAATTTTTATATGCATCTGTATTTGATAAAACTTCATACTCGTCTAAAAATTCAGGATTTTTCTCATCAGATCCTGGTTTCATCTTCTGGGCCCATACCTGGAACTTGAACTCTGTATCCGCATACATTTCCTGCTCAGTATTGGATAACTCCTTCTTGACCTGGACTTCTCCCTCGCCTATGGTCGGAAGATTGAAAGCCATCCGCAGGGCACCGCCGCCGCTACTGTCATTTCCGTTCCGCTCCAGATAGAAGATCTTCAACTGATATGTCTCATAGTCTTTGAGCGTCCTGCCCTGTGTTTTCGCTGGATCACCTAACAGATCACTTAAATAGCTTTTCGTTGTATCCGACTGAACTTCCCCGTTCCGCAACGCCCCTACAGTCACTTCGCCTGTACTGAAATCGATCGTGCCATTTACCGCATTATGCACACCACCGATATCCAAGACCAATTTTCCATCGATGAATACCCACAGGTCATCGTCACCTGTAAATTCATATCTCATCGGCTCCGCTTTGCCATCTCCGTCAAAATCAGAGCGCCCGCCTTTTTCCTGTACAAAGTTTGTCTCCAGATACATGCCGAAATGATAGTCGGTGCTGCCGATCGTTTTATACATTTTTTGTCCGTATGGATCAGAAAGCCCTTGTATATTTTCTGTATATTTACCTTCCTCATTGAAATGATTCTCTACAGAAGACATTTGACCCGCTGCGATATCATTGTAAGGAAAGAAATTCCCACCATAACCGCACCGTGGGATCCCCACTTCCTTCTGGGTCACATTACCATTACCGTCAACAGAGTTGATCACAATGCTTGTATTCTGGTATATCGTACCGATCGCATCATATACCTTGAATTTTCCTTCCTGTTCATTTAAATATGCATAATTTGTATAGCTGTTGTAATAAAAAGTTTTATCCTTACCGTATCTATCTGCCAGAAACAGACCATCCACAAGGTCATCTTCCTTATTTCCACTGCTAAACCAGTCTCTGAGTGACCTACCCTGGACTGTCACTGGATAACCCTCCGAATCTAACGTGTTTTTCACTAGGCCAGTACTTTCTTCCTTTCCTGTGACTCCGCCCAATATAGTCTGTATCCCATTTGAAACTCCATTGTTTGTATAATCAAAATCATGCATATACATTTTTATCTTGTAGTCATCATTACTGAGCGTTTTTACAGTTCCCAAT
>CAJTYN010000308.1 GCA_910584115.1 uncultured Lachnospiraceae bacterium
TATAAAAACGGCATTGTCCGAGGAGATGAGACAGGTATGCAGAAATATCATCAACCCTTATGGAAATGGGAGGGCCGCGGAGAAAATAGCACAGAAATGCAGAGAAGTAGTCAGAAGTGAGATTAATCTGCAAAAAAAATTTTATCTTCTTTAGGATATTTGTATCCTATAGTTATAGAGGCAAAAAAGACAGGAGGAAAATGATCTATGGACGTCTGTGTGATCGGCTTAAATTCTATGGGAAGGAGGCGGATCAGGCTATTAAAGAGAGCATATCCCGGTCTGAAGATCGTAGGCGTGGACATCGACCGTGGCAGGAGGGAGGCCGCTGAACAAGAATACGGGATAGTCTGTTATCAGTCATTGGAGAGGATAGGGACATGTAATTGCGCGTTCATCTGCACGCCACCACAGTCGCATGGAAAACTTATACGAGAGTGTTTAGAAAAGGGCTGTCATATCTTTTCCGAAATCAATCTAGTTGATGACCTGTATGAAGAGAATATCCAGCTGGCTGAGGAAGAGCAGAAAGTGTTGTTCCTTTCTTCCACACCGATGTATCGGAGTGAGATGCAGTTTATCGGGAAGAAGATCAGGCAGGATGGAAATCCTTGTGCATACCAATACCATGTTGGACAGTACTTGCCGGATTGGCATCCGTGGGAAAGTTTGGAAGATTTCTTTGTCAGTGATAAAAGGACAAATGGATGCCGTGAACTGTTAGCAATCGAATTGCCATGGATACAAAAAGTATTTGGAAAGATAGTGGATGTAAATGTCATAAAAAAGAAACTCACAGATCTTGAGCTGGAGTTCCCAGATACATATCTGCTCCAGATAGAACATAGGAACGGGAATGTGGGGAACATGGTAGTGGATGTGGTGAGTAGGCAGGCAGTAAGGAGGATGGAGGTGTTTAATGAAGGTTTGTATATCAGGTGGGACGGTACGCCTGATTCCTTATATGAGAAAGACATCCTATCAGGAATATTGAGAAAAACGGGGAAAGATCCTTATATTCATGAAGAAGGGTATGCGGAGTTTATTAACGAATATGCATATGCGGAAGAGATAAAAGCCTTCTTTGATGCGATAGACGGGAAGGAACCGTCATATAGCTTTAAGGAAGACAAAGAAATATTGCGGATCATCGACAGCATAGAAAAGTGAGGTATCTTCATGGGAAGAAATGAGGAATATGGAAAAATGGCGCATTCACTCATACCAGCTGGGGCACATACATACAGCCGGACGGATGAAGTCTTTCCTGGGAATGCACCGAAGGTGATAGAACATAGCAAGGGAGTCCGTACATGGGATGTAGATGGGAACATGTATATTGATTATGGGATGGCATGCAGATCTGTAACAGTCGGCTATGATCATGACAGGATTTCAAAAGCAGCGATCAGGCAGATACACAATGGGAATACGGCGACAAAAGCATCCAAGATCGAAGTTGAGGCAGCAGCTGAGATGTGTGCTCTCTTTCCATGGGTCGATATGGTCAAATTTGCAAAGAATGGATCGACGGTGACGTCGGCAGCGACCAAACTCGCGAGAGCTTATACGGGCAGAAAATATATAGCTCGTTGCAGAGAGCATTCCTTTTTTTCGTATGATGATTGGTTTATCGGGGATACCGTCATGGATGCGGGCATCCCAAAAGAGATACAGGACTTAACGCTGCAATTCAGTTTTAATGATATTGACTCTGTGGAGGAACTTTTCAGACAGTATGAAGGCGAGATCGCCGCTTTGATCATGGAACCCTGCGAAACGGAAGAACCAAGGGATGGCTTCCTCCAGAAAGTACGTAAGCTCTGTACGGAATATGGAGTCGTATATATCCTCGATGAGATGATAACGGGATTCCGTTGGGATCTACAGGGGGCGTGCGGATATTATGGAGTGGAGCCAGATCTTGTCACATTTGGAAAAGGGATGGCGAATGGATTTTCAGTGGCTGCACTGGGCGGGAAGCGGGAAATCATGGATTTGGGTGGGTTGACGCCTGGAAAAGAGAGGGTCTTCCTCATTTCTACGACGCATGGCGCTGAGATGAGCAGTTTGGGTGCGTTGGTCGAAACTATCCAAGTATATAAGGAATTGGATGTGACAGATCATATATGGTCTATGGGAAAGAGGTTAGTGGCCGGATTGGATGAAATAGCAAAGGAATATTCATTGCAGGATCATTTCTACATTCAGGGTGTGGAGTGTTCTCCTAATTTTGTAGTATGTGGAAAGGATGGACAGCCATCTTTTGAACATCGCACAGTGTTTTGTCAGGAGATGCTTAAGGAAGGGATATTGATGCCATACATTTCTATTGCATACGAGCATACAGAGAAAGATATTGATGAGACACTAGAAGCGGCCAGAAAAGCGATGGCCG
>CAJTYN010000309.1 GCA_910584115.1 uncultured Lachnospiraceae bacterium
AGATCTTCGATCAGTTGGCCGTAAAGGATGACGGACCCGATGGCGATGACCGGAAGAAACTCTTCCAGCGAGTCATAGAGTGCAATCCAGCTTTTATAAATGATAGACACATACGTTCGATCATACTGAGAGAATGTCAAAAAATGATGGATGCTTCAAAGATCGGAAGGTTGCTCGTACATGGAAATTATCAATTCTGCGTATCGGATCCGTTGGCTCAACTCGAATGGATCGAAAGGCGGCATTGTGATTCCGATGTCGAAGTAGAAGGGGTCATCCCGCCCGGACATGTATACAGCGAATATTGGCTGAACGATCCGGGCCACACAGAAGATATCGTGCTCATGCGCAGCCCGATGATCGACAGGAACGAGATCGCAAAAAGGCGGGTCATGACCGAACGATATGATCTCTTTAGGTATATAAGATCTGGGATCATATATAGCATTAATGACTTGACAGCGTTACAACAGGGTGGATGTGATTTTGATGGGGATATTGTCTTTTCAACAAACGATTGGATCATCGCAAGAGGCTGTGACGGGTACGGGACCGCAAAGCCTTTGTATTATGATCTTGGTAATACGGATCTGCTTGGCCCTATCACTTTGGATAATATGATCGGGGCGGATATCCGTGGATTAAATTCAAAAGTTGGCAGTATCTCAAATAAAGCAAGTTCATTGTATGCAATGTTAGAAGACCGCGACGAAGGTGATCACAGTTACGATCGCCTGTATGACAGCGTGATCACGCTTGGCCAGATCATCGGCCGGGAGATCGACCGGATAAAGACATCGTTGAGTCCGACATTTCCACTAGAATGGGACACATTGCAGGCGAGGAAAGTACAGCGGCGGGATCTTTCCAGCGATAAGATCGAGACTGATGAAGAATTGAGTGGGATATATAGGCATAACGCATCTGTCCCTGACCGGAAGCCATATTTTTTTAGGTATCTTTATCGATATATTGATGATGCTATCAAGCAGCTTGACAGGGCTTTTGGAAAAACCGCATTGTATACATACGGGATGCGACTCCCAAAATTCATTGAGACATGCAAAAATGGCGAGGCCACAGAAGAGATGATGCGCCTGTATCGGCAATATCGCAGGGCATATCCGGTCATTGATACAGATTGTGTCGTCAACCATATCTGTAAGCATTTTGAAGATCTCGAAAAGTCTGTAAAAAGGCGGACTTTAAGAGAAGGCGAGGATATGTTACTTTCCTTTGTAACGGATACACAGTTGGATGAAGATGTACTCAAGGCAGTGAAAGATCTTTTGGCAGGATACCAGCGGCACAAGAGACTGATGGCAAAGTCTGGGAGCGACGCCTATGACGGATCAAAAAATTCCAGGGAAGATGCATACAACACATTGGATCTGCTCCGCGAATTTTACAGGGGAGAAGCCATAAAGGTCGCTGGGGATGTGCAGGCCGCATTCAACTATATGATGCAGGCTGCAAAAAGCAAGGATATTGTCTGGGAGATACTGGGTGCGGATGTTTTAAAGATCATAAAGGGGGATATGCTCAATGCTCATATTTGACCAAGAGAAATTTATCGATTGCATCAAAAAAGAAGGTATAAGCGCAACTGATCCTTATGCAAGACAAAAGATAGGATCGCTCATAGAGGATCTCATAAAAAACACAAAATATAAATCTGGAAAGATCATTGAAAAGGTTTTAGAAATATCAAAGGATTATTTCTGCGGACTCCCAGATGAGATAGCAAAAAAAGAATTAAAGACATTATATGATCGAGCGAAGGAAAAAAACAGAAAAGGATCTTCTGAAGAAGAGAAAAAAGAGATTACGCTGTATCGTATTGAGATGGAAAATATAGGATCATTGGAAAATGAAAATCTACGGAAACTTGCATTTTCCGCATTGATCACTCATAAGTATCTAGGACAGTATGATGATGACGGGATCATCCGCTACCATCCATATGTCAGGCTTTGTGAAAACGACATATATCATCTTGTGGATCTGAAAAATGTCAGCGGTACGACCAAAAATAAACTATGGAAACGCTTATCTGATCTAGGGTTTTTAGAGTTCAGAGTGAATACAAATCCAGCCTTTAAGTATAACTCAAGCTGGATCGCTATGCCCGTTTTTAAAGTATTGATAAACGAGGATCTTACACAAGAAGGAGCCAAAGAGATATTCATGAGAGTAAAAGATTATGACAACATAATGCTCTATTGGAGGTATTATAACGGAGATAAAAATATCGCCTTATGTCAGGATTGCGGCTGTCCTATCGAGCGCGAAAACGGAAGGAGATATTGCCGCGATTGCGCTGGAAAAAGAAAGAAAACGAGTGATAAGACGCGATATG
>CAJTYN010000310.1 GCA_910584115.1 uncultured Lachnospiraceae bacterium
TTTCAGAAAGGAGTCGTACCGATATGAAGATCCGGACGATACTCACCCTTGGCACACTCACCCTCGCACTGGGCTTCACAGCCTGCGGCCAGGACAACGATGAGACCGCACAGCTAAAAGACCAAGTCACCCAACTGGAACAGCAGATCAAGGAGATGCAGGCCGCTTCCCAAAACGAAACCCCGGATAACACCCAAAATGATACCCTCCAGGAAGATCCGGCCACAGCCACATCTGCCCCCGCCGAGACCTCCTCAGCCACAGATACGACTGCCCCCACGGAGACCTCCCCGGCCGCAGACACCCAGAACGCTGAACAAGACCAGACACCGCAGTATGACGTGGGGACAGCGGATCTGTCCGGCTTTTCCACACGCATCGACGAGCTGGAACAGCAGATCAAAGACACCACCCCCACCGGTTCCGTTCAGGAACAGGGACAGCAGTTTGGTCTGTTAAAGACCGAGATCGACTCCATCGAACGAGAATTAGACTATGCGGAAGATGATCTGGAAGCCCAATATAAGAGCGGATCGCTGGAAGCGGGCACTTACCGGGATCTGGATGTCGAGATAGAAGCCCTGGAAGACCGTCTGGGTTGGTGCGAGGACCAATTGGAACTCCTCTTTGGGATTGATGATTGATCTGCTTTCTACCCCGCCTTTTGCTATAATATTTCTTATACACACATTTAAACAAACACAAAGGAGAAGTCTATGATCCAGAAGATCAGCCAAGTATGCAGCACTGTTTTCAACCCCTATCACAATCTTGCGTTGGAAAAATATCTATTCGACCACGTAGGAGAAGACGAGATCATCCTTTACCTATGGCAAAATGAACGGACCGTGGTCTGCGGCCGGAACCAGAACCTGTGGAAAGAATGCCGCGTGACAAAACTGCTGGAGGACGGCGGCCACCCTGTACGCCGGCTTTCCGGCGGCGGGGCCGTCTTTCATGATAAAGGCAATCTGAACTTTACCTTTTTAGTCAAAAAGAAAAATTACGATGTGGACAGACAGTTACAGGTCATCATCGAAGCCTGCAAGAGCCTGGGCATCCAGGCAGAAAAGACAGGGCGCAACGACATCACCGTAGACGGACGGAAATTTTCGGGCAACGCCTTCTATGCCTCCGGGGATCACAAGTACCACCACGGTACACTGTTGATCAAAGTAGATACTGAGAACATGTCCGCCTACCTAAATGTGGACAAGGCAAAGCTCGCCACCAAAGGCGTCAGCTCTGTCCGCTCCCGCGTGGCCAATCTGACGGAATTCTGCCCGGAACTGACCATCGATCTGATGAAAGAAAAGATGGTCCAAGCTTTTGAGACTGTCTACGGCCTGTCCGCAGTCCCGTATGACCGCGCGTCCATCATCCAGGATGAACTGGAAGAGACGGAGCGTTTCTTCGGATCTGATCAATGGCTCTACGGGAGGAAGATCGACTTCTCCTACCGGATCGACCGCCGGTTCGCCTGGGGCGATTTCGACCTTCGCTTAAATGTGGAGAAAGGCCGGATCTCGACCGCCGCACTCTATTCCGATGCCAACGACGAAGCTTTCATCCGCCGGATCGCAGAGGGACTGGAGGGCACCGCCTTCTCCTATGAAAATCTGATGTCCCTGGTCACAAGATGCTGCCAGGGCGAAGAACATACGGCAATGGCGAAAGATATCGGAGAGTTGCTCCACAGCGCGATCTGATCGATCCCCGTATCCGACAGACATACAAAAAGAGTCTGGCAAGCCAGACTCTCGCGCCGGAGCGCGGCTGCACCAGCAGTCCTGCTTCCTTGGCGCGAAGTGCGCATCCCCCGGAGGGTTTTATCGTATAGGGGACGAAGTTTCCTATGCGATAAAAAAGACCGATACCCACAGGACTTGTCCTGTAAGGTATCGGTCTTTTGATCTTCGTCCTTGACTTTTATTCAGCGTCCAGGCCGCCTTCGTATGCTTCTGCTGTGAGCAGATCGTCTAACTGAGATGCATCGTCCATCTTCACTTCTACGATCCATGCAGCATATGCATCTTCGTTGATGTTTTCCGGTGAATCATCCAGTTCTTCGTTCACTGCTACGATCTCGCCGCTGACCGGGATCGGCACTTCTGAAGCTGTCTTGGAGGACTCGATCTCTGTGAATACATCACCTGCTGAGAATGTTGCGCCTGCTTCTGGAAGATCAACAAACAAGATGTCGCCCAACTGATCCTGTGCGAATTCTGTGATACCCAATTTAGCTGTGTCGCCTTCAACCTTTACCCATACGTGCTCGCTGGTATACTTTAATTCTGCTGGAAATGTCATAACTTTCTGATCTCCTTTATAAAATAGAATATT
>CAJTYN010000311.1 GCA_910584115.1 uncultured Lachnospiraceae bacterium
CTGTCTGCTCAGCGAGATCAACAAGCTCTCCGGGATCAGCCGCCAGACGATCAATTCCGCCCTGCGCCGTCTGGAAGCGGACGAGATCGTGTTCCTGGAGACTTACGACGGCAAAAAGAAAAAAGTCTGTCTCACGGACAAAGGCAAGAAGGTGGCCGCTGGGACTGCCCTTCAGCTGATCCGGATCGAGAACGAGATCTTCGCTTCCTGGACGCAGGAGGAGCAGGATCTGTATCTGGAGCTGACCCAGAGATACCTGGAAGCTTTCCGTGAGAAGATCAAAGGACTTTAGAAAAGATCAGGAAAGGAAGAGGACAATGACGATCCGATTATCTGACCATTTTGACCATAAACGATTGCTGCGTTTTACACTGCCCTCCATCATCATGATGATCTTCACGTCGATCTACGGCGTGGTGGACGGGTTCTTTGTCTCGAACTTTGTGGGGAAGACACCTTTTGCCGCGGTGAATTTCATCATGCCGTTCTTGATGATCCTGGGTGCTGTGGGATTCATGTTCGGCACCGGCGGGAGCGCGCTCATCGCGATCACCATCGGCACCGGCGACAGGGAGAAGGCGGACCGGCTGTTTTCCCTGTTCGTCTATGTCTCGGGGGCGCTCGGGATCGTGCTCGCCGCTTTTGGGATCCTCTTTATCCGCCCCATCGCCGCATTGCTGGGGGCACAGGGGACGATGCTGGATCAATGCGTCTCTTATGGGCGCGTGATCTTGCTGGCGCTGCCGGCGTATACGCTGCAGTTCGAATTTCAGAGCTTTTTTGCCACGGCGGAGAGACCCCAGCTCGGACTTGCTGTCACCGTCGCGGCGGGAGTCACGAACATGGTCCTGGACGCCCTCTTTGTGGCCGTATTCCGGTGGGGGCTGATCGGTGCGGCGGCCGCCACGGCGCTGAGCCAAGTGGTCGGCGGGATCCTCCCCCTCTTCTATTTCGGCCGCGCAAACTCCAGCATCCTACGCCTGAGGAGGACCCGTTTTGACGGAGGGGCCCTTTTGAAAGCCTGTACCAACGGCTCCTCCGAGCTGATGACCAATATCTCCATGTCCCTGGTGAGCATGCTGTATAACGTGCAGCTCATCCGCTACGCGGGGGAGGACGGCGTGGCGGCTTACGGAGTCCTGATGTACGTGAACCTGGTCTTTCTGGCCGCTTTCATCGGTTATTCCGTGGGGTCTGCGCCTGTGATCGGCTACCATTTCGGCGCCGCCGACTATGATGAACTGAAGAGCCTCCTCCGAAAGAGCCTGACGATCATCGGCGTCTTTTCCGTGGCCATGCTCGCCCTGGCCGAGCTGTTGGCGCAGCCCTTCTCGATGATCTTCGTGGGGTACGATCCGTCCCTCTTTGACCTGACCCGGCAGGGATTTCGGATCTTCTCTTTTTCATTCTTGTTCGCGGGGCTGAACATTTTCGGGTCTTCTTTTTTTACGGCTCTGGGGAACGGGCTGGTCTCCGCCCTGATCTCTTTCTTGCGTACGCTGGTGTTCCAGGTGGCGGCCGTTTTGGTCTTTCCCCTTTTCTGGGGGATCAACGGGATCTGGATCTCGATCGTCGCGGCGGAATCGATGGCGGCGGCGGTGACGAGCTTATTTATGATCGGGAAGCGGGCGCGCTATCATTATTGATGTTCAGCAGGTCCTGGTAATCGGCCTGTTCATTGATGTTCCGGAACTGGGGATCGGCTCCTGTGCTCTGGTACACTCTGTATCCGACTTTTTTGAGGAATGCGAAGACGGATCCCCGGCCGTTCTCAAGCGCCTCCGCCATCATATCCGCCAGATCCGTCCGGTAGATCCCGATCAGCGGCTCCTGCTCCTCTCCGTGCTGGAGGATCGTGGCCGGATCATCGCTCTGTCCGTCCTCCCGGATCAGTCCCTGCAGTGCGGCTACGGATACCAGCGGCGTATCCACGCTCAGGACCAGGCACCTGGGATGGATGGCCTGCCGAAGGCACGCTTCCAGGCCGCCCAGCGGTCCTTTTCCCACAAACCGGTCCGGCACCACCCGCCCGCTGCAGGCCCGCCCCCGGTAGCCGGAGATCAGGATGTCGTCGATGCCAAGCTTCTGTCCTTTCTGGATCTGGGTCTCCAGAAAAGTCTGCTCCTTATAGAGCAGGTCTGATTTGTCCGTCCCCATCCGGCTGCTGCGCCCGCCCGCCAGGACGACCATCGAGAGGCCGTGGTCTTCTTTTTTTT
>CAJTYN010000312.1 GCA_910584115.1 uncultured Lachnospiraceae bacterium
AATGATAAAATCCTTGTAAAATCTCTCCGATCAATATATACTGATCACTAAAAGGTAAGTGTAAAAAGTGATCATGTCAGAAAAGAAAGCATTGTTTTATCATAGGCTGTAAAGGGATACCTGCTCGCTACGGCAGACTGGAGATTTTTGTGGAAAAATTGACACGGTACAAGATGAGCAGCGAGTTCTGTTACCATGTCGCACAGTATTATGATCTTAAAGCACTGCAGTGGGGCATAGATCATTGCAGAACGCATCTATAATATCAGTGCCCCGATCTTTTATGTGCTCGTGTGCAGAATCGGACCGTTTATCCGATCTTTTAAGAAACAGATCCGAGACTTAGGCGGAGTGCTGTATGTCGATCCCGATGGACATGAGTGGATGCGCAAGAAATGGTCTGTGGGAAATACGAACAGCTCTTTTTGGGAAAAGGGGATACGGCTTGAAGATATTACATTATGCATTGGGTTTCCCGCCCTATCGGACGGGAGGGTCCACAAAATTTTGTATGGATCTGTTAAGGCAGCAAGAGCGTGAAGGTCATCAGACAGCCTTGATGTGGCCGGGACGGATGGGGTTTTTTGACCGTAAAGTGTCAGTGAAAAAGGGAATATACGGCGGGATCAGGAGCTTCGAAGTACATGAGCCTCTTCCTGTGCCCTATGATGAGGGGATATCACGATGCCATATTTTTACAGAAGATGCGGGGAGGGAGGTCTATGAGGAACTTTTGAGGGACTTCCGGCCGGATGTCCTCCACATACATACACTCATGGGGATGCACCGCAGTTTCCTGGAAGCGGCTAAAAAGCTGGGGATCCGCTGTGTGTTTACCGTACACGATCATTTTCCCATATGCCCGAAGGTGACCATGGTACGCGGCGGACAGGTATGCCCTTCGGCAAAGAGCTGTTCCGACTGTGCAGAATGTAATAAAACGGCATTGTCAGTAGGCAAGATGAGACTCTTGCAGACGGCTGTCTATAGAGTATGCAAAGACCTGCCGATCATCCGATCGATGAGAAGATATCACAGGGATAGGGTCTTGAGCGGGAAGGAGTCGGGCAGGCCGGATAGGGATGTATGGGAGATGAGCAGCACGGCAGACTATAAGATGCTGCGGGAGCATTATCATTCGTTTTTGGAAAAGATGGATGTGGTCCATTATACCAGCACGGTAGCCAAGTCCGTGTACGAGAGTTTTTTTTATCTGCCCGATCATGTGGTCATAGGGATCAGTCACGGTGATATAAAAGACCGCAGGAGAAAGAAAAAGTCCCCGGCGGACGGGCTGCGGCTGTCTTATCTGGGTCCACAGGGGGAAGCAAAAGGTTTTTTTTGCTCCAGGCGGCGCTTGATGAACTGTGGAAAGTCGATAAACAGTTCAGTTTGGATATCTGCTTTAGGCCAAAGAAGCTGTCGCCCTATATGAGGGTGCGTAGGAGATATACGTATATGGATCTGGAGGCGGTTTTTGCAGAGACGGACCTTCTGGTCGTGCCCAGTATCTGTCCGGAGACTTTCGGGTATGTGGTCCTGGAGGCGCTGAGCTGTGGCGTGCCGGTGCTTTTGAGCGGCAATGTGGGTGCCAGGGATATCCTGGCACAGGGGGCGGGCATCGTCATCGAGGATATCACTGCTGTGAAATTGTATGATGCGTTAAGGGGGATCACACGCAGGCAGTTACGGGAGATGGAGCGGGTCATCCTAAAACGTCAGGAGATCCCTATGATGGATCGCGTGGCTGTGCGCATAGAGGAAAAGTGCTACGGCTGGGATAGGAGAGGGGGATGAGGTTTTCCGGAGGGCAGAGGCAGCGGATCAGTGTCACGCGGGCATTGTACATGGATCCGGAGCTGTTGGTCTTTGACGAGGCCACATCGGCTGGAAACGATCGAAATGTGCGACATCGTGTATCAGGTGGAGAACGGGGAGCCGCGGAGGGCTTCCCGTTCATTGCGCTGAAAAATGGTATGTGCCGATCACCAGAGCTCCGCCAACTCATGGATGAGCCGTTCCGTCTTCGTCCATCCCAGGCAGGGGTCGGTGATCGAACGTCCGTAGCAGTGGCCGTGGATGCCCTGGGAGCCGTCTTCGATGTAGCTCTCGATCATCAGGCCCTTGACCAGCCGCTTTATGTCGGCGGAGTCGCGGCAGCTTGCCATGATCTCCTTGCTGATGGGGACCTGTGCCAGGTGGTCTTTCCCTGA
>CAJTYN010000313.1 GCA_910584115.1 uncultured Lachnospiraceae bacterium
AATGAAGGGGTCGAGGGTTCGAGTCCCTTTTCCAGCTCTCGTGTTGGCCGCCGCAGGCCTGGGGATATCCTGGGACTGCGGCGGCTCTTGTTATCTTATATGTTCTGATAGAGCAGTCTGAAATGCCTCAGAAGATCTAGAGGGGGTAAATGAAATGATCTCATATCGTGCGATGCCCTCTTTATAAAAAGGATCTTTTTCCATGATCGCTCTTGCCCTGTCCATTTTATCACAGTTGCACAGGATGATGCCGCCTGTCCTGGGTATCTTACGTCCAGAGCACATAAAAAGGTGCTTTTTGTAGTGTTCGTCCAAAAATCGGATGTGTGCGGGAAGAAGACGCTCTACTTCGGAAAGTGGTCTGACATAGGTCAAGTTAAAGATAAACATATTGTATTCCTCCTAAAAATGTAGTAAACTCATAATGACTAGAGTCAGTGACTATGGTCATTATATTACATCGATCTTTATGATCTGTCAATATTGTTTGGGAGGGCGACTTATATGGAGCGAAGATCAACCCGCAGAGAAAAAGCAGCAGAAACAAAACAAAAAATATTTGAGACCGCTGTACGGCTGATAAAGGAGAATGGTTACAACAATGTTACTGTAAGTGAGATCTGCAGAGCTGCTGGTGTAGCAAAAGGATCATTCTATGTCCACTACAACTCGAAAGAGGATGTTGTAAGGGCCAGCTATCATACGGATATGAGTGCGTATATGCAGCGATATCATACTGCATTTTTAGAGACGCACCCAAATGCATCTTATGATGAACGGATCATCTATTTTATGGAGCTGGAGTTGAGATTTGCTGAATACGCAGGATATGAAATGACTTGTTTGGCATATGCATTAAATCTGGGAACATGCGTGCCTGGTCCATCCGAGCATCTCACCCAAAGAGGATTTAGCGAGGATCTGTATGATGCGATCCAAAAGAATTCTGATAATAATATCTCCCCGTTATCTTCTGATGAAGTGTTCTGCTATTTTGAAAGCGCGATCAGAGGATTGATGGCAACTTGGTGCTTTTCGGATGCTTCATTTAGTATCGTGGAGCGGGGAAAAAAATATATCCCGCTCCTTGTATATAGTATCTATGCGGGGCCAGACGCATAGACGCGCAGACTGAAAATGCGGTCATCGGCTTTTCTGTGAAAAGACACGGCGACCGCAGGGAGGCTCAGATCTTCAGCGCCCAGAAGGCGACCGCGCTGGCGGCGGCCACATTCAGCGAATCGACGCCATGGGCCATGGGGATGCATACCGTATGATCGCAGTCCGCGATGGTGGCAGGAGAGAGTCCATCTCCTTCCGCCCCCAGCACGATCGCCAGTCTTTTCTCCGCCGCAAGGGTCGGGTGGTCGATACGGATGGGATCCGCTCTCAAGGCCATGGCGACCGTCGTAAATCCGAGTTTTTTCAGAGATCCAATCCCCTGCCAGGGCTTTCCGGCAGATCCTCTGTCAAAAAAAGTCCACGGGATCTGAAAGACAGTCCCCATGCTGACCCGCACAGACCGGCGGTATAGGGGGTTGCTGCATGCCGGGGTCAGCAAGACCCCATCCATACCCAGCGCTGCCGCCGAGCGGAAGATCGCCCCTACGTTGGTGGGGTTCACGACATCTTCCAGCACCGCGATCCGGCGCGCGCCGGCACAGACTTCCTCCACCGTCGGCAGGGGCCTGCGGCGCATCGCGCACAGCGCCCCTCTGGTCAGTGAAAATCCGGTCAGTCTGGTCAGTACATCAAACGCGGCAGTATAAACAGGGATCCCCGCACACCGGCTGAGGATCCCCTTGGCCTCTCCATTGATGTGTTTTCGTTCTAAGAGAAAAGAGACGGGGATATACCCCGCGTCCAGCGCCCGTTCGATCACCTTCGGACTCTCCGCGATAAAAAGCCCCTCGCCCGGTCTGTGGTGATCATAGAGCTGCCGCTCCGTGAGCCGGGCATAGACATCCAGCTCAGGAGCCTCGAGATCATCGATCTCAATGATATTTGGTCCAAAGGCCGACATAGTGATCCCTCCCAGATACAGTATCCAGATATGTTGCAAGATCGATCCGATATCCATTATAATGTCCGATGCCGCAGGTGTCAATATAATGCATTTCCGGTATCTTGCCAGCATTCTTGCCGGCTTATGCTTGAAGTTCTCCCATAAAATGTATATAATACTGGTAACCCATATGAACGGTATA
>CAJTYN010000314.1 GCA_910584115.1 uncultured Lachnospiraceae bacterium
ACCTGTCAGGGCCTATGCAGGTCCTGGCAGGTCCCGGTTCGGGAAAGACCACCGTTATCGTCAACAGGATCCGCTACCTGGTCAAGGTCCACCACATACCCGCCTCGTCCATCTTAGTGGTGACTTTCTCAAAGGCAGCGGCCAGGGAGATGAAAGAGCGCTTTCGTGAAAATGGCGACCCCTTCGCCCGTCAGGTGACCTTCGGCACATTTCACAGCATCTTCTTCGGCATCCTGAAACATGCTTACGGGCTGCGCGGGGATCAGATCCTGCGGGAAGACCAGCGGCGGGAATTCCTGAAACAACTGATCGGGAAATACCTTCCGGACATGGTGGACGACAGGGATTTCCAGGAAGACATCGCCCGGGAGATCAGTCTGGTCAAGGGAAACGGCATCGCGCCGGAAAATTACCACTCGGCAGGATGCCCCGACCAGGCGTTCCGGGACATCTTCACGGGATATGTCACAAGATGCAGGCAGGAGAGGCTTTTGGATTTTGACGATATGCTGGTCTACTGCTACGACCTGCTGCGCCAGAGGGAGGATATCCGAAAAGGCTGGCAGCAGCGGTTCCCCTATGTGCTGGTGGACGAATTTCAGGACATCAATCTCATCCAGTACCAGACGATCCGCATGCTGGCCGGGTATGCGGACAACCTCTTCATCGTGGGGGACGACGACCAGTCGATCTACCGGTTCCGCGGCGCCAAGCCGGAGCTGATGCTGAATTTTACGAAAGATTACCCGGAGGCCCGTCAGGTGATCCTGGATGTGAACTACCGCTGCAGCGGGGAGATCCTGCGGGCATCCCAGCGGATGATCGGACACAACCGGAGGCGTTTTGTCAAGAAGATCACCACGCCCAATCCGGACGGCACCCCGGTGCGGGTCCTGGAGTTCGACAACCCGCGCCAGCAGTCCCTGTATGTGTTAAAGGGGATCCAGAAATGGACAGAGAGCGGGGGCGATCCCCGGCAGACGGCCGTGCTCTTCCGGACCCGGCAGGAAGCCGGTCAGCTGGCGGGACTTTTGGTGGAATATCAGATCCCCTTCTATATGCGGGACAGGCTCCCGAATCTCTATGAGCACTGGATCGCGCGGGATCTGATCGCATACATACTGCTGGCCCAGGGGGAGAAGATGCAGCGCCGGGATCTTTTGCGGGTCATGAACCGGCCCAATCGCTACATATCCAGGGAGGCTGTCTACGAAAAAGAGGTCCGGATGGAGACCCTGCGGATCTTTTACGAGGACAGGGAGTGGATGTGGGACAGGATCGATGAGCTGGAAGGCCATCTAAAAAGGATGCGCACCATGGCGCCCTACGCCGCGGTCAACTATATCCGCCACGCCATCGGCTACGAGGGCTATCTGAAAGAATACGCCCAGATCCGGGGCTTAGACCGCCAGGAATTGAGCGAGCTGGCAGACCAGATTCAGGAGAGCGCGCAGGGCTTTACGGACATGGCCCAGTGGGAAGCCCATATGGAGGACTACGGCAGACAGTTAAAGGAGCAGGCCGCCCGGATGGAGCAAAAACCCCAGGGCGTGACCCTGTCTACGCTGCACAGCGTAAAAGGCTTGGAATACGATAAGGTCTGGATCTTGAATGTGAACGAGGGGACGATCCCTTATAAAAAGGCGAAGCTGGAGGCGGAGGTGGAAGAGGAGCGCCGCCTGTTCTATGTGGGGATGACGCGGGCGCGGAAGGAATTGGTGCTGTGCCATGTGCGCAGGCAGTTTGAAAAGGAGATGGAGCGGTCGCAGTTTCTGGACGAATTGTGACCGTCCTCTCGGGCGTACATAGGAGCGGATAAAAAAGAGAGGATCAGATAATATGTTATTTAATTCGATGGCGTTTGCCGTCTTTTTACCGATCGTATTTTTCTTATACTGGATCATTCCCCATAGATACCGTTGGATCGTTCTACTGCTGTCCAGTTGTTATTTCTATATGAGTTGGGATCCGAAATACATCGTATTGATCATGTTCACGACTTTTGTATCTTATGTGAGCGCCTTGGCCTTGGAACGGCATAGAGATAAGAAAAAGCGTATGCTCTTGCTTACGTTGGGCAGCAGTCTGGGCGTTCTATTTTTCTTTAAGTATTTTAATTTTGCCGTCGGATCCATAGCGAGTCTCTTTCGTTTTTTTTCGATCCC
>CAJTYN010000315.1 GCA_910584115.1 uncultured Lachnospiraceae bacterium
GGGCCTGGATCGGCTCAAGAGCGTTCTGGAGGAGATCCTGCGGGAAGACAAAGAGCTTCTGGAAGGCGTCTTCCCCTACGATCAGGGCGGGCAGATCGCGTCCATCCGGAAATACGGGGAGCTCCTTGAGGAGGCGTACCGGGCGGAAGGCATCTTCGTGCGGGCATTCGTCCCGGCGGAGATGTACCCCGGTCTTAACGAGCGGCTGCATAGGATGGAAAAAGCATGATGCGGTTTACGGGAAGAGCGGTATACAAAGGGATCGTGCTGGGCCCGGTCACCGTATGGGAGGCCCGGGACGAACAGGTGAGGCGCAGGAAGATCACGGATCCAAAAGCCGAGATCCAGGCCGTGGAAAAGGCCGGGATCGAGGCAAAGGAACAGCTGCAGAGACTGTACGAGAAAGCCCTAAAAGAAGTCGGTGAGTCCAATGCGGCCATTTTCGAAGTTCACCAGATGATGCTGGAGGATGAGGATTATCTGGAGTCCATCCACAGCATGATCCGGACAGAGATGGTCAACGCATCCTTTGCTGTTGCCGTGACCGGAGACAACTTCGCGGAGATGTTCGCGGGCATGGACGATGCGTACATGCAGGCCCGGGCGGCGGATATAAAAGACATTTCCGACCGGCTGATCCGCATCCTGGAAGGGGAAGATGAGGCGGATCATGCGTCCGAGGGTCCCTCGATCATCGTGGCGGACGACCTCAGTCCCAGTGATACGATACAGATGGACAAGGAAAAGATCCTAGGCTTCGTGACGGTACACGGATCCACCAACTCCCATACGGCGATCCTGGCCCGCATGATGAACATCCCCGCCCTGATCGGGGTGCCCCTGGATCTGGACGAGATCCGCACGGGGATGATGGCCGTGGTGGACGGCTTTGAAGGATCCGTGACCTTTGACCCAGACGAGGAGCTCTGCGCCCAGGCGAAAGAGAGGATGAAAAAAGAGCAGGAAAAACGCCGCCTCCTGGAAGATATGAAGGGGAAAGAGAGCGTGACGGCAGACGGAAAGCGCATACACCTGTATGCAAATATCGCCAGCGTCAGCGACGTGGGCTACGCGCTGGAAAACGACGCGGAAGGGATCGGCCTGTTCCGCAGCGAATTTCTCTACATCGGCAGGGATGCCCTCCCCACGGAGGAAGAGCAGTTCCAGGCATATAAGCAGGTGGCGCAGATGATGGCGGGGAAAAAGGTGATCATCCGCACCCTGGATATCGGGGCGGACAAGCAGGCGGATTACCTGGATCTGGGGAAAGAGGAAAATCCCGCCCTGGGATATCGCGCCATCCGGATCTGTTTAAAACAGCCGGAGATCTTTAAGACCCAATTACGGGCGCTGCTGCGGGCGACGATGTTCGGGAACATCTCCATCATGTACCCCATGATCACGGCGACAGAGGAAGTCCGGCAGATCTTCAGGATCTTCGATGAAGTCCAGAAGGAACTGAAAGCAAAAGGGATCCCCTATAAGACCCCGGAACAGGGGATCATGATCGAGACGCCGGCGGCTGTGATGATCAGCGACGAGCTGGCAGAGCTGGTGGATTTCTTCAGCATCGGGACCAACGACCTGACCCAGTACACATTGGCGGTGGACAGGCAGAATGCAAAGCTGGATGATTTCTACGATCCCCACCACAGAGCCATCTTAAAGATGATCCAGATGACGGCGGAAAACGCCCATGCCCACGGAAAATGGGTCGGCATCTGCGGCGAGCTGGGCGCGGACCTTGCGCTCACGGAAGAATTTACCCGCATGGGGATCGACGAACTCTCCGTGGCGCCGTCCATGGTATTAAAAGTCCGGCGCGCGATCATAGATACTCATCGCCCCACCGCTTCATGTGCTCAAAAACAGGGATAAAACTCCGGCCCAGATCCGTCAGGTCATATTCCACACGGGGCGGTATCTCACCGAAGTCATGACGGGTGATAAAACCGTCAGCCTCCAATTCCCGGAGCTGCTTCGTCAGGCTCGACTCCGTGATCTCTCCGATATGTCGGCGGAGCGCTCCAAAACGATGCACGTCCTGGAAGGCGATGTAGTAGATGATCTCGATCTTCCACTTGCCTCCCAGGATCTTCTGTATGGTGGAGACTGTCTTGCAGCGTTCGATGGCGGATGCTGT
>CAJTYN010000316.1 GCA_910584115.1 uncultured Lachnospiraceae bacterium
AGGAAAAGACAATCAGCTGGGTATCGATATCTGGCATAAGAAATACCAGCAGGACAACGAGACTTTTGAGGAATGGCTCGACAGGGTATCCGGCAGGAACCAGGCCATCAGGAAAGCAATCCAGGAAAAGAAGTTCTTATTCGGAGGCAGGATACTCTCATACCGTGGCATGGAGAAGCAGGGAAAGAAGATCAGTCTGTCCAACTGCTATGTGATCACACCCCCGGAGGATAATATCGAGAGTATATTTGAGTGTGCTTCTAAATTGGCGAGAACATACAGTTACGGGGGAGGCTGCGGCATTGATATCAGTAAACTTGCTCCGAGGGGTGCAAAGGTCAACAACGCTGCAAAGAGTACGAGCGGTTCGGTATCTTTTATGGAATTGTATGATCTGGTGACGGGTCTGATCGGACAGAACGGACGCAGAGGCGCCATGATGATCAGTCTGTCCTGCGAGCATCCGGACCTGGAAGAGTTCATAAAGATCAAATCGGATGTGGACAAGATCAATAAAGCGAACGTATCAATAAAGATCACAGATGAGTTTATGCAGGCCGTAAAGAACAATGAGATGTTCACGCTGCGGTTTACACGGGG
This sequence comes from uncultured Lachnospiraceae bacterium, assembly GCA_910584115.1. Lineage (GTDB taxonomy): Bacteria > Bacillota > Clostridia > Lachnospirales > Lachnospiraceae > MGBC164599. Next base: position 601 of record CAJTYN010000316.1, read on the forward strand.
AGAGACTGGCGAGGTCATCACAAAAGAGATAGATGCCTATAGTGTGTTCGGGATCCTCTGCGAAATGAACTGGGGTTATGCAGAACCAGGAGTTTTATTCTGGGACCGCATCAGGAATTGGAACCTTCTCAACTGTGATGATGATTTTGAATACGGAGGTGTAAATCCATGTGCTGAAGAACCTCTGCCGTCCGGAGGGAGCTGTCTGCTCGGGAGTATCAACCTGTCTGAGTTTGTGAATGAAGAATCTAAAAGGTTTGAATATAACGATCTTAAGATGATGGTAAGAGACGCGGTGTTCGCTCTCAATGAAGTGCTTGAGGAAGGGCTGCCCTTACATCCACTCCTGGAACAGAGAAACTTGGTAAGGGACTGGCGTCAGATAGGACTCGGTATATTTGGTCTTGCCGATATGCTGATCAAAATGGGCATACGGTATGGGAGCAGGGAAGCTATAGAGTTATGTGATCACATCGGTTTTGTCATAGCTAACGAAGCTATCAATGCGTCATCGATACTGGCAAGGAATAAAGGTTTTTATACAAAGTACAGACCAGAAGCTATAGCAGAGTCTGATTTCTATCAATCCAATACCGAACATGAAACAAAAAGATCCGTGGAAGAATACGGTCTTCGCAATTCACAGTTATTGGCGATCGCTCCGACCGGGACGATCTCAACGATGCTTGGCGTCTCTGGAGGGATTGAACCGATATTCGAACATTCTTACCAGAGGAAGACGGAATCGCTGCATGGACATGACGAATACTATACAGTATATACACCGATCGTAAGAGAATATATGGAGAAGCATGGGATAACAGATGTATCCTTGCTCCCGGATCATTTTGTCACGGCAAAAGAACTCGACTTCAGGGAACGGATCGACATGCAGTCCGTATGGCAGAAGCATATCGACGCCTCGATCAGTTCGACGATCAATGTCCCCAATGATTTTACGATCGATGACGTGTTCGATCTCTATATGTATGCTTGGCAGAACGGTCTGAAAGGTGTGACCATATTCCGGGAAGGATGTAGACGGACAGCTATACTCACGAAGACTGATGAGGAAAAAGATATTGCCGAAGGGCTAAGACGTGGGCAAGTGATAAGAGCGAGTGACAGATGCATCGGACGGAAACGGACATTACATACCGGTTGCGGCACATTGCATTGCGAGGCGTTCTTTGACCCGGAGACGGGAGATCTTCTTGAGACATATCTGAGCAAAGGTTCCACTGGCGGCTGCAACAGTTTCATGGTCGGCCTGTCCGGGATGATCTCACTCTCTGCCAGAGGAGGGATCGATATCTATGCGATCGTCGATCAGCTGCGTTCGTCTGGTACGTGCCCATCATATGCCGTAAGGACTGCCACGAAACACGATACATCAAAAGGGAGCAGCTGTCCGGTCGCGGTGGGCCGGGCTTTGATCGAGATGTATGAAGAATTGAACAGGGAGCGGCCACCAAAGATTTCTGCGGATAAGATAGCGACTGGTCTGATAGATACAGATGCGAGTGCCAAAC
>CAJTYN010000317.1 GCA_910584115.1 uncultured Lachnospiraceae bacterium
TGCGGTTTTAGAACATATTTTTAGTATAGACCTTGGGAGGGGTATCGTCAAGCCAATGTATACCGCCAGACAGATTGCCCTAGAAAGTTTCAAACACGCTTTAGTTTTTCAAACATAGAAAAAAGAAAACCTGCCCACACAAATAATCCCCGGATGCATCAATTCACAACCGGGGGATCATTTGTCAGTTCATCTTGTTCGTCTAAATGTTCCGGATATCCCATTTTCGGAACTTCTGATACCTCTATTGCCTATTTTGCAATCAGGTTTCAATCCATTCCTACTCCAAGTTATAGCGTTACTTACCTTATGCAGAAGATTGTAGCAATTCCCTCAAACGGGTATCCTTCATTTCTACATCTGACAAAGTTGTCACGTTTGCTTTTGTTGATGTGTAGCAATTCCCTCAAACGGGTATTCTTCATTTCTACAGAAGAGCAAAGGTACTTTTATGTAGGGAAACTGGTGTAGCAATTCCCTCAAACGGGTATTCTTCATTTCTACGGTATCCTCTCAGACCCCGCTAAGATCAAGGCTTCCAGGGCTCATTTTTGCAGGTAATTATCTGAATATTCTGATATCAGTCTTTTCAGCCCATTTTTTTGTCTTCCCCAAAATCGTACGGATATGATTACAATCTATCCCTTTTATATCTTTACCAAACACATTCTATCATATCATCCATCTTGCTTCAAGACCCAAAATATCCTAAAACGGGATCTCACCTGTGTGGCCACTGATCACTGTCTACAAAGCCCTCCACAGATAAGACCCCTGACTAATCAGATTTCGATCAGCCACTCATATCCCTGGTCTGTCCGTCTGCGGACGAGCATCCCCATCTCTACTTCCAGACAATCTACTCCTGCGTTATCGTATATCTTTTCCAACTCTTTTTCTACTTTTATGATCGCTGCATCTATGCCGCGTTTCTGCTTTTTCATCTCCAGGATCTTGCTCGCCAGTTCCTGGGCTTTTTTATGGATATTGATCTCATCGAGCACCTTTTGTTCTTTTTCTTTAGTCAGTGTCCGGCTGGTTGGCAATGTTACTTCCGGATTGATATTGTTTGACAGTGCGATCGCATGCAGGACCGGTGAGGGGTAACAATTTTTACTCCTCTTAAAAGTGCAGCTGCATCCATATTCCGCAGTTATCTGTTTGTACTGTTCCCGAAGTTTGATGCAGCTGATCGGTTTTGGCGGGATCCGCTGGATAAATTTATCCGTCACATTGTATTGATAGTTCAATGTATGGGACATGATCTGATGGACGAACTCATGCCCTTCCACTCCCAGATGCCCAAATACATACAGGATCGACAGTCTTTCTGCATGTGTCAGATATCCGGTCTTCACGACCTTCTGACAGAGATAGCGCATCAGGTTACATTTACTCAGGACTTCCTCCACGCTCTCTTCTAATTCTCCAAACGCGCCCAGATCAGTATCCACCGTCTTATCCTGCATCTTCTCTTTGATCCCCGGATTTTTTGCAAGGACTTTTTTTACCGCATTTAATGTATTTTTTGAGAGGCTGTCCAAGAATTTCTCCAGATCCTTGACCGGACTACCGTCCTGATCGATAAAATATGACTGCTCCCCAGTCCGGATGTGCCGCCCATAAGGGAGCTTGATCACTTGGCCGTATTTCCCGGCTTTTATCCTCGTTTTATTCGGAAAATATTCCAAACTGATCTCATCCTGCGCCTCTTCCGACAGCTTATGTCCGATGATATCCGCAAACATATTCGCATAACGCACGGGAATCCATTCCGTAAAAAGGATCCATACATGATATCCCCGACATCCCGAATATTCTATGTAGCCGTACATCCCAAAACTTTCCAGGATCTTTTGGATCTCTTCTGCCCGTTTCCATGCGCGCTCCAGATAGGATCTGAACACCGGACTCTCCCGTTCCGTCTGCAGCATGACTTTTTTTGAGACATCCACGTCTATGACCATGTATCGGACTGTGCTGTTCGGCCTCTGTATGTATGTGCCGATGGTGACCGCACCCTGTAGATGTTCCAGCACTTTTTGCTCTGATAAAGGCATGAGCTGGACCTCGGTCTGCCGTTTGCCGCCGTAGCCCATCGTCTCC
>CAJTYN010000318.1 GCA_910584115.1 uncultured Lachnospiraceae bacterium
TGGAGTCCTCGGCGCGCTGTTCTCCTTCGGACGCAGGGGAGGGTTCTTCCGGGGATGCCTCATCCTGGGATGTCTCTTTTGTGGGGCCTTCTTCCTGGGGATGTTCTTCTTCAGCTCTCTCCTCTGGAAGATCTTCGATCGGGATCTCTTCCGGAGTCTCTTCGTCGGGGATCTCTTCGTTCAGGACCTCTCCGTCCGGGTTTCCCCCGTCCTGATCCTCTTCTTCCGGAGAGATCACATCCTGGAGTCCTTCTTTTAAGATCTCTCCGTCTGAGGTTTCTTCGCTCCGGGCTCCTTCTTCTGTGATCTCATCTGTCTCCGGCTCTTCCGCTGTCACGGATGCGAGATCTTCACCTTCCTCCAGGGCTGTCATGCCATCTTCGATCCTATCTGCCGCTGCCTCTTCCTCGGATCCGTCAAGCTCTTCGTAGTCTTCCTCTTCCTCGTAATCATACAGCTCACCGGACTCTCTCGCCTGCGTCTCGCTCTTGATATCGATCTTATATCCGGTCAGATGGGCCGCCAGACGGGCGTTCTGGCCTTCACGGCCGATGGCCAGCGACAACTGATAATCCGGCACCACCACCAGGGCTGTCTTCTCGTCCGGATCTGCATAGACGGCGATGACTTTGGCTGGACTCAGGGCATTTTCGATCAGGAGGGCCGGATTTTCACTCCAGTTGATGATATCGATCTTCTCTCCCCTCAGTTCATCCACGATGGCGTTGACCCTGGCTCCGTTCATACCCACGCAGGCGCCCACCGGATCCACGTCCGGGTCGTTGGACCAGACGGCGATCTTGCTCCTGGATCCCGCCTCCCTGGCGATGCTCTTGATCTCCACGATCCCTTCTCTGACCTCGGTCACCTCCGACTCGAACAGGCGCTTCACCAGCTCCGGGTGTGTCCTGGATACCAGGATCTTCGGCCCTTTGGTGGTGTCTTTGACCGCCACGATGTATACTTTGATCCGCTCTGTGGGCGCGAAGCGCTCCCCTTTGATCTGCTCGCCCTCCGTGAGGATCGCGTCCACTTTTCCCAGATTTACACTCACATGTTTTCCGAAATAGCGCTGGACGATACCGGTGACCACATCTTTTTCTTTGCTGTAATACTGGTCAAAAAGGACTTTCCGCTCCTCTTCGCGGATCTTCTGGAGGATGACGTTCTTGGCATTCTGAGTGGCGATCCGCCCGAACTCCTTGGACTGGATCTCTATCCGCACGGTGTCGCCTATCTGGACATTCCCGTTTTTTTTCTGGGCGTCGCCGAGGGAGATCTCCATCACGGGATCCTCCACCTGCTCCACCACTTCTTTCTCCGCATATACTTTGAAATCGCAGGTTTCCGGGTTGATATGCACGGTCACGTTGTCTGCTTTGCCGAAATGATTTTTACAGGCCAGGAGCAGCGACTGCTCAATGGCTTCCAGCAGTGTATCTTTGCTGATGTCTTTTTCTTTTTCCAGGATATTCAACGCTTCCATTAGCTCCATGCTCATTTTTCCATTCTCCTCCTTCTAAAGATCCAGAGCCAGTCGGATCAATGCGATATCTTTTCTCAAAAATCTCATCTGGCGGCCATCCCCTTCTATGGTCACACTGTTATCATCATATGCGCACAAGATCCCATAAAATTCTTTCAATCCCTCTATGGGGCGATAGGTCCGTATCTCCAACTCTTTTCCCATGCTCCGCACAAAGTCCTTCTCTTTCTTCAGCGGCCGGTCCAGTCCCGGTGAACTCACTTCCATGATATAGCTGTCCTCGATAAAATCTTCCTCATCCAGTTTGTCGCTGAAGATCCTGCTGACCGCCTCGCAGTCGTCCACCGTGACCCCGCCGGGCTTGTCGATGTAACTGCGCAGATACCAGTTCCCGGCTTCTCTGACGTATTCCACGTCCACCAATTCAAGATCCATCCCGCGCAGTATGGGGCTTAAGAGTTCTGTCGCTCGCTGTTCATATATCTCATGTTTGCTCATCTATGATCTCCTGACAGGCATATTTTCCCTTAACACATGATAAGAGTGGACCGGAGTCCACTCTTACGCACGCTCATATTATATAGTTCTTGGTATATTATAGATCTG
>CAJTYN010000319.1 GCA_910584115.1 uncultured Lachnospiraceae bacterium
ATATCCGCACCGTGCCGTTGTTGTGGATGAAGCGCATCATCCTCTGGCGGATCCAGTGCGCGGCATAAGGCAGGAAATCCACGCCCTGGTCAGGATCATAGCCATCCACGGCCCTGCTCAGACCGAGGTACCCCTCCTGCACCAGGTCGTCCTCCTCCGCCTGGCCCCTGTACCTGTTAGCCATCTTGAAGATGAAACGGCGGTTCTGTTCCCAGAGCTGCAGCATGTTGTCGGCCACGTCGATCCCGGCTCTTATCTGTATCACGAGCTGTTCGTTGCTCATGCCATCACCTCATCACTGCTCTCTTTACCTCCTGGAAGCCGGGGACCTCCCTCAGGAGATATCCGGTACGGGCTGTCCTCCTGGACGCGCTCTCCTTTTTATGCCTATGCGCCCGCCGGACGGCTTCACAGGCTGTCGGGTCATGATACCCCTCATGGTTCCTGTCCTTCATGGCATCACCCCCATATAACAAGATACCCCGGGCTTCCTGGCAGAAGACCCGGGGCCGACTATCATCCTGTTTCCTGTACATCACCGCCTGGCTCTGCCGTTGCCGCTGGCATCGTCTGGTAATAGATGGCCATCTTCTTATTATCCAGCACGAACGCATCATACACTACCCGTCCCTCTACCAGTGTACCGCTGATGCCCGGCGGATTTGTGTGCGTCTTATAACTCTCCAGCTTAGTTGGGGCCACTGTCGCACACGGATGGGCCACCATGAAGCCAAAATCCTCTGGCAGGCGTGCCGCAGGCACTTTCATGACGGCAAGCCCGTCAAGGTTAGCGATCACACCCCGGATACGCATATCCGCTCCGATATCCGTCTCCATCACGATGTCCTTGCACTGTTTCATCATCATATAGACACCTGGCGTCACCACCAGCACACGGTCCGTCTCCGGTACTTCTGCATCGTCCAGAGTCTTGTTAGCCCTGATGATATCCTCGTATATGCTGTCCACTGTCAACGCCCTTGCCTCTACCTTCGTGCCCGCACCCGCACACATGACGCCCAGCACATGAGTGTCCACCTCTGGTATGACCACCTCCCTGACCTGGCGCCCCAAGGCCGTGGCCGCTTCCAGGCAATCTCCTGTCTCATCCGTGTCCAGAGCGTCGATCGCAAATGTGAAAGAACGGTCCCTGCTCAGCGTCATGAGCCGCGTCGTAGCATCAAGGCTCTGTACCACCCCATACCGTGACCAGTTGTCCCCTTTCGGCCCAGAACGCCCATAATCGTTCATCGTCCCTGTGGAGATACGGTACACCCGTACCGAATGCGCCCCCGTGAACTTAAAATCGTTGTTTGTCAGTTTCTCTTTCTTGCTCTCCGTCGTGAACTGTTCATCCACATACGGGAGATACTTCTCTACTAATTCTATCGCCATATATCTAACCTCTCAATCCCATGGCCTTCCTGATCTCCGGGTCACCTGGGCCTGTCCGGAGCGATCCAGAGCAGCCGCCCTCTGAGCACGTGGAGACACGGTAACCCTTGCCAGCCCAGCGCGGCTCCTTCTTGAGGAACTCCTCCACCGCCTGCCGGAGGTCTGTCCCCTCGCCCACCATCTGGCCCGCCTTGAACAGCACATAGTCCTTATAGTCATCCAATACGCCCTGCTCTTTCAGGAAAACGCCCATCTTGTGATCTTCCAGCTCCTTCCGTGCCTCATCACGTTCCCGCCTGTATGTGTCGGCGTCCCCTGCATCCAGCTTCGCCCTCGCCAGCCGCTCCCCGACGATCCGGTTCACGTCCTCCTGGGTGAAGAGCCTCTCTGGCTCCTGTCCAGTGCCCTGGCCTTCCTGGACCGTCTGCTGTGTACTGCCTGTATCATTGTTCATGTTATCTGCCATATATCATACCCTTTCCCTGTTTTACGCCCAGTCGGCTCTTTATCGGGGCGGCATACACCGCCCCATCCATGGAGAAGACGAAAGACAGACAAAAAGGCGTGAGCATAGCCAGAGATCGATCCGACTATTCCCACGCCCGTTATGGCTTCCGTACAGCTCATCCGCTGTCCGGGGTACTCCATATATCCATTTGT
>CAJTYN010000320.1 GCA_910584115.1 uncultured Lachnospiraceae bacterium
GCATGTTCTTTTTTCATCCGCCTGTACTTGACTCCCCCTATGGCGATCTCATTTTCGTCATTCCAGGCATTTTCGGAAGCGTTTTCTAACGCCTGGTACTCGGCCGCGACATTCTCCGCCGTGACCTCGCTCTGCGGATAACTCCCGAACCAGACACAATCCCAGCCGCTGTCCGAAGGGTCTTTCAGCGAAATTGACGCATCTGCCTTTACTTCAGCATACCCCCCCCCCAGTATCCTGGTGAAAGTCCAAAGGCCAGCAGAGCGGCCAGAAGAATGGACATCCATCGTTTCATCTGTTTCATTTTGTTTTCCTCCTCTTTCTTTTTTTATATTTAGGTAAGCCTAAATCGTATTTATAAAAAAACATATCCGTTGTGGATCATGTTCTCACTTTTTCATCACATCCGCATAAAGATCGCTGCAAGGATCTTTATATGGATATAGTAACAATTCTATCATTTTTTTATCAGCTTTTCAAGGTTGGGCAAAGATCCACGGTGCAGAAAGGCAGTAGTTTCCGATCCTCTCTATGATACGATCCCCCGGCGGAAGATCAGCAGCAGATAGATCACGGTATCCAGATCTTCCAGATCCATCCCCGAAATCTCCTCTATCCGGTGGATACGATAGATACAAGTAGCCCTGGATATGTGCAGCAGCTCCTGCGTATGCGTCGTATTTTTATTTTGTTCCAGATACACTTTCAGCGTTTTGATCAATTCTGTATTTTTTGCACGGTCGTAATCGATCAGGCGCTGCAGCTGATACGTAAAAAAATATTGCGGTTCCTCGTCCTGGAAGATCTTATCCATCAGGATCTCCGGCAGCATCTGCCCGAAAGTACCGATATGGACATCCGGCCTATACAGGATGCTCCTGGCTGTGGTGAGCGCCTGCCTGTAATAGATATGGATATCTCCAAAATCGTCAAACCGTTCACTGACCCCTATGGAGAGGGGGCTGTTGGATACCGCCAGCCGCAGATGCTCCATGATCTTATCGGCGCTCCTGCCGGCCTTCTTCAGATTGATGATCTGGATGACCGTCCGATCTTCCAGGACAGTCAATTGGTCTTGATCCACAGTCGTCAGGGCGACAGCCCCGTTCATGAGGATGCTCTCATGTCCGCTGGACTCCTCGCACAGAGCGCACAGACAGAGATACGGATCTGTTTTTCCCCAGTTCTTCCTGTTCAGGATAAGGTCGTACTCTTTTTTATAGGGAAAATGATCCGTGATCAGATGTGTGATCATCCGTTTGATATCCTCTGGACACTGCACCAGCGCTGCCCGGCTCTTTTTTAACGCGCGGATGATATAGCCGCCCGCCCATTCCAGCAGCTTGTGATCCGAACCGCGTACCTTCCTGTACGCCTCCTCCATATAAACATACCCGTAATCCATATCCCCGTCAAAAAGGTTATACATGACCACCGATACGCCGTACACCGGCATTGATCCTGTAAAATAAAAAGCGCCCCGCCGGGAGTAGATCTGTGAAAATCCAGGGTCGGCTCCGATGATAAAGCGTTCCTCCAACGGCACATATCCAGAAGACGCGTACTGCTGATAGCGTTCCCGGAACTCCGGCCGGGCGGGATCATAGACCGAAAATAAGATCTTATCAAAGCAGGTCATGGCCTGTACGGGCGTCTTGAAGATATCAAACATGATCTCTCCCAGCGCGCCAAATGGGTCGCTCTCCAAAAGCGCCTCGTTCATGCGGGCTTCAAAACCATAAAACATGTCAAACACTTCCGATACTTCCTGAAAGGCATCCTCAAGCCCGGTCTGACCGGAGAGACAGACCATCTCCACATCATCTCTGTGATAAGAAAGCGGCGGATAACCGATGCTGATGATCGAACATCTGGTATCGATCGCAGGCTCTGTCGGCAGCCGCTCTGCCCGTGCTATATACACTCTGTCAGCTTTGAAGATATCCCCCTCCTGATGATGTACCGGATAGCGCAGGAGCAGCCCGCTCTGGCTGTCCAGCTGCTTCTGTGATATCGTTACATTTTTTATATGATCGGCGATCACAGAT
>CAJTYN010000321.1 GCA_910584115.1 uncultured Lachnospiraceae bacterium
GATCCTATTGTAAACGAAGATCATATCTTTTACAAGAAAAAACAATCTGTCAATTCTGTTAGATTCTCGAAAGAATGTGGAAAGGATCCTGTTGTATAATATATCCCATACAAACGACTATAGGGAGGATCGACGATGGATATCTTACAGACAAAAGACCTGAAAAAATATTACGGCAGCGGCGACACGATGGTCAAGGCCCTGGACGGGGTGAGCCTGCGCGTGGAGCAGGGGAGCTTCGTCTCCGTGGTGGGCACATCCGGCAGCGGCAAATCCACGCTCCTGCATATGTTGGGCGGCCTGGACCGGCCCACGTCCGGGACGGTCACCGTGGACGGCCGGGACATTTCCCAGTTAAAGGACGAAGAGCTGACGATCTTCCGCCGACGGAAGATCGGTTTCGTCTTCCAGAGCTACAACCTGGTCCCGGTCCTGAATGTGTACGAGAACATCATCTTGCCCGTGGAGCTGGATGGAAATACGCCCGACCGGCAGTACACGGAGGAGATCATCGACATGCTGGGCCTGGCGGAAAAAAGATCCAGCCTGCCCTCCCAGCTCTCCGGCGGCCAGCAGCAGCGCGTGGCCATCGCCCGGGCATTGGCGGCGAAACCCGCGATCTTGCTGGCGGACGAGCCCACCGGCAACCTGGACTCCGCGACCAGCCAGGACGTCTTAAGCCTGCTGAAAGTCACCAGCGACCGTTTCAGACAGACCGTGGTCATGATCACCCACAACGAGGAGATCGCCCAACTGGCCGACCGGATCATCCGGATCGAAGACGGCCAGATCCTTTTTGACAGATCCGATAAAAAGGAGGGCCGCCATGCGTAAAGTAAAGAACCAAAAAGTCATCCGCCGTCTGGCAGACAGAAGCTTCAGGAACAGCCAGACCCGGAACATGATCGCGGTGCTGGCCATCGCACTGACCACCATGCTCTTCACCACGCTCTTTACCATCGGCCTGGGCAGCGTCGAGAGTTTCCAGCTGGCCACCATGCGCCAGTCCGGCGGGGACAGCCACGGCGCCATCAAGCACCTGACCTGGGAACAGTACAACAAGCTCAAGGAGCACCCTCTGGTCCGGGAATGCGCTCCCTGCATCCTGGCGGCCGACGACATCAAAAACCCGGAATTTTTAAAACGCCATGTGGAAACCTGGTACATGCCCGCCTACCATTATCCCCATTGTTTCCTGGAAGTGATCGACGGACAGGCCCCCACGGGCGCGGACGAGATCCTCATGGACGAGATGAGCCTTGAGCTCTTGGGGCTGGAAGCTAAGGCCGGACAGGAAGTGACCCTTCAGATGCGGATCAAGAGCAGCGACACGGAGGTCCGCAGACGCACGTTCTTGGTCAGCGGCGTGACGGCCTCCGACCCGGCCCTCAACGTGGGCTTTGCCATCGTCTCCGAGGCCTATCTGGATAAATACGCCGACGAACTGGCCTACACTTATGACAGAGACGCATCCGACACCGGCGCCATCCGCATGGACGTTAATTTCTCCAACTCCATCGGGATCCAGCGGAAACTGGACAAGATGATCGCCGACTGCGGCTATTCCCTGGACAGCAACGCCAATTGGGCGTACATCTCCGACGGCGCCGAGAGCGACCCTCTGACATTGGGCGCGCTGGCCGCGGGTCTTCTGCTGATCGTCTTCACCGGATACCTGATCATCTACAACGTGTTCCAGATATCCGTCATCAAAGACATCCGCTACTACGGCCTGTTAAAGACCGTGGGCACCACCGGACGGCAGGTGAAGAAGATCCTGCGGCGGCAGGCGCTCGCGCTCTCCGTCATGGGGATCCCGCTGGGCATCCTGATCGGATTTTTTATCGGAAAAGGGATCGTGCCGCGTATCCTGGCCTCCAGCGCATTTGAGAGCCCGGCGCAGGTATCCTTTCACCCGCTAATCATCGCCGGGGCCGTCGTCTTTACCATGATCACCGTGTTCCTCTCCATCGGCAAACCCTCCAGGATCGCGGCGAGAGTCTCCCCCGTGGAGGCCGTGCGCTACACGGACAGCGCCGGC
>CAJTYN010000322.1 GCA_910584115.1 uncultured Lachnospiraceae bacterium
ATATTATTGAGAGTTCCTTGGGGGGGGGTAAGAGGCCTTTAGACCCGTCTAAGCTGAGCCCAACGCTGGCTGAGAACAGCTGGGCGACGATCGCCCGCGCGAGTGCGGAGGGTATCGCCAGTCAAGTGTGGAGTATTGGGGATGGGATAGACATCGTTCTGGCCGGGGATTATAGCGGGTCGGTCACGATGCAGATCGCGGGGTTCGACCATGACAGTCTGGCAGAAGGGGGGAGAGCAGGGATTACTTTTCTGAGCAAACAGTTAGTAGCCGGAGGTGTGTTTTATGATTATTCTACGCTGGGAGGCGGGTGGAGAGACTCTTCGATACGCAGTAATATGATGCCGAAAGTTTATGGGTCATTGCCCGAAGAGGTGCGGGAGGCTATAAGAACAGCGATAAAGACGACTTCGTGTCAGAGTTATGGGCTGCTCACTACGGAAGATGACGTATTCATCCCGTCGCTGCCAGAGGTATTTGCACTCGATGATAGTGTATTTACAGATACATATGGTAGGCCCCTGAACACGGAGAATGACGGCACTAGATACGATATCTTCAAAAATTCAGACGATGCACGGAGAAAAGGATTGATCTCAGGCGGAGCAGGGGATTGGTGGACACGTTCAAGCGGAAGAGAATCCGGCAGTAGTTCAACGAATACTTGTGCTGGTTTTGTCAAAATTGATGGGTCCTCGTCAGGCGGGGGGATCCAGTCCAGTTCCAAATGTATCTGCTTTGGATTTTGTGTCTGAGAGAAGGGAGAGGTGAACATGCCTATATTGCCAAGATTTCCAGGTGGCGGAGGCGCGACCGGATACAAGTATCAGATTAGGGATACAGATGGTATCACGTATAGCAGGGATGCGGGCGGTACTCTCCTGCTGAGATGGACGGATCCGGCGGATATGGTCCTTGACGGCCGGGCCCTTGCGGAATGGAAAGGGACCATAGTCGTATGTAAGGAAGGATCGCCCCCACAGAGTGTGGATGACGGGACCATCGTATGCGACAGCACGGTCAGGGATCAGTATAAGGAGACGGGCCTGCCCGTGGATGTCGGCGGCCCTGGGTACTACTATGGTGTGTTCCCGTATACAAGAGACTATGTCGTGAATGTCGATAGCGCGAACACGGTATATGTCTTGAGTGAAGGGTATGATGCGACACTGAGGAGCGCATCCTGGCAAGATATAAACTATATCGTTAGCCGAGGGGAGGCCGACCAGATATGGAAAGTTGGGGATGAGATAGATGTCGTGCTGTCTGGGGACTATACCGGGAGTATCACTATGCAGATCGCGGGGTTTGACCACGACGATCTAGTAGAGGGCGGGAAAGCTGGGATCACTTTCTTGAGCAAACAGCTGGCTATAAAAAATGTACCTATGGATCCTCGTAGTACAAATACGAGTGGATGGGGAGGGGCGCATCTGAGAACAGTGACCGTACCTAAGATAAGATCCTCTCTCCCACAGACCGTGAAAGACGTGATAAAGAAAGTAAATAAAAGCTATACATTCGGAGGGTCAGGAACGCGGTCGGCGATATCAGAAGATGACTTATTCATACCATCCTGTACTGAAGTGGGTAAGACGCACGGGTCGCTCCCAGATAACGAAGGGGTGAAATATCCGATATTCATGAGTGGCGCCGATCTGGTAAAAAAGGGTCTATATGGGAATGCCGGGTATTGGTGGTTGCGGAGTGCGAGCAAACACGATACATCCTGTTTTGGGTATGTGACAGCGTCTGGCGGGATCACATACGGCACTGCATCTGGTATCGGTACTGATGTATGTTTGGGGTTCTGCATATAGAAAAGGAGAGTGAAAGATGGAGAGATATCTGACATTATTACAGCTTTTTATCGCGGCGGTCATCGCCTGGCTGAGCGACCGGCTGGGGATACTGCTGCCGTTATTGGCCGTCTTGTGTGTATCCATGGTGATCGACTATCTGACCGGGATGGGGGCCAGCAAAAAGGAAGCCATCGAC
>CAJTYN010000323.1 GCA_910584115.1 uncultured Lachnospiraceae bacterium
CTGAACTTATAGATGTTCACTGTCTTATAATAATCGTTTATCTCTTCATATTTAAATCTCTTTCCTGGGACAAAAGCCTCGATATCGCCGTCATGGCTCAACTTTACACATGTGCCATCCATCCAACTCTCATATTTATCGACCAATGCCAGTGAATCACGGGGATCCTCCAAGAGTGTCTGGATGACAGCATCCTCAAATATCAGATCAGACTCAAATAGGAGGGTATCTTCCGACAGGAGATATCCTTTGGCCAATGCCAGTGAATATATATTGTTCGTCTTATCATAGATCGTATTTTCGACGTACACGATAGGCGTATGGACACCTAATGTGTTGATATAGTCGATCAGCTTTTTTCTCTTAAATCCAACGACTATGACGATCCTGGATAGATGAAGCCGTTCGATCTGCCGGAGCATCCTTTTGATCAGAGTCTCACCATTTACTTCCACCATGCATTTAGGATTATCCCGCGTCAGTTCTTTTAGCCGTTTGCCCATACCGGCTGCCAATATGATCGCCTGCATATAAATCCACCCCTTTTTATTTTTTATGGAAGATGATCAGACCTTATATGCATGATATGTATGGTGCGTCTTCTTCTCATCTTCAGATGGCGGTGCCATATAATCACCATAGGTTATGGTCAAAAATTCATCATAATCTTTAGGGATCGGCATCATACTGTCTTCGAAACGTACGTATATCACATCAAAGAGTCCTTTTGAGAATACATCCCGTTCCCGGCCATATTTTCTCCCGGCAGGCCATACGACACATGCTACTAATGTACTCTCCTCATATCTGTATCTCCGGGCCATCTCTTCTAGTCTTGAAGTGTAATGCTCATTCCCCATCAACTTTGCCCAGAGGTATGCCGGAAGCTTGAAGAGCATCTTCAACTTAGATCCCGTATTGTCGACAGCAAAGGATCTCCTGCTCGTCAAAAAGCACAATGCAGCTAAACGTTTTGTCTTGTGGATGAGGCGGATAGCCGTATCACGATCCTTGCCGACACCGTCAAATGGATAGATATCCACGAAGATCCCTATCCCATAATCCTTTTCATTATCAAATACCAAGCGATACCGCTGGTCGCTTATCCTCGCGATCATATGCGGGTATCCGGAAATAGCGGATCTTTCAAACACTCTCAATGGATATAGGTCCTCGGAATGCTCATCGAAATATATCAGCAACCTTTCATAATCAGGGCGCGGCATCATGATATCTATATCGTCGTCCCATGGGATGATCCCTCCTTCCCGTACAGCGCCGATCAGGGATCCATATGTCAGTGCATAACGCAGGCCTTGTCCCTCACAGATCTTACTGACAGCTTTCAATACCTCATATGCGCCCATCTGTATCTCTCTCATCGATAAGCCCTGTCCCTGCATCCTCACTCCTTTAAGAATATCTCTCTGTATCTATCTGCGATGTATCCCCAGGAATATCCTTCACGGATCCGCTGTCTCGCCTGCCTGCCCAATGCAGTGATCTCATCCATTGTCATCTCATCCGCCCTCTCGATCAGCCTTTTCAAGCTCCCTTCTCTCTTCTCCCAATACCATGCCGCATTTTTTCCGACCTCTCTATTAAAACCCACATCTAACAACAGGTTTAGATCCGTACTCCCCAATGCCTCTAAGAGTGAAGGGTTTGTCCCTCCCACTTCGTGTCCATGGATATATCCGTAAGCGCCTTCCCTGATCTTTTTCAATAATCCCTGGTCATAAACTGACCCAACAAACTTAATACGCTGATCTCTTTGGAAGTGCAACTTTTTCTCTAACTTCCTGAAAAAGACATCATCTCTCGTAGTGATGAGCACCAATGACTTGTCAGAGCGGCATCTCATAAATTCCCGGATGATCGTCTCAAGATTATTCTCGGGTACAAAACGTCCGACTACAAGATAATAGCCCTTTGGCCGGATATCTTTATCCTTATACCAGCCATCCACTGCCTCATCGTCAT
>CAJTYN010000324.1 GCA_910584115.1 uncultured Lachnospiraceae bacterium
CGCCAAAGTCTTCTTCCGTGATGTCCCCCTCGATGACATAGGTGGTGGCGGAGCGGATGATGGGTGTCTCATCTTCTTTTAAGAACTGTATGCACTGCACAGCGGAGTCGGCCCGCTGGTCGAACTGTCCCGGCAGATATTCCACAGAGAAGATCCGCGCCTGGGGCGCCGCCGGGAGTCCCTCCTGGTATAAAAGATCCACCGGAGGCTCCGCAAAGACTGTCCGGCAGGCTTTTTCAAAGCTCTCATCCGAGATATCCTCCACATCGTAACGGGTCAGCACACGCACGCCCGTCACCTGGCCGATCCCTAAGTGGCTTATGATCTCCTCTTTCAATTCTTTGGCTGCAACGGCAAAATCCGGTTTTTTCTCTACATATACTCGTCTTACGTTTCCCATTGTCTTTCTCCTTCTCATGCGTTGACCATTTCATACAGATCGTTTCCCTGGGCGTCGATGACGACGATCACAGGGAGGTCTTCCACTTCCAGCCTGCGGATCGCTTCCGTGCCCAAGTCATCATAGGCGACCACCTCCGCTTTTTTGATCTGCTTTGACAGCAGGGCGCCCGCGCCGCCCACCGCCGCAAGATAGACCGCGCCGTTCCGGACGATCGCCTCGGTGACTTCTGCGCTCCTCTTGCCCTTCCCGATCATCCCTGAGAGCCCCATGTCCAAAAGTCTCGGCGTATAGGGATCCATCCGGCTGGCGGTGGTGGGGCCTGCCGATCCGATCACGCGTCCCGGACGCGCCGGGGACGGCCCCATATAATAGATGATATTGCCTTTCCAGTCCACGGGCAGCTCCTGCCCCTTATCCAGCGCTTCCTGCATCCTCTTGTGGGCGGCATCCCTGGCCGTGTAGACCGTGCCGGTGATCCACACATAATCTCCGGCCCGCAGTTTTTTTACCGCATCTTTCTCAAGCGGCGCCGTGATCCGATACTCCATATCCCTCTCCTTTCCGGTGATCCCTTTTATATGACTCTCTTCACATGACGGTCCACGTGGCAGCACAGATTCACCGCCACCGGAAGTCCGGCGATGTGGGTCGCGTACGTGTTGATATTGACCGCCAGGGCGGTCACGTTCCCGCCCAGGCCGCCCGGGCCGATGCCCAGCCCGTTCACTTTTTCCAGCATCTCCTCTTCCAGGCTGCGGATATGCTCCTCTTTCGCATGTTCGCCCACCGGGCGGGTCAGCGCCTGTTTAGATAAGAGGGCCGCTTTCTCAAAAGTGCCGCCGATGCCTACGCCCACCACCAGCGGCGGACAGGCGTTGGGCCCGGCTTCCCGCACGGTATCTAAGATGGCTTTTTTTACGCCTTCCACGCCCTGGGCGGGTTTCAGCATGAAGATCCGGCTCATGTTCTCGCTCCCGAAACCTTTGGGCGCCACCGTGATGGTCACCTGATCGCCCGGTACGATCGACGTGTGGAGGACGGCCGGGGTGTTGTCCCGGGTATTTTCCCGGATCAGCGGATCGCCCACCACGGACTTGCGCAGATAGCCTTCTGTGTATCCCTGGCGGACGCCCTCTTCCACGGCCGCGCCCAGATCCCCGCCTGTAAAATGGACATCCTGTCCGATCTCCAGGAAGATCACGGCCATGCCGGTGTCCTGGCAGATGGGGATCTGCTCCTCGGCTGCGACCGCAAGGTTTTCCTCAAGCTGCTGCAGGATCTTTTTTCCCAGGGGATCTTGCTCCTTTTGCGCCGCTTCTTTCATGGCGCGGACCATATCCTCCGACAAAAAATGATTGGCCTGTATACACATCTCGCGTATCTGCCGGGTCAGCTCGTCTACTCCTATCTCTCTGATCATATCTTTTCACTCCCTTGGGCAACTTCTTTTCTTTAAAGAGTAAACCTGCATGCGCCCGGAAGCGGATGATCCACCTCACATGAAAGTCTGGCGGGCGCATTGGGCATCCCTGAATTTATGCCGCCTATCCGGCGGCGGACTTTTAAAGTAA
>CAJTYN010000325.1 GCA_910584115.1 uncultured Lachnospiraceae bacterium
TCTCACACCCCAGCCGCTCAAATACACTTTTCTTTTCCTCGCCCCACCCATCGTAGATCGTCAGGTAATACTTTGCATCTGCTGGTGCGTAGTCGAAGATCATCTCCGGGACATTGATCGGGAACGGCACGATGTCAAACCGTGCCAGATTGACGCCCATATCCGCCAGTGTCCCCCGGATCATCCGGTATCTCTCATAATACGAAAAAGGATTCGACTCCCGCGAAGACCGGTGCGGATCCACCTCCGAAAAACGCGTAACAGACGCATCTGGATTGCATATCCCGATCACCAGATGCTCACACCTCTCCATCCCCGCCATGATATATCTCACATGGTCATTATGAAGCAGCTGAAACCTGCCATGGACAACACCTATAAGATCTTTCATCTTGACTCTCCCTTCCCTACTATCATCATATATTATAATGCATTGTATATCAGATTTCAATGCATCACATAAACGTTGACATATGTCATAAAAAATATTATCATCCATACAAGATGCTATTTAAAAGATCAGATGAAAGGCAAGACCATGAAAAAAGCCAAAAAGAGATTAGCAGAAGATTTCATATCGCTCCTCACCCAGACCCACCTGGAGATCAAAAAAGCCATCGAACGCTCCGCCCGCACCACAGCCATGGAACTGTTGGGCCAATGCCAGGAAGGGGCCGTCCAGCTGGGAAATATGATCGAGGGCGAGGAGGGCGAAGATGCCGCCACGATCCCTATCCTGGAAGACTACTGTGAACTGGTCTATCAGATCCACGAAGCGCTCCTCTCAGAGCAGCCCACAGACGGCAGCCGTATCTATGACGCCCTCTGCAGATCCCTGTCCCAGATCCAGGAGAGCGTGCAAAATGATATTAAGATATGTAAGGAAGCCGTCTTTCTCCCCTACAAAGCCTCCATGTGGGATTCCCTGGAGAGCGTCTGGCAGGCCGCCGACGAGGACCCGGACTGGGACACCTACGTGATCCCGATCCCTTATTACGACAAAAACCCGGACGGGACGTTCCGCGAGATGCATTATGAGGGGGATCAGTACCCGGATCACGTGCCGGTCACAAGATACGACGCCTTTGACTTTTCCGCCCACAGACCGGATATGATCTTCATCCACAACCCATACGACGACTACAATTATGTGACCAGCGTACACCCGTTCTTTTACTCAAAAAACCTAAAGAGCTACACGGACCGACTGATCTACATCCCCTACTTCGTCCTGGCCGAACCGGATCCGGACAGCGAGACAGACCTTGAAAACCTCAAGCATTTCTGCACCGTCCCCGGCGTATACAATGCCGACCAGGTCATCGTCCAGTCCGAAAACATGCGGAAGCTATACATCAACATACTGGCCAGAGAGACCGGCGAAGACACGAGGCCCTATTGGGAAAAGAAGATCCTCGGCCTGGGCTCCCCAAAATTTGACAAAGTATCCGATGCCCGCAAAGAAGACCTCACGATCCCGGAACACTGGAAAGACCTTCTGTACAGACCAGACGGCAGCCGCAAAAAAGTCATCCTGTACAACACGAGCGTGGGCGCATTGCTGGAGGAAGGCGAAAAGATGCTGAAAAAAATGCAGAACGTCTTCCAGGTATTCGAAGCCCGCCAGGATGATATCGCCCTGCTGTGGCGCCCCCATCCGCTGATAAAAGCCACCATCGAGTCCATGCGCCCGCAGTTATGGCAGGAATACCAAAAGATCGTGAACAGATACCAAGCCGCCGGCTGGGGGATCTACGACGATTCTCCCGACTTGGACCGGGCCATCGCCCTGTGCGACGCCTATTACGGCGACGGGAGCAGCCTGGTGCAATTATGCCAAAAAGCAGGCCGTCCGGTGATGCTCCAGAATGTAGATATCCTCTAAACATTGACAAGTCGCACAAACCCCCATATAATTACTATGAAAGTCCCGTCAA
>CAJTYN010000326.1 GCA_910584115.1 uncultured Lachnospiraceae bacterium
ACGATGAAAAACGGCTGATGGAGACGCTGCATTGGCTGATCGGACACAAACAGCAGATCTTGCTCTTTACATGCCATAAGAGGGAGGAGGAGATCCTCAATACCTATGGGATGCCATTTCACCGGGTGAACGTGTTCGATCCGTAGATTTTTTTCATCACAGGGCATATACTGGGAGTGTATCGGGAAAAGAAAAGGAGTGTTCGCCATAGAAAATCAAAAAACCGATAATCTGTTGGATCTTGCTGTCGATGCCACGGCCAGAGAGAGGGAGAAGTCCCTGGAGTTGGATGTGGGGTACGAGCCTGCGACCCGGATGTGGGATGTGATCATCAAGTATTCCGGAGACTTGTCAGATATTGAGATGGACGGGATCACGATCGTTCCGCTGCTCAACGGATATGCGGTGGCGACTGTCCCGCAGGAACGTCTGGATCTTTTTATCAGCCAGCCATCTATAGAATATGTTGAAAAACCGAAGAGGCTGTCCTTTGCCGTGAACCAGGCGAGGGCGGCCTCTTGTATCACGCCGGTGCAGATCCCGCCGCTGAGTCTGGATGGCCGTGGGATCCTCGTGGGGATCGTGGATTCTGGGATCGACTACCGTCATCCGGATTTTATAAAAGAGGACGGGACGACCCGGATCCTCCGTCTCTGGGACCAGAGCGTGGAGGGGGATCCGCCCCAAGGCTATGCGCTGGGCAGTGAGTACGGATCCGAGCAGATCGATCAGGCGTTGAAAGCGTCCGATCAGAGGGAGGCATATAGGATCGTACCCAGCAGAGATGTGAGCGGTCATGGGACAGCCGTTGCGGGTATAGCCGCGGGAAACGGCAGGGCTTCGGAAGGGATCTACCGAGGTGTGGCCCCGGAGAGTCCGCTCCTGGTCGTAAAACTGGGAGATCCAAAAAAAGATTCTTTTCCAAGGACCACAGAATTGATCCAAGGGATCGACTATGTGGTCCGGCAGGCTGTTTCCCTGCAGATGCCTCTGGCGCTGAACCTGAGCTTCGGAAATAATTATGGTTCGCACAGAGGGGATACGCTGCTGGAAACATACCTGGACAGCGTATCAGACATTGGGAGGAGCTGCATCTGTGTGGGGATGGGCAACAATGGCGCGGATGGACTGCACACTTCGGGACGTTTAGAGATGGGGCGCACGGAGCGGATCGAGGTGTCGGTGGGGGAGCGCGAACCCTCCTTGAACATTCAGTTGTGGAAAGATTATGCGGATCAGGTCCGTATCTTTCTGACGCATCCGGATGGCAGCACTGTGGGTCCTTTGTATGAGGAACTGGGTCCTCAGCGTTATCGGCTGGGGCGGACGGAACTGCTGATTTATTATGGAAAACCTTCCCCGTACAGCGTTTCCCAGGAGATCTACTTTGACTTTATCTCCCAGGGGGACTATATTGATGCCGGGATTTGGACCATCACCCTGGATCCCGGGAGGATCGCTGAGGGGGGATTTGATCTGTGGCTGCCGGGGGGCGGTGTGCTGGGTACTGGGACACGGTTTTATTTTCAGACACCGGAGGCTACGCTCACGATCCCGTCGGCCGCTTCCCGGGTGATCAGCGTGGGAGCCTATGATCCCAGGACCCAGGCTTATGCGGAATTCTCTGGCAGAGGCTTTCCGGGGGGCGCGGACAGGATGAAACCGGATCTGGTGGCGCCGGGGGTCAATATAAGGACGACACGGGTCGGGGGCGGCTATACGACTGTGACCGGAACGTCCTTTGCCACGCCGTTTGTGACTGGAGCGGCGGCGCTTTTGATGGAGTGGGGGATCGTGCGGGGGAATGATCCGTACTTGTATGGGGAGAAGGTGAAAGCATATTTAAGACGCGGTGCGAGGCCGCTTTCTGGGTTTACGGAGTATCCGAATGCGCAGGTGGGGTACGGGGCGCTGTGTGTGAGGGATAGTCTGCCG
>CAJTYN010000327.1 GCA_910584115.1 uncultured Lachnospiraceae bacterium
TAAAGAAGGCGAATTTGGTGACGAACCGATCGAGGGCACAGTGGCAGACGGCGTGTTCACAGCGACTACAGCCGGGGATATCGCGGTCGATTCCGATTACGAAGTCGGTTACCTCGTATCAAAGACATCGGGAGTCAAAAGGGTGTCCTTCAACAATGACAAGATCCCGCAGGATTACTACATCACGATGTCTACTGTTGATAAGGATGAGCAGGGTGTACTCACTCCGTTCTATATTACAGCTTATAAAGCATCTATCCACAGGGAATTTGAACTGTCATTCAGTTCTGAGGGTGACCCTGCGACATTTAGTCTGACGTTGATCTAGAATAGCGTCCGTATACAGAGATGTGTATGAAAAATAACCTATTGAATTGCCGGAAACTCCTAAAGCAGCCTGGACTACAACGTAAGGATGAAATAAACCTAAACGTGAGAGTTGCGAAAGCAGAAAAGACCAGACTGATGGCACACGGTCAAA
Organism: uncultured Lachnospiraceae bacterium; assembly: GCA_910584115.1. GTDB lineage: Bacteria > Bacillota > Clostridia > Lachnospirales > Lachnospiraceae > MGBC164599. The sequence continues at coordinate 482 of CAJTYN010000327.1, forward strand.
ACCTAAATGCTAGAAAAATGGACGATCGGCAGCCAAGCCCCGAACAGGGGAAGGTCCAACGACTATCCCGCAAGGGAGTAGGGACAAGCGTCCCGAAGTGGTAGGTGTCCAGAAATGGATAAAGATATAGTCTGCTCTCCAATGAAAGTTGGAGATGTGATGTATGTGCATCACTTAGGATGAGTAGCGAACATCCTAGAACAAAAAGGTTGACTTGATGGTCGATAAAGATGGTAACGTATTGGATATGCTTGAGGATACAGAAGAGGCATACTGATCGGATATCGCATCATTTAGGGGATGGGCCTTATGCCTATCCCCTTTTATGATATTCGATAGGGGATGACATTAATTTTTACGAAAGGCAGGCAAAATGTTAAACAGGCAACAATTAAAAAAATATCGAGAACTGCGTGGATTATCCACGCGCCAAGTAGCCGAGTATTGTGATATATCACAGCCGATGATAGTAAATATCGAGACAGGCGCGCGGCATATGACGCAGTATTGTCATGATGAGATCGTGCGCGGGATCAATGAGGCTACGAATGCGCTCAGACGCAGAGAGGCCGAAAAGGAAGATGCGGCTGCACAGGAAAACACGGGCACAGAAGGGGAAGATGCACCTATCAGCCAGGAACCCACAAGAGCGGATATCTCATCTGATGAAGACAAAAAGGAAACGTGTAAAAAGCGTCCCGCAAAGAGGAAGAAGATCCCAAAACAGGCAGATGATGCAGGTTGAAGGATATTTTAAAAAATCATTTCCCGGGATGGTATATGGATCTTATAGCACACCCGGAAAGATATCATCTCGTGTTGAGTGACGATATGGATAGCTTCTATTCATGCCGTTTTCTGACAAAAAGGACAGGCGTACAGATCGGCGGATTCTACACTTTTGAAAAGGGATTATACATTTCGGAGGATGTGTTGGAGACAGACAAGAAGCCTGTATTTGTGGATGTTGCATGTGTGCAGGATGGCACCATGGCGTTTGATAATCATAGATCCATATGCCGGAACCATATGGCGATAAATCCGAATATCGTGACGGATCGGCTGTCAGATGATACTTATTTCCAGAAATACTGCGGATCGACCCTCATGTTGGTCGTGGCATTATATGGGAAAGAAGATGGGTTGACAGAGCAGGAAAAAGAATTTTTGATCGCGATGGATTCCTTCCATATCGGGCTTTATAAAAATGGCGGGAGATTTAAGGATATCAATCTCAGATGGCTCGATCTTTTGGGGTTGAAAGAAGAACTCCTGCCGATATATGAAGCCCATGACGGGCAATATTTTGAAGAGGTCATCAAAAAGCATGACCTAAATGAACATATATCCATAGGAAAAGATGGCAGGTTGCATACATACGATGATATCCTGCCACATGATAGATTTTTGTTGGACATGAAGGTCAAAAAGACTTT
>CAJTYN010000328.1 GCA_910584115.1 uncultured Lachnospiraceae bacterium
GGGCGTTCCGGGAGGAGATACCGGACACCACGAAGATCGTCATAGCCCAGAGGATATCATCCATCCAGGATGCGGACAGGATCCTGGTATTCGACAACGGCAGGATGACGGCGGCGGGCACTCATGAGGAACTGCTGGAAAGCTGCCCGGTCTACAGGGAGATCTACGAATCACAGACAAAGGAGGGCGGAGATGATGAAAGCGGGAAATAAGAAGAACATGGGAGCGACCTTAAAGCGCCTGATCGCATATGTTCTGAAACAATATAAATGGCAGTGCCTGCTTGTGGCGTTGTGCATCCTGGTCAGCACTGCCGCGAATATCGGCGGAACCCTGTTCATGAGGAACTTGATCGATGACTACATCCTGCCTTTCGTGAATCAGGCTCGTCCTGATCTGACCCCTCTTTTACGGGCATTGCTGGTGATGGCGGCGGTTTACTACACGGGGGTGTTCTGTACCTGGGCCTATAACTTCATCATGATCTATGTGTCCCAGGGAATGTTAAAGACCGTGAGGGACGACCTGTTTGGCCATATGGAGCGTTTGCCGGTCCGGTATTTTGACACAAAGTCCCATGGGGATATCATGAGCATCTATACCAATGACACGGACACCCTGCGGCAGGTGATCAGCCAGAGCATGCCCCAGATGCTGTCCGCAGTGATCACGATCGTGGGCGTATTTGTTTCCATGCTGGTTTTGAGCCCGACCCTGACCATGATCACCGTGGTGATGGTCATCTGCATGGTGTTCGCCACCAGGACCATCTCCTCAAAGAGCGGATATTATTTTGTGAAACAACAGACGGACGTGGGTAACCTGAACGGTTATATAGAGGAAATGATGGAAGGCTAGAAGGTAGTGAAAGTATTCTGCCATGAAGAGGCCTGCGTACAAGATTTTAAGGAACTGAACGGGAAGCTGCGTGACAGTGCCAACAACGCCAACCGGTACGCCAGCATCCTGATGCCGGTGCTGGGCAATCTGGGGTATATGAGTTACGCAGTGATCGCCATGGTGGGAGCCTGCCTGTCCATCTTCGGCGGGCAGATGACTCTTGGAACGCTGGCATCTTTCCTGCAGTTTTCCCGTTCCTTCAACCAGCCTATCTCCCAGCTTTCCCAGCAGCTGAATTCCATCATCATGGCGATCGCGGGGGCGGAGAGGATCTTCGGGCTGCTGGATGAAGAGCCGGAAGGTGACGGCGGATATGTGAAGCTTGTGAACGCGAGATACGATGCCCAGGGGAATCTGACAGAGGTGCCGGAGCGGACAGGAATCTGGGCATGGAAGCATTACCATAAGGCGGACGATACCACCACCTACCAGCTCATGGAGGGGGACGTGGTATTCGACCATGTGGACTTTGGCTATACGGAAGATAAGGAGATCCTGCACGACATCGAGATCTTTGCCAGGCCGGGGCAGAAGGTGGCCTTTGTGGGAGCTACTGGCGCAGGGAAAACAACGATCACCAACCTGATCAACCGCTTTTATGATGTGCAGGAAGGCAAGATCCGCTATGACGGCATCAACATCAATAAGATCAAAAAGGATGATCTGCGGCATTCCCTGGGGCTGGTGCTGCAGGATACCCATCTGTTCACCGGGACTGTCATGGACAATATCCGCTACGGAAAGCTGGACGCCACGGAGGATGAGGTCATCCGGGCGGCCAAGCTGGCAAACGCCCATGACTTTATCATGAGGCTTCCTGATGGATACCAGACGCAGTTAAAGGGCAGCGGCAGCAGCCTTTCCCAGGGACAGCGGCAGCTTCTGGCCATCGCCAGGGTGGCGGTGGCAGATCCGCCGGTGCTGATCCTGGACGAAGCCACCTCAAGCATTGACACCCGTACGGAGAAGATCGTGCAGGACGGCATGGACCGATTGATGAAAGGCAG
>CAJTYN010000329.1 GCA_910584115.1 uncultured Lachnospiraceae bacterium
AACGCTTTTTTGAAGGGCAGGTGTTCTATTATCTGTAAATTTGTGATGATTTAGAGGGATTTTAGGTTTTAAAATACGCTTTAGAGATGGATCTGTTTTGTAGAAAAATAAGATGTGTGATATGGGGTGGTGATATAAATGAAAAAGGGTTAAGGGATGCGGGACCCAGAGCGGGTCCCGGGAGTGTTGCTGGGGATGTGTTCTGATCAGGGGGATGGATGTCCTTTGGAGAGGTCTGTCATGTGGGCTTTCAGGCCGTTTTGGATGAAACGGTCGATGCAGTCCTGTGTCTGCGCCCATTCATCCTGTCCCAGGCGGATGTTCTTTTTGGTGACTGCGAAGCAGCCGTTGAATTGGAACCAGAGGAGATCTTCCAGCTGCCGGGGGGACAGGGTACTGTCCTGGGCCAGCAGCCGTAAGGTCGTGTCCTGATATCTGGAGAGGACTTTTTGGATCAGGTAAGCGCTCAGAGTATCGTCCAGAAAGATGCAGTGGTATCGAGTATTCTCCCGCATAAAAACACAAAAGGGCGACAGACAGCAGGGATCTTCGCCCGGCGCGGAGGTGATCTGGGCGGTCAGTTCTCTGGTCTGGGGCAGGATATCGTCTAAGATCTCATCCAATACGTCCCTGGTATTCTGGTAATGCAGATAGAAAGTCCCGCGGCTGATCTCGGCTTCTCTGCAGAGGGCGGAGACGGTGATGGAGTTAAAATCCGTATTCTTTTTCAAAGATAAAAATGCGTCTTTGATCACCTGGCGGGTATAGAGGGTCCGCCGGTCTGTCTTGCGTTTCTTTTTTTCACTCATAAAAAAATCTCCTGATCGATCTGTCTATAAACAGACATATTGTTCATGATAGCACAAACGAAAACGATGTGTCAAGAAATGATCCGTATGGCAAGGACTTGTCAAGGAATATATCCCCCCTGGAGGGTTCCGAGTTTTGGAGAGTTTTCATATACTCTTTGTCAGAACGAAAGACGAGGAGGAAAAAGTATATGAAAAAGGGACATGGGAAGAGTATCTCTCTGGGAAAGGGGGATGTCAGGCGCTTGTTCGTCCGTCTGGTGATCCCGGCGGTCATCGCGCAGCTGGTGACGCTGGCTTATAACATCGTAGACCGCATGTACATCGGGCATATGCCGGGGGTGGGGCGGATGGCGCTGACGGGCGTGGGCGTGTGCATGCCGATCACGATCATCCTGTCTGCCTTTGCCCAGCTCGTGGGCTTTGGCGGGGCGCCTAGGGCATCTGCCTATCTGGGGGCGCATGATACAGAGGCGGCGGAAAAGACCCTGGGGACCTGTACCCTATTTTCGCTCTGTCTGAGTGCGGCGCTGACAGTCTTGACACGGGTCTTTTCCGGACGGATCCTTCTCTTGTTCGGGGCCAGCAGCGAGACGCTCCCTTTTGCATCTTCGTATTTTGAGATTTATGTTCTCGGGACGGTCTTTGTGGAGATCGCTGTCGGGCTGGCTTTCTTTATCACCGCCCAGGGGTATACCATGGTCAGCATGATCTCTGTCCTGCTGGGGGCGGGGCTGAATATGGTCTTAGATCCGATCTTGATCTTCGGGTTTCGCATGGGTGTGGCCGGGGCGGCGGTGGCGACGGTCATATCCCAGGCCGCGTCCTGCATCTGGGTGCTCCTGTTCTTGTGCGGAAAGCGGGGGATGATCCGGCTGCGGAAGAGATATCTGCGTTTTGACTGGGGACTCCTCTCCGGGGCGCTGGCCCTCGGGCTCTCTCCTTTTGTGCAGGTCCTGACGGAAAGCCTCATATCTGTCTGTTTTAACCGCACGCTGCTGTGGTATGGGGGCGACGCCGCGGTGGGAGCCATGACCATCTTTGCGACGGCTATGCAGTTTCTCTCTCTCCCGCTCACGGGGATC
>CAJTYN010000330.1 GCA_910584115.1 uncultured Lachnospiraceae bacterium
GGCGTCTCCTTCGCCGCCCCCTCCGGCTGGCTGACCGCCCCCCGCGCCTCCCTGGCCACCGTCGCCGCCATCCGCGAACATCTGTAGCCTCATCGGTAATCTGATATGTCGGATATCTCTCATCGTCTTCTCCTTTCTTTCGATGGTCCTATATTTTTTTCCACGAAAAAAGCACCCTTTCCCAAGGATGCCTCTCCCATTCTTTTTTTATCATGCGATCCTACCTTCCAGATCGATATCGAGCCCAAACTCTTTTAGATCCTGATCCCTGACGTCAAGTTCTGTCTGCAGGATATCCAGCATCTCATAGTATGCCGTACGTCTCCCTGCCGCGAACTTATCGGCCCTGTCCGCCTTACTCTGCTCGACCGCATCATTCGCGTTGTCCAAGAGCCTGGCGATCATATATTTGATACCGTCCCGCGTCAATGCATCAGTCATCGTAGTCACCCCTTTTCTTCAACTCATCCACCCTATCCCTGATAGACGTCTCAAAGTTCCTGATCTCTTTTTCCCAGTGCCGTTTCAGCCCAGCCTGCTCCTCGGCTGACTTCTCATGCCAGTCGGGACAATGTTTTTCTGGTTCCCTGATATAAGACTCGTGCTCCCGCAAGCGTTTCTCATATTTTCGGATCGCGCGTTTCAGGGATCCTGACGCCTGGCCATACATATCCTTTTCAGCAAAGAGCTGTAAGTCCATCTTCTGTGATCTCCCATCTGATCTTATTATACCAGATTTCAGGCTATTTACAACCGTGGTCTTTGCCCCGCCCGTATCTGTGCGCCGCTCCTGCCTGGGTCGCGCCCGCTCTGCTGCACGCCGGCTCCTGTGTGTACGCTGTGAGGGTGCCACCCGGCCCCTCATGTCCAGATAGATCCTCTCTCGCTGCTGCACGAGTCCCATCTTCTTCGAGAACCTGGCGTACTCATCCAGCTGGCCCTGGTACCTGCACCTGGCCAGCATGACCTCATCATCATCCGCGCCGCCCTGCTTCAGCAGATAGACTCTCTCCCGCTGTGCCCGCATGGCCGTCTCCATCTGCCTCTGCTTCTGAGTGGCCTCATATGCAGTGTAACCTTTCCCTTTGAAATACCTTGGCGTATCCTCTTCCCGGGCCTGCTGCGCCAGCCACTCGTCCGTATACAGCCGCTCCGATATCCCGGGCACGAACGGATAGTAGCTGTGGTAGCAGTTGGCCCCGCACAGGCCCGTGACGCTGCCCAGGCCGCACACGGACTCCAGCTCGCTCCTGCTCCACACCTGCCCGTGCCAGACTCTGTGCGTGGGGCGGGCGTTCTCATGCCAGGATACCTCGAAATATTCTGTGTTGAGCTGTCTGGCATTGTACTGGGAGATCTCTCCGGCCAGCTTGGACGCCCCTGTCAGGACGGCTCGGCGCACGGCTACGTCTATACGGTTCGTGTACAGGCGCTTACTGTCCTTTGGGGCAAAATACACTGTACGGATCCCGCTGTTGACCATCTGGGTGACCGTCCGCCGCAGAACGCTCCCGTAGTCGAACGCCCCGAAAGCGATATCCACCATGGCCTCATCCAGGTACTGCTGGTAATACACGGACAGTGGCGTGAACACCCGTCTCCCGCCGCCCATATCCACCATGAAGCCCATGGAATGGGTGATGTTCTCGAAGTCCCCGGCCGTCTGCGCCCGCAGTGCCTCCGCCGCCTGCTGGAGCTGCAGGTTCTGTTCATAGGGGATGTACTGGGCGTTCACCTGTTCATACAGGGCGCGGTTGCGGACATATTCATTCTCTAACACCCGGTCATACAACTCGAACATCTCCGGATAGCTGGCATCCAGGGCATCTTTGATGAACCTCTCGATATCCTCCGTGCTGTTCCCCAGCATCATC
>CAJTYN010000331.1 GCA_910584115.1 uncultured Lachnospiraceae bacterium
CCCCAATTGACCTTATATCCATGTTCAATAAATCGCACCTTTCCATTAACATGGATTTTCTCAACTGCATACTTAAATAGTCCAATCTTAACTCTTTTATTAATGTGTATATATACATCTGCATCCTCCGCTAATCTTTTGATCAGTCTTGCTAATTGTTGTGGATCCTCATAGACAATAACTAGATATGCAATCCGAACATGGGATATATCTGACATAGATTCAATATTTACCGACATTGATGATCACTACTTTCCGTCTTTGCAGACAAACTCGATCGCCCTCCTATACCCTTCTGAAACGTTCTCAAAGGTAAATCTATCTATGTATCCTTCACATTCCCGGGACATCGCTTCTCTTGTCTCATCTTCTGACAACAGTTTCCCGATAGCTCCTCCCAGGTTTTCTGCTGAATATGGATCGACGATATAGCCATTCTCCTTGTCGACCACGACATCATACGCTCCATCGGCATACATGGAAGCGACGATCGGTACACGCGCACATAGGGCTTCCAATAATACCAGCCCAAAACAATCCTCTCTTGTGGGGAGCACAAAAACAGCTGCTTCACTGTATTCCCTATAAAGATCAGGACCTTCCTTGAACCCACACCATGTGATCCTCTCTTTCACACCCAGGGTCTTTGCCTGCTGTTCTGATCCACGGATCTCTTCATCTGTCCCATTTCCTACGATATGCAGTTCATATCCACATCTGATATATGGGAGTGCCGCGATCAGCAGGTCCACTCCTTTACGTTTCGCCATGCTCCCCACATACAATATCCGGCCCGGCTGCTCATTCCTCTCGATGGTACGATATCTCTCGATGTCGACTGTGAGGAGACTCTGGAAGATATCCCGTGCTCCGTAATATCGTAATTTTTCTCCCGCTCTCGTACTGCTCGCTATACAGGCATCGGCATGTCTGATGATGGTCTTCCGCGCCATCTTCTGGAGCTTTCCGATCGATCTTTCTGAGATCAGTGTACCATCCGTCATGTGGATGAACCTTTTTTTCTTTGTCCTGCACCAGAACATGGACAACAATGCAGCCAGATTATATTCCCCAGCGATCACTACATCTGGATCGATCCTATCGAGCGTCCTGATCGTGTCTATAGGGATATGTACATACCGGTCATCCAGGTCCTGCCGTATCTTTATGACTTTTGAATCCAAGAAATGTGAAGCAGATATCTTGGTCCTGTCAACATCCCACTGTCGGCCATCCATATCTTTGCTGGTATATATGATATGGATCTCATACTGCCGGAATCTATGCTGCATGAAATAGAACAGATCCACCCTGTAGGGGGAGGCGATATTTGTTATGATCGTTATCCTTCGCATCCCATTCCCTCCCAGATGTCCAGACTATGGATCCCTGCTCTTGATCATCGAGTGTCTCACCGATGTGCGACCACTCTGACCTGTGTCAGGTCCCTATGCAGCCTCGCCCATATACATGAGACGATGTAAAAGAACTTTTCTCCGAACATCTCATAGATCTGTCTGTATGCGATCGGCGGCCAAGTATGCTTGATCTCTCTTACCTCTTCCACATGGTAGCCTGCTCGCTTGAACAGATTCCCGATATCCTGTTCACTCCAGGTATACAGATGCATATTTATGTCTTTTGGGTCATACTTTTTCTTTCTCTCTGATGGGACCACAAAGACGATCTTCCCATCGGTCTTTAACTTTGAGGACAGTCTCGTGATGATCTCCAGAGGGTTTTCGGTATGTTCCAATGCATGGTTCGATATGATGACATCGGCTATACCATCCGGCACCGAATCCGCATCCGCAAACACTTCTATACCATTTTCTTCAGCAGCATATCGTCTGGCAACAT
>CAJTYN010000332.1 GCA_910584115.1 uncultured Lachnospiraceae bacterium
ACCCCACAAAATTCCTTAAAATTAGGAGTTATGAGGTATGCTCCTCGGTATTTCGTCCAATCATCGTCTTTTGGATCCACGACCACCAGTTTCCCCGCCTGTCGGCATATCTCCATCAAACGATGGCAGAACCGAACGCTACAGATGCCTTTACCATAATCAGACAGTACCACCACCTCTACTTTAGGGAGCACAGGAGACAACCTCTGGATCAAAGCCTCCTCCTCTTCCCAGCCTATCATAACAGTATCTTCCTGGTCTATCCTGAGTAGCTGCTGGTTCATGCCAATAACTCTTGACTTCAATGTAGTACGTCTATCACGAATCCCAATACCGCAAAACCTGATATCCTTTTCACATAGCAGTCCCTTCACTTTGGATGCGTTCTCATCGTCCCCTAACACACCGCATAAATACACCTTTAAATGGAAACCGCTTATATTCCCAGCAACATTGGCCGCCCCTCCCAGAACATACTGTTCTTTTTCAGCCTTAACGACAGGAACCGGCGCTTCAGGGGAAATCCTGCCCACCTCCCCATATATATATTTATCTAAAATGATATCCCCTACTACGAGACAGCCTTTTCCCACGGCTCTCCTCAAAAATCCCACCCCGTCAAAAGAAACTGGACTCATTGTTCATTCCCTCCTGAAACGACCATACACCTCACTTGCCCGCTATAACTTTTAATTCCCATGTATAAATCCTGGGGCTAGGCTTGTGGAAAGACCCTCCAGTCATCAAGTTCCAAAAATCTATCTTTTTTCCATATAAATACGTGAAGGATCTTTTTATTGCTTTTTTCCATCCTCTACTCCCCGCTGTGCCGTCCGGGTCTATGAACCGGACTTCTTTATATCCCGCACGCCTTAAGATATACTGCAGACTGCCTGCAGTATATAGTGTCTCATGTGTAAAATCCTCATAAGCCCAATAACAACCCGTATACGCTTGCGCATTAGGCACCCGGATCATAAGTTTTCCATCCGTATCGAGCAGATCTTCCCTGATATGGGTGAGCAATCCGATCACTTCCTTTTTCGGCAGATGCTCTAATACATGATTCATCGTGATGAAGTCAAAGCTACATTCCGTCCTGTACTCAGACACATCGATATTCTGACAGTCAATCCCATTCTCATTCGCCCATCTAACAGCATCCGGATCAAGGTCTATGCCATATATATTGTTATATCCTCGATGCTTTAATGCATACAGCATCTGCCCATTACCACATCCTATATCCAAGATACGTATATCCTTATCATCAGGCAGCACATCCAGGAGATACTGAGGGATATCGACACTGAGAGGTGCCTTTTCTCCCCCTCTAAATTTATGATAATCCTTATATTCGTCAAACATCGCTTTATCCCCCATCATCTATGATAAACACTTTATCTTTACGATATGATTCTTAAATCTTCATGTATCCTTATACAGTATCTCCTATCTATGTATCAGACAGCATGGCATCAACTTCTTTTATCACCATCTCTGGCATGACCGCTAAAATACAAGACCACCTGCCTGTATATTTCTCATCAAGCCGACATTGATCCGTAACATCCTTTCTATTACACTGATAACAAGACATATACTGATAACATACCCTTGGAAAATACTCTTTGTCTGCACCTATCTCCGTATCATATGGAAAGAACCTTCCATAATGCCACCCTCCGATGATCGCGATGCTCCTCGTACGCACCGCCGCTGCAATATGTGCAGCGCTCGTATCTCCTGATATGACTAATTCCGCTCCACGAATCAGTTGTACATATTCTGGAATCCCCGTTTTGCCGATCAGATCGATATAAGTGCATCCTGTTCCATAACCATTCT
>CAJTYN010000333.1 GCA_910584115.1 uncultured Lachnospiraceae bacterium
GGCTCACCTCCTTTTTTTTGCATACAAAAGGCCAGACAGCTAATGCCGCCCAGCCTATACTACTCGATCTAAAAGTATCATACCTCCCAACAGAAAACGCCCTACATATGCAGGACGTTCTCTGGGAGGATCAAAAATGTAATGTGTCAGAGAAGATAACCAAGGGGGATGTGGGGCAGGGGACTCTCCCCTTGCCGTTTTTCCACGGTATCATAATATCACATCCGACACTGACATTCTATGACATCTTTAGAGACATAGATGCGCCAACGCCCTGCCATGGAACCTATGTATCTGTCGTTCAGAATAGAGCATCTTTTCGGCTATCTCCCACCAGGCCATCCCTTTTATGTATCTGTAGAACAATACATCCTGCTCCCGTGTATCCTCCAGGGCGTTTATGGCCGTCTCGACCTCCCTGTATGCCCGCATCCTGTCATCCCGTTCCTCCCGTTTCTCCCTCTCCAGGCTGTCCAGGGTCGCGGCGTAACTGGACAGGTCGTTCTTCCAGCCCTTGCTCCCTCCGCCGCCCCTGCCCGTGGATGCGCTCATCCGCATGGTCCGCAGCTCCTCGATCTCAGACTCTATCCGTCTGATCCGGCGTACGGAGTCCCTGTATCCCCAGAGGAATTTCTTCTTTTCCTCGTTGCTCACTGTCCCCATCGGCATCCTCCTCCGAATATTCTTTATCCTTCTATCGGCACGAAATATTCACTCAGCATTTCGGATGATATCTCTATCCATCCAAGATCAGTATTATCTAACGGATCCAAACAATCCAAATGCGCATCACCGCCGATAAGATCCGTCTCGTCATCCCTTTCCCAGATACTGCCAACTGTCACGGATCCACACTCGTTTGGTATTTCAAAACCGTTATCATCGCACTTCGGTAAACACATTTCTTTTATGCATTTATATCTCATATCTCCTCCTACACCTTCCAGTTCAGCGGGTTCCCTGTGTACGGGCATGGCTGGCCGCGCTGTTTGTCCCTGCATGTGTCACAGCTGCCCGTCTCCTTGCATCTATGCTGTATGTCCCGGGCCTGTTCCCTGCGTACCTCCCGTGAATAACCGTCCATGTCCTCGATCGTGATCATCCTTCTGCCTCCACGTGCTCATGCATGATGATCATATCCTTCGCATAGGCATATCCATATTCCCTGTTCGCTCCGCAGGACTCCCCCCATCCTTTCAACATGTAGATCGCATCGCACATCTCCAACAGACAGAACGCCACTTTCATGTATTCCTCGTATGTCGTATCTTCCGGCATGTTAGAGTTTATGAGGGCTGGATTGATCACGTTCATCCCTTCGCTCGTCAGCTTGTCCTCTGCCGCCTTAAAACGTTCCATATAGTCGTACGTGCCCGTGATGGCACCTGATATGTATACCTTCATCCCTCTACCTCCATTCTGTGGTCAGTTCATACCCATAGGCTCTCAGGCGTTCCACACGCTCTATCTGGTCAAGACTGGCCATGTACCCCGCCGGGGCTTCCCGCAGGAGCGGCAGGCTGATCTCTGGCGGAAACGGCCAGCCGTTTATCATGCACATCTCCGCGACTTCGAACTGGTAATGCATGATGTGAGCTCTCGCCAGGTTCATGCTCTGCCCGTCCGTCCAGGCCGGGTCATTACACCCATGCATCTTTATCTCGCCCCAACGCTCATACTCATCCATCAGACATTCTCGGTGCTGCTGTAGTTCCTGCTCTGGGGTCAGTTTTTTCTTTCTTGCCATATCCTCACCGATGCCCTTTCTGCTCGTTCCACTCATACTCACCCATACACCCGTACCAGTCCCCACCATCCAGGCAACAGTC
>CAJTYN010000334.1 GCA_910584115.1 uncultured Lachnospiraceae bacterium
GTACGAGCAGATATATCAGCCTGATCCTCCGGCATAAGCCGGAAGTGATCAAGATTACGTTGGATGAGCATGGCTGGGCGGATGTGGATGAGCTGATCCGGGGTGTGGCCCGGACGCATCCGCTCACGATGGAAATGCTGGAAAAGATCGTGGCGGAGGATGAGAAGCAGCGGTATTCCTTCAACGAGGACCGGACATTGATCCGCGCCAACCAGGGGCATTCTATACCGGTCGATGTGGAACTGCCAGTAGAAGATCCGCCAAAGATCCTCTATCACGGGACTGGCGAAAAATATACGGTATCGATCGACAGGCAGGGACTGCTCCCGAAAAGCCGGCTGTATGTCCACCTGTCAGAAGATCGGGAGACGGCAGTCAAGGTCGGCGGCCGCCATGGAAGACCGGTGGTGTATGAGGTCTTGAGCGGAGAGATGGCCCGGGAGGGGCATATCTTTTATCGTTCGGTCAATGGTGTATGGCTGGTCAGGGATGTGCCGGTGGGGTATCTGAAAAAGAGACCGCACTGATAGGGAAAAGAACAAGAACGTGTGCTCATTACAAAGCAGAGGGATATCTGTGCATGGATCGTAGGGGGTAAGATATGATGAAAAAAGCATTGCCGATCGGCGTGGACGATTTTAGGGAAATAATGACAGAGGGCTATTACTATGTGGACAAGACGATGCTCATCAAGGATATATCAGATATGAAAGGAAAAGTGGACTTGTTCACCCGGCCCAGGCGTTTTGGGAAGACGCTGAACTTAAGTATGCTCCGGTATTTCTTTGAAGATACAGGGGATGCCAAAAAAAATGAGCAGGAGAAGGAACTTTTCAAAGGGCTGAAGATCATGGATGCAGGCGAGGCGTATGTGACGCAGATGAAGAGATATCCGGTGATCAGCCTGACATTGAAATCAGCGAAACAGCCTGCTTTTAGATCGGCGTACAAAAAGATCACGAGGGAGATCGCAGAAGAGTTTAAGCGTCATATGTGGGTGTTGGAGAGTAGTGAGATAGATGAAGAGGACAAAAAACTGTTCGGGGAGATTGCGAGCGGCAAGGCGGGATATGACGACCAATCCGGTTCATTGAAATTTCTGAGCAAATGCCTGTATCAGGCTACCGGAGAGCACGTGATCATCCTGATCGATGAATATGACGTCCCGCTGGAAAATGCATATTTCCAGGGCTTTTATGACGAGATGATCCATTTTGTGCGGTCGTTGTTCGAGTCGGCTCTGAAGACCAACCAGTATCTGCAGTCTGCGGTGATCACAGGCTGCCTGCGTATCTCAAAAGAGAGTATCTTTACCGGATTGAACCATCTGAATATCATCTCTGCCCTTGATAAAAAGTACAGTGAACATTTTGGATTTACGGAAGAAGAGGTCTTACAGATGATGGAGTATTATGGTGTGGAGAGCCGTTTTCCCACCATGCGGGAGTGGTATGATGGATATTCATTCGGCGATCGGGAGATCTATAATCCCTGGAGTGTGATCAAATTCATGTCGGATCTTTATACAGATATAGACGCATTTCCGCGTCCTTATTGGGCCAACACCAGCTCCAATGATATCATAAAAGATCTGATAAAGAGGGCGGACCGGGAAACGAAAGGACAGATCGAGACCCTCATAAATGGCGGGACATTGGACGTCCAGGTGCATGAGGAGATTACGTACGAGGATATGCGCGGCAAGGGGGACAGCTTGTGGAATTTCCTCTATTTTACCGGATATCTGACGAAGAAATGTGCATATTTTGTCGAACGATATATCTTTTTAAAAGTGCGTATCCCGAATACAGAGGTCCTGACGATC
>CAJTYN010000335.1 GCA_910584115.1 uncultured Lachnospiraceae bacterium
GCTATAGCTGCTGGTATACTGCCACATATCATATCCTGTTTCCCGGTAATTGCAGGTCTTATTATACTGCGCTACCCAGATGCTGTAGCCCGACAGTTCTTTTGCATACAGTCTGGTCTCAAACCAGCTTTTAGATGCATAGACTCCAGCCTGTCTCCCAAGCTGCTCTGTCCTTTTACAGAATGCTTTCGTGATATCCGTCCGGATCCTGCGTGACAGGCTGTCTGCCCGTCCGTTCCCTTTCTCATTGGAAAGTTCGCTGTCATAGTAAGTAGGCAGTGCCGGGCTGTACCCTTTTGTCATCTCATAACAGTATTCAGCCTCTGCGGCCGCTTCCGACTCCGTGACCGCCTGCCCCATGAAGTAGAACCCGTAAGGGATCCCCTCCCCGATGATGCCTTTCATATGTTCCTTGAACAGTGGGTCCTCTTTGATCACCCCGGCACTGTATCCCCGATAGCCGATCCTGACGACCATCCCGTCGAAATGGTCCTTTAAAAGGACATAATTACGGATCACGTTATATTTAGAGATATCTCCTACATTTTTTATCCCTGCCATCGTACTTCTCCTATTTATTTCCCTCTGACTGATCTCAGCTGCTCGAGCATCTGCTTTACTTTGTCATACCCCAGCATAGCCCCCATACAGTTGATGATACACATGATCGCCAGATACACACTTGTCAGCGCATTCAACGGGATCTGATAATTCTCATAATAGAGCAGCACACCGCCTGCCCCGATGATCGACGCAACGACCATCACTACAATGTTTGACGCATATCTTACCTTCATCGTATCAAGCACCATCTTGACAAACTGTGTCGCCACAGATGTGACGATCGAAAAGGCCGTGACCATCGCCAGCGCAGTCTCAAATGAAATCACCATAGTTAAATCCTCCATCTCCTTTAAATTTGCATATAAAAATAGCCACATACAGTTCCCTGTACATGGCTATCATACCTCTCATACATATCCATTTAATATTGTAACTTTCGCTTTTTATGTAATCCTGTAAAAATCCAGATCCAAAATGCTCATCTGCCCTTCCATCTGCTCATTTTTAGCCTTTTTCTTCTTTTTTAGGAGATGCCCACTGAGAATGTTATAAATTGTCTTCTTTGAGATCCCATAAGCCACAGCCAGCCTCTTGATATTTGTCCCGTCATATTCATCCAATATCGCTTTATACATCTCATGGCGGTACAACTCATATTTCTGTGGTATATAGATGTCATTCCCCGCATAATTCTCCACCAGCTTAATGAAATTCTCAAAACCGACGATATCTGCGATCTCTTTATACTTATCTTCAAGATCATCTGCCCTCAGATTTTCAAAAATCTCTGCTACCCGCGGCGTCATGGAATTATAGTTTGGTTTTCTCATTATATGACACCTTCCTTCATTGTGCAACCATCTTTTCCTGTTCTGCAGCCGCCATCCTTTTAAACGCCTCGATCAGGTTGCTGGCCAGCCTGATGTTTAACCATCTGTAATCTGAAAGATTAAACCCGGCTTCTTCCGACCGTAAAAAACTGTTTAACCTATCCAGATCCGGCCTTCCATCACCGGTAGTCCATCCCATTTCCTTCATCAGTTCGAAGATACGGTACATCTGCTTCGCCATCGCCCTGTCCTTCACGTTCCTGCTGCCTTTCCCTTCCAGGGAATCGATCAGCACGATCGCATCCTTTTTGGTAAGTTCCCG
>CAJTYN010000336.1 GCA_910584115.1 uncultured Lachnospiraceae bacterium
CAGGCAATATGCGGAAGTGTCGGAACTGGCAGACGAGCAAGACTAAGGATCTTGTGGCTCTAGGGCCGTGTGGGTTCAAGTCCCATCTTCCGCATTTTTTGTTTTGTCGAGATAATACTGTAAGATGCGGAAACGCTTGTATTTAAAGGCTTTGCGGGCTATCGGGGTCTTCTATGATATTGTGAGATGATAGAAATCTTGCCCCTTTTCTGCCCCTCGTTTTTTTACATAATGACTACCCCCGCAGGATGAATGACAGCCCCGCTCAACAGGTGATGTTGGGAGGGGCTGTCCTGTTCCCACGATCCAACGATCCCATCTTACAGCGCGATCATATCCCGCAGAGTCTTCGGACCAGCTACGCCGTCTACGCCGCCGCAGATACCCGGGTCGACCTTTTCCCTGGCCTTCTGGTACTGCTTGATAGCGTGCTCTACGTTCTCTCCGCAGTCCTTATCCAGCTTCAGGTCTTTCCCGTCTTTTCCTTTAAAGCCGCGTGCCCGGAGGATCTCCTGCACCAACAGTACGTGGTTCCCTTTCTCGCCTTTTCTGACCGTCTTGATCGTAAAGTCGAGACTCTCACCGTTACTCGTTACCCCGGATACCTGAATGCTAGTGATCTCTCCTAGGATGGCGAGGATCTTCTGGCCGTACCCGGCACCGGCCGCCCAGCCCTTGCCCTGAGGGTTTTCTTGGATACCCAGCCATTCCACGTACTCCGCTGACTTTCTGGCGACATACTTAAAGCGTGGATCGACACAGGCGTTCTTCAATGGATCACTACATGCGTACGCCTTCAAGTGTTGGATCTGTGCCCGGATGCCGGTCTTCGCATCCTTAAATGAGTTGCCCTTCATCCCGTTGGCCGTGACACCCATCCCGCAGAAGTTGTTCTGATCCAGAGTGACCGCAGAGCCCTTAAAGGTGAAATTGCCCGTCTCCAGGCAGGACTGGGCAAACGCTACGTCTCCGCGGATCCCTTCGGCCGCGCCCTCCGATATATACAGCGGTATCATCTTGAGGACAGACTGTGCGACTCCCGCGTTCTCTTTCTCTATGTACGCCCGCATCTGCTCCACGGTTGCGCTGGCCGTGCCAGTGATCGGAGTATATGCAGTGCCAGTACCGCTTCCCAGCCTAGCGTTCACTTCTCTAGCGATCTGCCCGAGCCTGTTGTATATGTAGTCCCCAGGGCAGGCTTTGTTCGCGAACCAGCGGTGTACGGTCATGTTCTGTTTATCTACTTGACCGATGAGGGACTTATCTGCCCTCCATCTCAGCTGCCCGATACCGTCGTTCCTCTGACAGATATCCACACAAAGTTCGATCAGTGCCTTGTAGACCTTATCGTTTATCGCATACGGATGGGTGGTATCGCTGGCACACTCTATCGTGATCGCCCTGTGGTCATTCGCTGCGTTGGAAGAACACCAGGAACGGTCTTTTTCTTCCACACAGAGCGCGATACGCCCATCTGTCCCGATCCCATAATTACAGCTCGCCTGTACGGAAGAGTTGGTAAAACAACCGGCGATGCTCTCCGCAGATAACTGTCCTACGACACAATGGATCGTGATCGTGTCGATCCTATGCGTCCTCGGGCTCGTCCGGTTCGGGCTTATCTCCGTATAACTCACTAAGGAACTGTTACTCATCTCTTCTCTCCTCCGATCTTTTTGTCAGTACGTCGATGGCCTTCATGATGACCGCGGGC
>CAJTYN010000337.1 GCA_910584115.1 uncultured Lachnospiraceae bacterium
CATGACGTGCAGGTTCAAGTCCTGTCATCCGCATTTTTTATTTTGTCCAGATAATATCAGAAGATGCGGAAACGCTTGTATTTAAAGGCTTTGCGGGCTTTTGAGGTTTTATGTGATATCATAAGATGATAGAGATCTTGCCCCTTTTCTGCCCCTCGTTTTTTTACCTGATGACTATCCCCGCAGGATGAAGAATAAGATGATGAGGCTACTTAGCCCCGCTCAACAGATGATGTTGGGAGGGGCTGTTTTATTCCTGTGACCGTGAAAAACTGATCCGTCTCACAACGCGATCATATCCCGCAGGGTCTTCTCCCCGGCGATACCATCCACGCCGCCGCAGATGCCCGGGTCTACTTTCTCACGGGCTTTCTGGTACTGCTTGATGGCGTGGACCACATTTTCCCCGCAGTCCTTATCCAGTTTCAATTCTTTACCATCCTTGCCCTTAAACTCCCGCGCCCGGAGGATCTCCTGCACCAGCAGTACGTGGTTCCCTTTTTCACCTTTTTTGACTGTCCTGACCGCAAAACTGAGACTCTCATCATTACCCGCTGCGCCGGATGCCTGACCGGATACCCGGATGCTGGTGATCTCTCCCAGGATAGCCAGGATCTTCTGGCCGTACCCGGCGCCGGCCGCCCAGCCTCTCTTCTGTGGGTTCTCTTGGATCCCCAGCCACTCCACGCATGGCGCACAGCCTTTTTGGACGTACGGGTATCTCGGGTCCACACATTTCTGGGTAATGGGCTGTGTACTGGCGTATGCCTTCAAGTGCTGGATCTGTGCCCGGATGCCCGTCTCCGGATCCTTGAAGGAATTGCCTTTCATGCCGTTGGCCGTGACACCCATCCCGCAGAAATTGTTCTGGTCCAGAGTGACCGCAGAGCCCTTAAAGGTGAAATTGCCCGTCTCCAGGCAGGACTGGGCAAACGCTACGTCTCCGCGGATCCCTTCGGCCGCGCCCTCCGATATATACAGCGGTATCATCTTGAGGACAGACTGTGCGACTCCCGCGTTCTCTTTCTCTATGTACGCCCGCATCTGCTCCACGGTTGCGCTGGCCGTGCCAGTGATCGGAGTATATGCAGTGCCAGTACCGCTTCCCAGCCTAGCGTTCACTTCTCTAGCGATCTGCCCGAGCCTGTTGTATATGTAGTCCCCAGGGCAGGCTTTGTTCGCGAACCAGCGGTGTACGGTCATGTTCTGTTTATCTACTTGACCGATGAGGGACTTGTCTGCCTTCCACCTCAGCTGCCCGATACCATTCCTCTGGCAGATATCCACACAAAGTTCGATCAGTGCCTTATAGGCCTTACCGTTTATCGCGTATGGGTGCGTGGTATCACTGGCGCACTCTATCGTGATCGCCCTGTGGTCGTTCGCCGCGTTGGAAGAACACCAGGAACGATCCTTTTCTTCCACACAGAGCGCGATGCGCCCATCTGTCCCAATCCCATAATTACAGCTCGCCTGTACGGAAGGGTTGGTAAAACAACCGGCGATGCCCTCTGCAGATAACTGCCCTACGACACAATGGATCGTGATCGTGTCGATCCTATGTGCCCTCGGACTCGTCCGGTTCGGGCTTATCTTGGTATATGAAACGAGTGTGCTATTACTCATGTCCTCTCTCCTCCGATCTTTTTGTCAGTACGTCGATGGCCTTCATGATGACCGCGGGC
>CAJTYN010000338.1 GCA_910584115.1 uncultured Lachnospiraceae bacterium
CCTGCCGAAGATCAGCCCGCAGACGAGGATGACAGCCGCCAGGAGCATGATGCCGGCCAAAGATCCTTTCTTTTTTAATCTGTTATGATCGATCATCCCGCCACACTCCTACACATTCCTAGAGAGTGTTTGAAACTTCATTCATACCATCCTGCGATGTATGATCGACATAAAACGATCCTAAAACACCCTCCAGTATTTTTACAAGATATTATCTTTTTCATGATCGGTTTAAAAATATAAGATATCAGTCATCATTATAACTTATTCCACATCATATGTCCAATCTATATTTTGATAGATTTTTTGTAAACTCTCAAGATCTTGGGATCTAAATGGCTGGATAAAAATATATCTTTTTATCGTATCGCTCTTTTTATTTATTTTTGTATCTATATATATCATAAATACCTTAAATTACCACCATTGCGCATAAATCAAGACTTGAAAACAATATACAAAAATGTTAAGATAAATCAAATAGGGAGGTGGACTCATGCCGACAGATAAGAATGAAATTTTTAAAAATAGAGAGGGAGGATCCATCAATATCCGGACAAGAAAACGTAGAGAACGTATTCAAGATCCCGCAACTCTGCTGCAAAATCTGAAAAACGTTGAAGGGGATGACAGTCAGATATCTAATGAGATTACAAATACCCGTATGGTACCTTATAAGATCCCTGCTATATACTCATTAAGATCAGAGGAAAAAATCCTTTGCCGGATGGAAAAAAGGTTAGGGCTCATTAAAGAGGAACTATTTACAACAGACATAGAGTCCATATCATCAGATTGGAATCGCGTGGGAGGAGATATAAGCAATGTACTCAACAGATACCAATGAAGGTGAGAAAGAGATGTCTGAGATTTCTGAGATCATAGAAAATTCAGACATGGAAAAGGAAGATAAGAAAAAACTTATCGAGATCATACGACAGGAAGTGTTTGAAGGTCCTATACCTCATCCTAAACTTTTGCAACAATATGAGGAAGTAGATCCAGGACTTGCAAACACGATCGTAAATATGGCGATAAAAGAGCAAGAACATCGACATGAGATCGAAAAAACGATCGTGAAAAGCGAAACATTGTTGAATGAAGGACGCGTCGAGGTTATTCGTACATCTATAAAATTAAAAACTAGATTGCAGATCTAGCGTAGGAAGCATTATTACATTTATTTTAGCGATAGGATCGTTCTGTTGGACAATGTTTTTATGAAAAGAACGCCAATAATGATGAAAAAACTCAAGACAAAGAATAAATCTAAGGGCCTGCAAAAATATATTGGGAATGTAAAATAAAGAGCTATTTTGTTTGACAGACCTGCTCATGACTATTCAAAAATCTTATATCAGTTTTGTCATTTACACAAAACTTGAAACACTCTTTATCATCGGTCCAGAAGAGCCGAGAATTTTTATTCTTGGCTCTCCGTGATCCTCTTATGTTATCCGTTCTGGAAAAGTCATACATCGATCTCCCGACAAGTTGATATTTGGGGGTCGGTCTGTTCCCTTACGGTCAATCCCTCCGCCCGCCCCCTTCATTTTTATATGCCTATCGGGGCTATTTGTAATACTAACGATACCCGGCAAAGAAATCTTTCAATATATCCAGCGTCTTCAGCAGCACCT
>CAJTYN010000339.1 GCA_910584115.1 uncultured Lachnospiraceae bacterium
CGCTGTCCCGGTTTGGGATCGTTTGTCTATATTTATGTGTATTGCTGACGCTGGCGAGGGGATTCATGCCGGTTGACTTTTGCGGACGGTATTATGAGGTGCCGGACAGTCCTGACGGGATGAAGACGATCCATCTGACGAAGAGCTATTATTCTACCCGTGTGCTGCCTTTTCTATGGACTCTCCTGCGGTGTGTACTGTTTTCTGTGGGTGGGATAAAGGTCACCCTGGAAATGATCCTCTTGGGCGTGTGGCTGGCGGGGACGGTTTTATTTTTAGGAAAATGGATCTGGGGTTCTCTTGCATGTAAAATGAGACTGGAGGGGATGCCTAGGGTGGATGCGCCCACAAGGGAGCTTTTTGGCAGAGTATTTCAGGAGATCTTCCCGGGAAAAAAGGACAGGTGTACAGTGGTAGGATCCGACATGTTCGGGTCGGCCGCGGTCTTTGGCATGGTCAGGCCGATCGTCGTTATACCCCATGCAGCCTATAGTGAAGAAGAATTATATCATATCTTCCGACATGAACTCTTTCATGTGAAGCATAAGGATCATCTGGTCAAAAACTTGTGTGTCCTCTTGGCGGCCATCCATTGGTGGAACCCGGTCATATCCCGTCTTTTTCCTAAAATAGCGGCGCAGGCGCAGGAACTGCTGGCGGACCGATGCGTCGTTGAAGGGCAGGGACCGCAGGGGAGATGTTGTTACCTGGAATGTATAAAGAAAACAGTCCAGCATACATTAGCGGCCAGATCTAAGGGCGTACATGGACATGCGCTGGGGGATAGGGGGCGTAAACGTGATGTGTTACAGAGGTTTCGGCTGGTGATCGATCAGAGCGTCTGTGGCCATACATGGAAAGGGATATTTATCAGTTTAGTCATTTTCTTGCTGTCCTTTACTTTCATATTTGAGGCATCATTTAAAGAGAGATATGATGAGAATGGAAATGCAGTATTTGATATAACAAAGGATGATTCTTATTTCATACAAGATGGATCCCAATATGAGCTATATCTTGACGGCCGATATTTTTTTACATATGAAAGATTCAGTGAAGTTGAGGATGATTTCAAAAATTTACCGATATACGAAAAAGGAGAAAGATGAAGAGAAAGATGATCATGGTATTGATGGGTATCTGTATTTTGACACACATTTCCTTGGAGAATGTTTTGGCTTTTACACAATATACGTGTTTAGACTGTCCAGATGGAATGAAGATGGTACGCGAGCCCAGGGCAGATGATATCCGCTATCAATATAAAACTGTTAATGGTGTCAATTATAGAAGGCTTTACAATTTTACCACTCGGAAACCATTAAGTGATTGGGAACGGATATGAATCAATAACAATGAGAATATTAAAACCTGCTATGTGTTTGGGATGACCAGTACATATGGCGGGTTTTTGTTTGTTATGATCGTGGATACAGTTAATAATTCTACAAAAAAACAAATAATGTATTGACAATACAATAATAATATAGTATTATAAATACATGATTTAGCAAAGAGGTGATGCGTATGGGTGCATGAGCTGAGAAACCCGGTATCATCGTTATCTGTGGCTGATGACTACAATGCAGACGATCTTACAACTAATGGAGGTAAA
>CAJTYN010000340.1 GCA_910584115.1 uncultured Lachnospiraceae bacterium
AACGCCTCGTCATCGGAATGGCTCACCACATCGATCGCCGCCATTGCTCTGTCCCGGATCTTCACGGATACCTTTACCGGACCGTTGAAGCCTGTCCCGATGCCTTCATAGCTGCCGTCTGCCAGATCAAGATCGCCCTTGGCCGTTGCTGTCTCGTCCTTTTCCCGATCTTCTCTCGGCTCTTTTTCCAACGGAGCTGCCAAAGCCTCACCGTTTTCCCGGCGCGGCTCCTCCCGGAGAGGCTCTGCATCCTGGATGCCGCCTGCGGCGATCTTAAAGTCATCTGCGCCGTAGACCGGGGTCGTATATCCGCCCAGCGACGATGCCGCGCCCCAGGCCACTGTCCCGGCGGCGACCACCGGCGCCAGTATGGGGATCACTTTTTTGAGCTTTTTCATTCTCCTGTCTCCTCCGTTATGACCGTGACCTCATAGTCTGAGCTAAAATCATCGGCAATGCCTTCTGTCACATAGATCTGATCGCTGTCCGTCACGAGGATCATATCGAACTCTCTGCTGTGAGCCCTCCAATATGCCGAAGCCTCCTTCACGCCCATGATGAAAAAAGACGTGGACAGGCCGTCTGCCAGTGTGCCGTCCGCGCTGATCACCGACACGGATGAGAGACCGCTGTCCGCCGGATACCCGGTCTTCGGGTCGATGATGTGATGGTAGGTGACCCCGCCTTCCTCGAAATACCGCTCATAGCCGCCGGACGTGATCACCGTGCGGTTCTTGACCGCGACCACGCCCATGGCCTGCCGGGCATCGTCTGGATCTTGTACGGCGACGCGCCAGAGGCTCCCGTCGGGCTTTGCCCCCAGGACCTGCACGTTCCCGCCTAAGTTTACAAGGCCGCTCTTCACCCCGCAGGCCCGGAAAATATCCATGATCCGCCCGGACGTATACCCTTTGGCGATCCCGCCCAGATCGATCTTCATCCCTCCCATGCCAAAAGAGACTTCCCCGCTCTTTTTGTCAAAGCGGATCGCTCCTGCGTCCGTAAGGGGCAAAAGCTCTGCCAGGGTGTCCCGCGAAGGGACTTTAAACGCCCCATCTGTAAATCCCCAGGCCTCCATGACCGGATAGATGGCGATGTCAAAAGCCCCGTCCGTACTCTCATACATCTCCAGAGCCCGTTCCACCAGATAAGCCCCTTCTTCTGACAGGCGGCCGCCCCCGTCCTCATTCACTCTGAAGACCTCGCTGCTGCCATCCCCGGCGGACAACAGTCCGTCCAGACGTTCGATCTCCTCCGCCGCCCGGTCCGCGGCTTCCTGCGCACGCGCGCCGTAAGCTGTGACCGTCATATATGTATCCATCGCAAAAAGATCCCTGTTTGCTTCCTGGGTATCTTCCCCATCCGCCCCCTGGACATCACGCCCGCACCCTGCTAAAGACAGGAGACACAGCGCCAACAGTCCGCCAATGATCGATCGTTTCATATACTCACTTCCTGCATGATCCTTTTGGGCCAAAATAGTTAGCTTTTCCTAACTCTTTGATAAGTCTATCACATAAAAAAGATCCTGACAACCCCATCAAATGAGAATATCTCTCAGTATCATCTGCGGATAACGATCCGGCAGGGTTCTGGTTAAATATATTGGT
>CAJTYN010000341.1 GCA_910584115.1 uncultured Lachnospiraceae bacterium
CCGGGTCGCCGCCGCAGATCCGGCGCATGTTGCGCAGATTGGCGCTGTCCATCCCGATCAAAAGATCGTATTCCTCATAGTCTCTGGCCACAAGCTGCCGGGCCGTCTTCCCGTCGCAGCTGATCTTGTGCTCGGCTAATTTGCGCTGGGCCGGCGGGTAGACCGGGTTACCGAGTTCCTCCCGGCTGGTGGCCGCGGAGGCGATGTGGAACTTGTCTGAAAGATCTGCACGGTGTACCAGGTCTTTCATGACGAACTCGGCCATTGGGCTCCTGCAGATATTGCCGTGGCATACGAATAGTATTTTTATCATATCTCTTAACCTCTTGAAAATGCTGTGTTTTCAACGTTTCTGCACATTTTCTGTCCCTTTCCGTTTTATTTGATCTTCTCATGATCTAACATAGATCAGCATAGTCTGACGCTGATCTGAGGTAAAATTGAGGTATATCCAAAGTTCATACCTCACATATCTTTAGCATTCTTGGCAAACAAACAGTATTACATGGCAGAACCCTTTTTTGATCCTGCCTTACATATATCTCCCATCTCTTTCTTTGCATCCTCGTATTGTACATGTGTATATGTATTGAGGGTGACGCCTATATCACTATGCCCCATGATATACTGCAGTGTCTTGGGGTTCATGCCGGATTTCGCCATATTACTGCAGAACGTGTGGCGGCACACATGCGGTGTGACTTTCGGCATCTGGATCTTATAGATCTTATTATACTTCTCCCGGATGTGTTTGAAATACTTTTCCCAGTGCAGCGCCACCATCGGCATCTCATTCTTGTCGAGAAAGAGAAATCCACTCCTCCCCTCAATGATCGGCTCGACCTTCGGTTTTTTCCTATTCTGTAGGATCGACTTAAAGCACTCATACACTTCATCCGTCATGGGTATCTCACGGACTCCACACGTTGTCTTCGTATCCTCGATCACATAGCGCATATCCCTTGTGCGCTGTAATTGATGGTCTATGATGATCTTCCGCTCTCTCATATCCAGATCGGATATGGTCAGACCGACAAATTCCGAGATCCTCAGCCCTGTCTTAAAGAGGATGAAGATCCCCTCGTGATACCTGCAGAAATGGCGGTCATTTTTGACAAAATCTAAGAATTGCCTCTCCTGTTTCCTGGTAAGTGCTTCCCTTGTCACGCTGTCATTGACAACAACTGTAGCAAGCTGGAACTCAAAGGGATTCTTGATGAGAAGGTCATCATCCACCGCCATCTGGAACGCTGGACGCACGACACCGCGGATGGAGTGAATGGAGCTATACCCCCTTCCATCAGCCTGCAACTTGATCAGCCATGCTTTAGCATCGGACAGCTTCACCTTGTCGATCCGCGTCGCTCCAAACTCTTCTTTTTTTATGACATTGATCACAAAATCATAATTCGCCCTCGTATTGTGCCGGACTCCTGTCTTTTGAGATACATATCTCTCGACAAGCTCTGATACGGTCATGTTCCCACCATAAGGTAGGATCCCGCTGTCCATAGCATCTCTTATCTGTTTTTCCTTCTCACGGAGCGATAAGCCCTTTCGCTTTCCAGTCGGT
>CAJTYN010000342.1 GCA_910584115.1 uncultured Lachnospiraceae bacterium
ACTGTGACTCCCTGCCTGCAAAATTGCGGAAGATGATACGGGCGTTCTCGATGATCAGGTTATCTACATTTTTATATGACATAGTGTTTTCTCCTTTTCTTTTAGACTGAAAAAATAAAAGACACCGTTTCTGATGCCTTTTATCTCATTGTTACATATGAAATCCGATGATACGTTTTTCTTGTTTCGGTCCATCATCTTTATTTAAGGTCTTCGCTTTTTCTGATATGATCCGAAATGTTTTCGTCTTTCCTAATGCCACATCCAGACTCTTCATTACCGTCCACCCGATATAAAACGATGCTCCAAGTTTGATACCATCTATAAATCTCATAAGATATCACTCTCCTTTCACAACAGGAGATGTAATTTCTGCGCATCAGTTAAACGGCAACTCATCTTCGTATATAGGCATACCGTCCACAAACTCAGGCCCAACATAAGGATCCTCCGAGACGAACCATTCAAAGTCCCCATGCAGGGCGACGGCTTGTACTGCTTCTGTGACCAGGTTCTCATAATATGACGTGTCGATATCTTCTTCCTTTCCCAGTTCCTTCACCATCTCGGACTCAAGCCACCGGTATCCCTTGGTCCCCCCGACAGCAAAATATCGCGGATAGCCCTGTCTGTCCTTACCGTCGCGGATCAGCTCCCCTCCCCCGCATCCGGTCTTTACCGGACAGAACCGTCCGACTTTTCCGATGAAACGGCGATTATGGCCCTCATCTATCTTGGGCTGCAGTTCCTGGCATGTCGCTTCAAATGTCGTGTCGGATATCAGTCCTTTCCGATAGTCATTCTCTGCCTTACTCAGTTCTCTTTCATACTCAGATACATCCGGAAGTCCCTCGTTCATATCAAGATATATAGCGCTGGATACAGACTTTGTCTCACACATATCATCAAACCCGATCCCTTCCTTACTGAAGAGTTTCTTGAAGACATATGGGACCTGGAACTGGGCACCCGTAGCCGTCCATCCGCCATCTTTATATTTCGCGATATACACCGCGTCATTGACCAGGCACATCCGGTCATAAGTATCCTCATGCTCAAATGTATATCCATACCGCTTGCCAAAATCCATAACAAACTGGATGATCTCAGGCGTCGCATCCGGGATCTTGATCGAGTCAGTCTTGATATGGGCAACGATGAACCCTCTGTCCTGCACTTCATTTTTCAGATCGATCATGAACAGCGCCCCACGTTTTGCCACGATGTTATCCTTATTGCGTGGATCTCGGAATGCGTTCTCAAATCTTGCTGAAGTCAATCCATAGACAGAGTTGATCGCTGTCTTCAGCGCATTTGCCAGCTGCTTGGATGTCATCTCCCCGTCGATGACCTTCTGGATATGTTTTGTGAGCTTCCCGTCCAACATCTCGTCGACCGTATCCCAATCTTCATGTTTGATGCTGACACGTCCGTCTACGATCTCTTTGAACCTGGCCGTAAACTCCACGCCGAACAGGACTTCCATGATCGCGCTGTGGGGATGCATGGATGCGATATCCAGCAAGGCCACATTCCCATACATCCCAGGTTCAGCATATACATAACCGCCCT
>CAJTYN010000343.1 GCA_910584115.1 uncultured Lachnospiraceae bacterium
TTTGCTCTCTCTTTCATGATCACCCTCCCTGTCACACTGTGCGATGTTTTTTGTCAGGACGGCTTTCCCGTTTCGTGTACAGCATCTCAAAAGCCCCGATCACATGTTTTCTCGTGTCCTGGGGTTCGATGATCAGATCCACATAGCCTCTGCGCGCCGCGGAGAGCACGTTGGACTGCAGCGCCTGGTATTCCACGGTCTTCACCTTCCATGTATCCGCGTCGGCTTCCGGGTACATGATCTTCGCCGCCATGGCTGCCTCCATGGTCCCCACTTCCGCGATGGACCAGGCGTAGACCATATCCGCGCCGATGGACTTGCTGTTCATGGCCACGTAGGCGCTCCCATAGGCTTTTCCTACGATCACGTTCACCTTGGGCACGGTGGCGCTGGCAAATGCGCAGGTCAGGCGTCCCACCGCCTTTGCCATATGCTTCTCCGAACACCTGGAGGCTTTAAAGCCCATCACATCCGTCAGTGTCAGCACCGGGATGTTGAAGGCGTCACAGAAGCTCACCATCCTGGCCGCTTTTTTCGCTCCCCTGGCCGAGAGCACGCCGCCAAAGTCCTCCGTCACATTTCCCTCATCGTCGCAGACGGCGCTCCTGTTGGCCACGCATCCGATGGTATTGCCGTTCAGCCGCATGAAGCCGGTCACCACGTCTCTCCCGTAGGCCGGTTTCGTCTCCATGAAAAAATGGCCGTCCGCGATCTGCGCCAGCGCGCGTGCCGTATCCCGGACGCTGCCCGCGAGTCCCGGACATGTCCGGTTCAGGTCGTCTTCCTGATCCGTATCGCAGGGCAGGCTGTCCTCGTTGCTGGAGGGGAGCAGCACGGCCAGATCGCGGATCTTTTCCAGGATCTCTTCTTCCGTCCCCACGCCGTCCACGAGCCCTGTCTCCTCGCTCTGGAACTCTGCCGATGCCGTATCGCATCTGGATACATGGTTGCCGTCTAAGGTATTGGGCGCGTTGACGAACAGCCGGCCCGTCTCCCGGACGATGAACGTAAAGTCCGTCAGCGCCGGAAACAGCGCGAGCCCGCCCCCGCAGGAGCCAAAGACGCCTGTGATCTGCGGGATCACGCCGGAGGCCATGGCCTGTCTCTGGTAGATCCTCCCCAGCGCGTCCAGCGCGTCTGATGCCTCCTGCAGCCGGATACCGCCGCAGTCTAAGCACCCGATGATCGGCGCACCGGTCTTCAGCGCCAGGTCATAGAGGCTTACGATCTTCTTCGCATGCATCTCGCCCACGGTCCCATTTAACACGGATACGTCCTGGCTGTATATATACACCAGCCGCCCGCGGATCAGGCCGTATCCGGTGATCACACCGTCCGACGGCGTGTCGGTATCGGACAGGCCAAAATCCGTATTCCTGGCGGTGACGCCGCCGCCGATCTCCACAAAACTGTCTGCGTCGAGCAGGGATCGTATCCTGCTGCCCGCCAAACTCTGTGCTGCATTACTCATTCCTTCAGACCTCCGATCATTCATCCATTTTTACGTTGACTTTGATTATAGCTTGTTTTTCTGTTACTTTCAATA
>CAJTYN010000344.1 GCA_910584115.1 uncultured Lachnospiraceae bacterium
AGTATCAGTATAGCTTCCAAATAGTCCTCGCCTGACGCATGAAGTTTCATCATCCGGCCTCCCTACCTGTTCGCAGTTTTTAACTGATCCATCCTCTTAAACTCACTGCACATCATCCAGATAACCACGATTAGCACAATCGCATCTGTAATAAGTGGGGCGCAGAATTTCCTGCTTGATACCGGGCAGGGCTTCTTCGGCGGCATCGACACCTTGGGCATACCAGCCAGCCCGCATGACATAGCTCTCACTGGTATTCGTATCATTTGTGATATGGGCGCGAGTTACATGAGGAGAAATCAGTGGTTCAATTTGAACCACTCAGACTGTAGACAAAGTACTATATTTACGACCATCTCTCTGATATAATGAAAGATATCAGGAAGGCGGTGTTTTTTATGATGACAAAAAAGATAGATAAGAAGAGGGACCAGATGATGGTCTTCTGCATGGACGATATGGTCCCCCAGGACCACTTACTCCGGCTGATCGACAGGGCCATCGACTGGAGTTTCATCTATGACCTTGTGGAGGATAGATACTGCCATGACAATGGACGGCCCAGCATGGATCCGGTCATGCTGATCAAGATCCCGTTCATACAGTATCTCTACGGGATCCGGAGCATGCGCCAGACCATCCGTGAGATCGAGGTCAATGTCGCCTACCGTTGGTTCCTGGGCTTGGACATGATGGACCCAGTCCCGCATTTCTCTACATCTGGAAAGGACTACACCCGCCGTTTCAAGGATACGGACCTCTTTGAACAGATCTTTGCCCATATCCTGGGGCAGTGTATGGATGCGGGCCTGGTGGATACCAGCCAGATCTTCGTAGACGCCACCCATGTGAAGGCATGTGCAGATGGTAGGAAGATGAAGGAGCAGGCCGTGCATGATGAGGCCCTATGGTACGAGGGAGGGCTGCGGAAAGAGATCGCACAGGACCGGGAACGCCATGGTAAGAGGGAGTTGAGAGATAAGGATCGTGATGACCCGCCATCCAGAGGGAGTACCGGTGGGGATGGGGGAAGGACCCGTAAGTGCAGCACGACCGATCCGGAGAGCGGCTGGTTTAGGAAAGGAGAACATAAACACGTCTTTGCCTATGCTGTGCAGAACGCCTGTGACAGGAACGGATGGATCCTGGGCTACACCGTCCATCCTGGGAACGAGCATGACAGCCGCACCTTCAAGCCTTTAATCTGCGGAATAAAAATATGAGGATATATGTTTTGATAGGAACAGGTTTGCTCGCAACAGAATTGTAGAAGATTGGACTCGTAGAGATTGAGCCATAAGAGGGATGTGAGCAAGGATTTTAGGATTATGAGTTTTAGGACGCAAGAACTATTTTTTTTGAAATACTAGATGACATTAACCGGATTATCAGATATAATTATACAAACAGATGCTAGAGCGTGTTTGGAAAACCTCTGGGTTCTGTAAATAACTTAAATTTCACTAATATTTACTACGATCCACGACCGCTCAGGTCTTTGGATGTGTACTTTTCTGCGAGAA
>CAJTYN010000345.1 GCA_910584115.1 uncultured Lachnospiraceae bacterium
TTGACGGGACTTTCATAGTAATTATATGGGGGTTTGTGCGACTTGTCAATGTTTATCATGGGTGTGGAAAAGAACGGCGTTCTGATGTATTGAAATTCGGAATGAGTTACATTATAATATCTGATGATAAGGAGAAAAAAGAGAGGGGTGTCAAGATGAAAGATCCTATAGGTGTCGTCCATGGCAGGTTTCAGCTGCTGCATGATGACCATGTGAGGTATATCATGGCGGGGATGGAGAGGTGTGAGCATCTGGTGATCGGGGTATGCAATCCGGATGCGTCTGTCACGCGCTTTTCGGAGGCGGATCCGTACCGGTCTTCGCGGGAGGCGAATCCTTTTTCGTATTATGAGAGATACCGGATGATCCGGGGGACGCTGGCGGATATGGGCGTCGATTTGGCACGGTTTGACATCGTACCGTTCCCGATCAATGTTCCGGAGTTGATCTTCAACTATGCGCCGGCGGATGCTAAGTATTACCTGACGATATACGATGGGTGGGGCGAGGAAAAGAAAAGTGTATTTGAGCGGCTGGGGTGTGAGATAGAGATCCTGCGGCAGGTGGGGATCGAGGAGAAAGGGATCAGCGGGACGGATGTCCGGCGGCGGATCGCGCGGGGCGAGGAGTGGGAGAGCCTGGTGCCCCGGTATGTGTATGAGTATGTGGTGGGGGAACATCTGGATGAGCGGGTGCGGGGAATGTGAGGATTTTTTATGATATTGCCGCTGAGAGCTTGAAAAACGTACAGAAATGTGATACAATGACTAAACTTCTGTAGATGTATTGTCAAAAACGAGTGTATGATATGGATGAGCAATATGTAGAAGAAAGAGTCCGGCAGTATGAGCAAAAGCGGTCTGCATATGAGGGCTTGGCAAAACAGATCCTGGCTATCATGAGGACGATCATAAAACAGGAACATCCGGATATGAAGATCGCATCTTACGCTAAACGGGCCAAGAAGACTGAAAGTCTGAGAAAGAAGCTCCGCAAAGATAAATATAACGAAAAGAGTGAGATCACAGATCTGGCAGGGGTCAGGATCATAGCATATAGCAGGAAAGATATCCCCGCGATCGCTGAGATCATTAAAAAGAGTTTTGAAGTGGATGACCAAAATTCTGTCAATAAGACACTCTCGTTGGGAAATGATAGGATGGGATATCGTGGCGACCATTATGTAGTCTCGTTGGGTGGCGACAGGATACGGATGCCTGAAAATAGAGAGTTCAAAGATCTAAAATGTGAAATACAGGTCACGAGTCTGATCGCCCACACATGGTCTGAGATCATGCACGAGAAAGGATATAAGTTCGAGGGTGAGCTGCCGGCAGAGCTGGAGAGGAGAAAAAATCTGTTGGCAGGGATCTTAGAGTTGGCAGATATGGAAATGGATGCGTATGTAGAAGCTTATGATGGGTATGTCAGTAAGATCGAACGGGAGATCGAGAAAGGATGTTTGAAATATGAGA
>CAJTYN010000346.1 GCA_910584115.1 uncultured Lachnospiraceae bacterium
GGTGCATATCCCCAGGGAGGCCATGGCCCATATGGCGGTCCAGGTCCTGCATGATAGGATCCTGCACGGGCATACGGAAAAACTGCGGGTAGAGTTTCCCTGCAGGATCATAGAGCGGGAGAGCTGTTTCCGGATATAGAGGATAAAAGAGCGGAGTGCGCGCAAGGAGCACCCCGCTCTTTCGCATCCGGGACGGGTCAGGGTGAGCCGAGCATCCCGGAGAGCAGCCGCACTGTGGGGAGGAGTTTTTCGGAGAGCTGGGCTTCCTCTGCTTCCGTCATCGTCTTACCGCTGATGCTCACGGCTCCGATCTGTCCGGAGCGTTCTCTTACGATGGCGCCGATGCAGAACACTCCGTATTCGTTTTCCTCCAGGTCGAGGGCGTACTGACGGGAGCGGATCCGGCTTACATCCGCCAGGAGTCGGTGGACATCCGTGATCGTATGTTCTGTCAGGGGACGTACGTTCAGGGTCTCCCATTTTTCCATGATCTGGGCATTGCTGTAGGAGGCGAGGATCGCTTTTCCGGCGCTGGTGCAG
Source organism: uncultured Lachnospiraceae bacterium (assembly GCA_910584115.1). Lineage (GTDB taxonomy): Bacteria > Bacillota > Clostridia > Lachnospirales > Lachnospiraceae > MGBC164599. The sequence continues at coordinate 541 of CAJTYN010000346.1, forward strand.
TAGAGGGGGGAACGTGTGCCCGCATTGGTGTAAAAGGAAAAAGCGGGTCCCTCCGGGCCGATGCTCTGTATGCAGAGCAGTTCATTATTGTCTTCTATGGAATACTGCGCGATCCGTCCGGTCTCCTGGCTCAGTCTGGTGAGCATAGTGTTTATGATCGAAGACCGGTCCTGGCGCTGCACGGCGCTGATCCCGGTCTCGTAGAGTCTGAGGGTCAGTGCGTATTCTTTCGTTTGTTCATTTCTTTCAAGATATCCATTTTCTGTCAGAGTCTGGAGCAGCCGCAGCAGGGAAGCTTTATTGACTTTGATCTCTGCGTGGAGGTCGCCTAAGTTTAGTGGCCCGCGTGCGGATATGATCTCCAATATCTGGAAAGCCCGGTCCACAGTCTGGATGGTGGTGGGCTTTTTTTCATTGTCCATTTTTATCATCTCCTTGGTCATAGCGCATCGTCCATTTATGATATCTCTATTTTAAGATAGATCCGAAAAAAAGTAAACCTTAAAACAGATACTAGAAATATTTTTTTGAAATTAATACAAATAAAATAAAATCATGATCAAAAAAATGAAATATAATATTGACAAATAAAACGAAATGATATATAGTAAAACCATCAAAAAACAGAAGAGAAGAAAAAGGATATTTAGGGGGTGTGATCTATGATGGATGGTATACGATCGATCTCAGAGGAACAGGTCAGAGATACGATCCAGATCGTCGGAGCGATGGAGACAGTCAGAAAAGCTTATTTAGACTGTGATGAGGGGAAGATCTTTCCGGGCAGCCGGATGGTGATGTCTCTCGGAGAGGAAAAAAACCAGGGCCAGTGGCTGACAGCCGTCAGTATGGAACCGCGCCTGTTCGGCACGAAATTCTCGGCGGTC
>CAJTYN010000347.1 GCA_910584115.1 uncultured Lachnospiraceae bacterium
TATTAACCGTGTTATCTGTATCGACTGTATTATTAGTATTAATACAGTAATCATAATAAAAAAAGATCTGTTTGTCAAGACCTTTTCTGCAGACCCGCAAAAAAAGAGGTCCACTAGCCACTTTAGCCAGTGAACTCCTTCCCGCCACAACCGCCATGAGACCGGCCTATTCTTCTGCCATCAACTCACGATACAATCGCCTTGCCTCTGCCGCATCCGTTGTTTTTTTGTTCACTTCGATTATATGCAGATTCAGATCATGCATCATCTTTTCCGCCATCGGTCTTGTATCGTCCCTTCTGTAAGATCGCAATGTCATCCCCGCATATCTTTGTGCTTTGGATGATCTTATCGGCGGGATCTTCTCACCTTTGATCCCCATTTCGATCACTTTTGATGCCTCTAGCATCTCATCCAGATCCATTGAAGCTACCAAACGCGCCGTGGCATTTCTCTTATGAACGGAATGTGACTTTGACGCGATCCTTTTTCTTTTCATGCCTTTGATCTTTCTATTATGATCTGGCATATCATTCACCCACCTTTTTATCAACAACTTCCACTATCCCATCTAATATGTCTTTAAAGAAAACAGGCTCAAACTCATCTTCCATCAGATCTTCAACTTTATACTCTACTGCATCATCGCTGGCTCTATCAGCCTCCGATACTTCCTTACACTTATTTTTGACCTTCTCGCTCTCAATTATATAGAGCATAGGAAAAAATGATCCATATTCAGCTGCTGAAACAATGCTTCGTATCTCATTATATTCTTTTTTATTGATGACCCCACTGCCAAATTTCTCTTTAGCGCCCCTTAAGATACCAGCGATATTGTTTTCAATCTCCTTTGCATGACGGTCTCCTGTTGTGATCTGTTCAAGATACCTTTTACATATTTTAGAGGGATTAGAAGTCGGAGGCTGTTTTGACGCATTAAACGCAGTCGTACACCAAACATAATGGATATTTTTATAGTATCTCTTGGCGATCTTATAAGCCAGATGTGTTCCCACTGAATATAAGATCGGATCCTGCTTTGTGTTCAGTCCCATCATCTATCCTCTCCTGCCCATTGTATTTAACTATATTATACAACAAAGAGAGAGAAATGTCTGTAAAATAATCCTTTTTTTATAAATCTTTCACTATCATTTTAGAGTGTGTCAGAAAACCTAAAACACCCTCAGATCACCACATATCAAAAAAGCGTTTTAAGGGGTCCGGGGGAAATCGCGATCCCCCGGCGCTTTTGGTACTTTTCTCGCAGAAAAGTACATTTAATATCAATCCCTGCGCAGCGCCTCGATCGGACTCAATCTCGCGGCCTTGCGTGCCGGATACAGACCGAAGAATATCCCGATCCCCGATGAGAACAGCGTGGCGAACA
>CAJTYN010000348.1 GCA_910584115.1 uncultured Lachnospiraceae bacterium
GTAGAACACTAGCCTTCCAAGCTAGATACGTGGGTTCGATTCCCATCACCCGCTTGTGCGTGAGTGGCTCAGTTGGTAGAGTACAACCTTGCCAAGGTTGGGGTCGCGGGTTCGAGTCCCGTCTCACGCTTTTTTTATTTCATCAATAAGACTCCCGTCTGGAGATATCTTTCCATCCACCCCCTTTTTACACAAAATATACGATCCGGAGGTCCTTCTATGGAATTTTATAAAAACCAACTGGTCACGACGACCATCGAAGATATGGGCAAAAACGGGGAAGGCATCGGTAAAGTCGATGGGTACACGCTCTTCATCAAAGATGCCGTCCTCCAAGACACCGTACAGGCCAAGATCACCAAGGCGAAAAAAAATCACGGATACGCCAGGCTCATGCAGATCCTCACCCCCTCTCCCCACCGCGTCGACCCGCCCTGCGCCATCGCCCGGCAATGCGGGGGCTGCCAGCTCCAGACCCTCTCCTACCCGCAACAGCTCCTCTTTAAAGAGAATACTGTGCGCAGGGATCTGGAACACATCGGCGGCTTAAAAGAGATCCCCATGGAGCCGATCGTCGGCATGGACGACCCTCTCCACTACCGCAACAAGGCCCAATTTCCCGTAGGCACAGATAAAGACGGGCGCATCATCACGGGCTTCTACGCCGGGCGCACCCATCAGATCATCCCCAACAGGGACTGTCTCTTAGGCGTGCCCGAAAACCGCCATATCCTGGATATCGTGATCGGCCACATGGAGCGATACCACATCGCCCCCTACGATGAACACAGCAAAAAAGGACTGGTCCGGCACATCCTGATCCGCTATGGCTTCCAGACCGGAGAGATCATGGTCTGCCTGATCATAAACGGGACCCGCTTCCCCCATGCAGAAGAGCTCACAGAACAGCTCGCGGCCCTGCCTGGCATGACCAGCATCATGCTGAATATGAACAAGACCCACAGCAATGTCATCCTGGGTGAAAAGACGACCCTGCTCTGGGGCAGGCCCTCTATCACGGACTTTATCGAAAACCTGCGGTTTTCCATATCCCCCCAGTCCTTCTTCCAGGTCAATCCCCGGCAGACCGGGAAAATGTACGCCAAAGCCCTGGAATACGCGGCGCTGACCGGCGAAGAGACCGTCTGGGACTTATACTGCGGGATCGGCACGATCTCACTCTTCCTGGCCCGGGCGGCAAAAAAAGTCTATGGGGTGGAGGTCGTTCCCCAGGCCGTCCGCGACGCCCGGGAAAACGCCCGGCTGAACCGCCTGGAAAATGTGGAGTTCTCCGTCGGAAGAGCCGAAGAGATCCTGCCCGCCAGATATAGAGAAGGCCGCCTCC
>CAJTYN010000349.1 GCA_910584115.1 uncultured Lachnospiraceae bacterium
ATGAAAAAGGATGCAGGGCCAAAAAAGCTCTTGCATCCTTTTTTCGTTAAAAGGGCGTTCCCTCCAGGTCGTAGGGCGTGATCTGATATACGTAATAATTCAGCCAGTTGGTATACAAGTTGTTGGCGGTCGCCCTCCACAGAAGATCCGGCCGGTTGTCGGGATCGTTGTCCCTGTAATAGTTTGCCGGGGGTTGTATGGGCAGTCCTTTGGACAAGTCCCTCCGGTATTCGTTGTCTAAGGTCATGCGGTCGTATTCCGGATGGCCCATAACGAAGATCTGCCGTCCCTCGTGGGCCATGGCCAAGAAGAGTCCTGCTTCGGGCGATTCGGCCAATACGGTCAGATCCCTGCACTGCCGGATCTGCTCCATCGGGACGTCCGTATGTCTGGAATGAGGCGCCAGGAAAACATCGTCAAATCCCCGCACCAGCGGGATCTTCCGGTTGGCCACCCGATGCCAGTAGAGTCCGAAGAGCTTCTGTTTCAACTGGATTTTTGGCAGGCCGAAGAAATGGTAGAGTCCGGCCTGGGCGCCCCAGCACAGGAAGAGGGTGGATGTGACATTTCGCGTACTCCAGTCCATGATCCGCACCAGCTCGTCCCAATAGTCCACTTCTTCAAATGGGATCTGTTCCACCGGGGCGCCGGTGATGATCAGGCCGTCGAATTTCTGGTCCTTGAGCGCATCGAAACTCTGATAAAATTTGTTGAGATGGCTGACGGACGTATGTTTTGATATATGGGTGCTGGTCCGCATAAAAGCAACATCTACCTGAAGGGGCGTGTTGGACAGCGAACGGAGGAGCTGCAGTTCCGTGTCTTCTTTTAGGGGCATCAGGTTTAGGATCAAGATCTGGATGGGGCGGATATCCTGATGCATGGCACGGTGCTCATCCATGACAAAGATATTTTCTTTTTCTAAGATGCTTTTTACGGGCAGGTCATTTTGTATTTTGATCGGCATTTGTGGTCACCTCAAGATGTCAGGGTGTGTCTGAGCGGCGCAGGACCGTTTTCAGGCACACCCTGGAGTTATTTTTGTCTGTTGGGATTATAGCATATACGGGTCATTGTTTCAAGAAAAATCCCATGGCTCATTTGGCTCGTAAAAGATCTCTTCATTTTCAGAGTCTTCATTTTCAGAGACAGCGGGCGCATCTTCTAAAACGTCTTCCAGGACATTTACCGGCTCGTTTTCCGGTCCGTCGTCTGGAACATTTTCAGGATCATCTTCTGTATCTTCCCCGGGATCGTTTTCTGATACGGAGGGGATCGCTGGGGATGGGGCGGGTGGCTCTGACGGCTGGG
>CAJTYN010000350.1 GCA_910584115.1 uncultured Lachnospiraceae bacterium
TCCGCATCGACGGGGAAAAACAGGACATATACAGAGCGAACCTGGCCTTTCAGGGGATCGCCGTCAAAAAGGGGGATCATAAAGTGAAACTGGACTATCAGGCTCCCGGGTCCTATCCGGGCGTTGTGGTGAGCGTGTTGTGCTGGATGGTGTTTTTCACTTTACTATTCTTCCGACATCGACAGGCAGGCATATGAACACTTTGAAAAGCTCATAGAGTGCATGAAACAGGTACAGGACATAACGGAATAGTTAAAGGCAGAAAAATATCTGTTTTTATATTGTTACGATCAACTTAAAAAGGCAGGAGGAATGGTAAATGGCATTTTTTAAATACGGAGATAAGAACATTTATTACGATGAAATAGGGGCGGGTCTGCCTGTTGTATTATTGCATGGAGATACAGCCTCATCAAAGATGTTTGAATATATAATACCATTATATGCAAATAGCTTTAAGGTGATCCTTATGGATTTCCTTGGTAATGGGCGATCTGATAGGGTAGAGGAATTTCCGTCAGATTTATGGTATTCACAGGCTCAACAGGTGATCGCGTTTTTGGAATATTTAGATTGTGGAAAAGTGAATTTGGTAGGTACGAGCGGCGGCGCATGGGTTGCTGTGAATGTGGCATTAGAGCGTCCAGACCTTGTGCATAAGGTTGTTGCAGATAGCTTTGATGGGAGGACACTTCAAAATGGTTTTTCAGAAAATCTTCTGAAAGAGAGGATGACTGCAAAAAGTAATGATCTTTCCAGACAGTTTTATGAATGGTGTCAAGGAGAAGATTGGGAAACTATCGTTGATCTTAATACAAAAGCGTTGGTAGAATGTGCTGTTTCAAAACTCCCATTATTCCATAAGCCTTTAGAAATGCTTGAAGTGCCGATACTATTTGTTGGTAGTATGGAGGATACGATGTGCCGTAGAGATCTCGAAGAGGAATATAGTCAAATGGAACAGCTTGTATCGAATGGCAGAACATTTCTATTCCCAACAGGCGGTCACCCCGCCATATTATCAAATGCAGAAGATTTTGCGGATATCGTAAAAGATTACTTGTTTTCTAAATGATCAAATAAATACGGTATCTGGAAAGAAGCAGATGCTGACGATGAAATAAAGCGCAAAAAGGATGTGTACGTGGATCCATTTCCCGCACATCCTTTTTTGCTTGAAAATAAAGGCTTTTAATGATACGATCACCAAGTCATCACTATAAGATCCATCACACAGAAAGGTTGGTGAATACATGAAAGCCCCA
>CAJTYN010000351.1 GCA_910584115.1 uncultured Lachnospiraceae bacterium
GGCCTGGATCCGCAGACCAGAGCCAATGTGTGGGAATATATCCAGCGGCTCCAAAAGCAGAAGAACATGACGATCTTTCTGACCACCCATTATATGGACGAGGCGGAAGTCTGCTCGAAGATCGTCATCATGGACCACGGAAAGATCGTCGCCCACGATACGCCGGAGAACCTAAAGCACCTATATACCGGCACAGAGGTGGACGTCGTCTGCACCCAGACCCAACCATTGGAAGCGGTATTGTGTGAACGAGATGTTGCCTATCGGAAAGATGGGAACAAGCTGATGTTCCATACGAAGAAAGCTCCTGCCGCCCTGGAGATCTTATCGGCACATAGGAGTGAGATCACAGATCTTGAAATAAAGAACGGAACGCTGAACGAAGTGTTCCTGGCGATCACAGGAAAGGAGATCCGAGAATGAACCCAATTACAGCAATCGTACAAAGAAATCTACTGAATTATGTAAGGAGTAAAGGACGGGTATTTGGCTCACTCTTTATGTCCATGTTCATGCTGGTGATGTTTTCGTTTCTGATGAAGTCTGCCATGAGCGGCCTTGACGCGCCGATGCCTTACCTGATCTCTGGGGTGATCATCATGAGCGTGTTCCAGGTCAGCGTAAATAATTCCTCCGATATCCTGTCCGATATATCCAGCGGCTATATGAAAGAAGTCCTGGTCGCGCCCATTGCGCGGACGCAGATCTCCATGGGGCACATCCTGTCGGGGGCGGTCATCGCCACGCTGCAGGGCGTCGTTACCATGATCTGCGGCATCGTCCTCGGACTGCGGGTCAATGTCCTGCAGATCCTGCTCATGGCTGCGGTCATGCTGGTCTCCGCTATGGCATTCAGCGCCATCGGCCTGTTTTTGGCCACGGTCTCCCGCAACTCCCCGGCCTTTCAGACCATCAGCTCCATGATCATGATGCCCCTGACCTTTGTTTCCGGCGCGTATATCCCCACGACGATCATACCCGGTTTCCTCCTGCCCATCGTCTACCTAAATCCGCTGACTTATACGACCGCGATCTTCCGTTATATCGCTCTGGGGGCGCACGCGCTGTCCACAGAGGAACTGGTAGAGCAGGGCATGGCGTTCTCCATTGGCGGGTTTGTCATAACGCCGCTGATGGGGCTGGCGATCACGGTTTTGATCGGCTCCTTTTTCTTCGCGCTGTGTGTCCGTAAATTTAACCGGGCGGACTTTTCCACCATCAAGGTCGCCGCAGGGATGCGGGGCGGCGGCGCTCCGG
>CAJTYN010000352.1 GCA_910584115.1 uncultured Lachnospiraceae bacterium
GATCCAGGCATTCGTGCCGCCGGATATCAGGATGGGCGATAGGAACGCTATGCGGTCGTGCCTGTCCCCCTTGATCGGATACGGGGAGAAGTACGGGACGACTTTCCTGATTATAGAGCACGCCAACAAGCAGTCTGGGGTGTGGGGCAGGAAACGTAACCCTGACAGTGCGGACATATGGGACATAAGCAGATCCGTCATAATGGCCGGGGAGACCAACGAAAAAGGGATCAGGTATCTGTCACATGAGAAGTCGAACTACGGGCCGACAGGCAGCACTGTCCTTTATGCCATTGACGATGAGGTCGTCAAGTTCAAGGGATATACGGATAAAAAGGACAAGGATTTTGTGACCGAGACAGATTACACTACCAGGCAGGCGCCACAGAGAGCAGAGGCAAAGGAGTTCATCCTGGATTTCCTGAGGGATGGGGAGAAAGAGGTTGCAGAGCTGGATGAGATGGCGGCGGCTATGAGTATCAGTAAGAACGCAATGAAGAACGCTAAGGCAGACCTGAAAAAGGATGGAAAGACAAAAACCTGGTCTACAGGGTATGGAGCAGATAAAAAGTTTTTTATTTGTTTAGTAGACAGCCCTCTTATAGCCACTGAAAAAACCAACGAATAAACATAAGATGTAGTATTTATAAGGGTTTTCTTTACTAGAGGTCACCCAACGAGTAAAAGAAAGTAAGGGCTGATTTATTAGAGGGGCATCCAGTAAACAAAAGCCGCATAAACCAAGGGATTGCGCCGTATTGGTTGGTTTATCCACTGTATATAGGGAAGGTCAACGAGTAAGAAGAGGAGGACATATAGGGATGAGGATAACGATAGCAGAACTCAAGCAGAATGGGTTCAGTAAAGAACTATTAAAGCGGTCAGAGGTGTGGGACAAGTTGTATTCCGTATTGGGTGAGAACGCACCCAGGAAACGGCTCCTGCATGTGGATTACAAAGGAAAAGGCCGGGATATGAACCGGAGTCACATATTATACCAGCCGCTGGGCGTGAGAGATGGGGAGATGATCGCCAGCCTGATGAGGGCATATGAGGCGCGGGGCTGTACGGTCTCAGGTATCGTCGAGGTGGACGGCCAGTGCCGGATAACAGCCGTACATTATGTCCGCCCGGGATTTCTGGAAGAGTGCGTGCAAGACCTGGCGGAGACGGCCAAGGGACATAACTAGAGACAAGCCCCCAGCAGTGCGTCAACACTGGCCAGGGGCAGAGCATAGCCGGAGCTATGGTAAAAC
>CAJTYN010000353.1 GCA_910584115.1 uncultured Lachnospiraceae bacterium
GGGATCAGATCCTGCTGATTCAGACTGTGTTTACAGATGATGTGGATCTGAATGGTTATTTTATTCTGATGCCGGATCTTGAGTCATACTCAAAGATGCTGACAGGACTTGGGCTGTCAATATAACTATACATTCACAAATTAGCAGCACTAAATAGAGAAAGGGTATAGTGAGCGATGGCGAATATAGTTAAAGTAGGAATGGCAGACTTGAATGTGTGTAAGAGCCCAGAGAGTATAACTACGTTGGGACTCGGTTCTTGTGTGGGAATATGTATCAGGGATCCGGTTGCCAAGATTGGGGGATTGGCGCATGCTATGCTGCCAGACAGCAGACAGATAGAAAACAATGCAAACAGAGCAAAGTTTGCCGATACAGGAATAGAGGATCTTGTGAAAAAGATCGTGTCGATGGGCGGAAGAAAGACAAGACTGGAAGCGAAGATAGCAGGCGGGGCGCAGATGTTTGCTTTTCAGAACAAATCGGACATGGTGCGTGTCGGAGAGCGGAATGTGGAGGCAAGCAAGAGAAAACTGAGGGAACTGGGGATCCCGCTGAAGGCGCAGGATACAGGTCTTAATTATGGCCGTACGATCATATTTTATCCTGAGACAGGCGATCTGATCATCCGTTCTGCAGGAAAACCTGAAAAAAAGATTTAAAAATTTTATTAAGGGGATAATAGAATGGGAAACAAGACAGGTCTTATCACACCTTTTTTCATGCTGCTGGCAGGTGCGATAGCGTCTATAATAATGTATGTAAGGGGATTTGACTTGACAACGATGTTGTGGGGGCTGTTGATCGTGCTGGTGGTATTTTACATTATTGGAGATATAGCACGATATCTCTATGCGTCGATCAGACCCCGTATCATACCTACAGGTGACCTTGAGATGATGGTCCAGAAGGCAAAGCAGAACGGGGATCTCACCGGGAGCGTTGTTGCTTTTGAAAATGACGAGCAGAAAGATATGGAAGGGATGGACGCGGACGGTTTCATATCAGAAAACGGGGAGGAGACCTTTGTCAGAAACGATTCTATGAAAGGCGGCTTTGGGGAAGGGTATTCTGATGAGGAGCTTTCTGGATATTCTGCCGAGGATACCACTGCAGCGATGGAAGGTTATGAGGATAATTAAGCGTAACGGGGGATTGGAATGAACGACGCAGCACGCAAAAGACTTTGGGAGGATTATGCCAGACTGAAAACTTCGGAACTGAGGGAAAAACTTATATTGGAATATGC
>CAJTYN010000354.1 GCA_910584115.1 uncultured Lachnospiraceae bacterium
TGCTATGTACGATCTTACGAGAGACCTTCTCAAGCCAGAGAGCGTCCTACTGATACGTAGGGCGTTTTTTGGTACATAGGGACCACCTGGGATGATACCCCCAAAAACATCATCGGAGGTGGTCATATGGATAGTTTCATCAGTTGGGTAGGCGGGAAACGGCTGCTACGCAAGAAGATCCTGGCACAGTCCCCGCCAGACTACGATAGATACATCGAAGTGTTCGGCGGGGCTGGCTGGGTGTTGTTCGCAGAGGAACGGAAGGTCAATCTGGAAGTATACAACGACATGGACGGCAACTTAGTCAACTTGTTCAGGTGCGTGAAGTATCATCCTGATGCATTGCAGCAGGAGCTTGAATGGATACTCACATCAAGGGAGCTGTTCTCTGATGCGAGACAGGATATACACGGCCTGACGGATATCCAGAGAGCAGCCAGGTTTTACATCCTGATCAAGGAGTCGTTTGGTACAGACCTTCATTCATTTGGGGCAAGGAAGAGGGGTGTGGAGAAGGCCGTCCAGTACCTGAAGGCTGTCTCATACAGGCTCAGGAACGTCGTGGTAGAGCACATGGACTTTGAACATCTGATAAAGGTCTACGACAGACCGGATGCGCTCTTCTATCTCGACCCGCCATACTTCAATGTGGAGGAGTATTATGCGGCTGAGTTTGGAGCAGAAGACCATGAGCGTCTGCGTGATGTGCTGGCCAGGATACAGGGTAAGTTCATCTTGTCGTATAACGACTGTGATGAGGCGCGGGAGATGTACAAAGACTCTAACATCATCGAGGTCGACCGGCACGACAACCTCGCGGCGGGGGCTAGCCGGAGACGTTACAAGGAATTGATCATAAAGAACTACTAGACAAACATACGTTTGTGTTGTAAGATGATATCGGGGTATCATCACAGGTGTTTTATACGAGGCTGGGCAGTGTGAGCTGTCTGGCCTTTTGCGTGTAGCAAGGAGCCGTATCCCAAAACGACAAAAAGAGAGGTGGTGGGAGTGCCGCGGAGACCAGATGCGCGTATCGCCCAGGCTAAAGAGATGTACCTGGACGGTAAAAAGTTGATAGATATCGCAGGACAGCTCGGGCTTCCGGAGGGCACAGTCCGCAGATGGAAATGTAC
>CAJTYN010000355.1 GCA_910584115.1 uncultured Lachnospiraceae bacterium
AAACCGCCCCTGCGCCAACAGGAACGGCTTTAGATATACTCCGCAGAGTGATACCCTACTTAGATATAATATATCATCCCGCGGGGGCACCGGTCAAGCCAGAACGTTTGATCAGGTGTGTTTTTTATACACTTTTTAAGGAGGATGATATGTGGATAGAAGAGACAAAGAACGGCAAATACAAATTCGTGGAACGCTACGAGGACTATCTTACTGGGACGACTAAAAAGGTATCTGTCACGCTGGACCGGAACACGCCCCAGTCGCGCAAGACGGCCCAGAAGACCCTCGACCAGAAGATCGCGGCAGCCATGGAAAAGGAAAACCAGAAGGACATCACCCTGGCAGAGCTGGTGACGGAATACCGTAAGGACCAAGAGCTCACTGTGAAGCAGTCCACTTACACCAGGAATTTCCACGCCTGCAACGCGATCATGAAGATGCTGGGCGGGGATACGATCGTAGGGCGCATGACTGCCAGATATGTCCGGAGCAGGTTCCTTTCCAGCGGGAAGGCCCCAGGGACACTGAACGAACACCTGTCAAGGTTCCGGGCGTTGATCCGCTGGGGGTACAAGGCCGACCTCATCGCGGATATCTCTTTCCTGGACAAGATAGAGCCGTTCAAGGATGTGCCGCACAAAGTGAAGATCCAGGACAAATATCTGGAAGCAGATGAGGTACGGATGCTCCTCAGCGGGATGCAGGAGGACACATGGCGGCTGTTCACGGAATTCCTCATCCTATCCGGCCTCCGGTCCGGCGAGGCCATAGCGCTCACAAAGGAAGACGTGGACATAGAGGGGCGCATGATCCACGTCACGAAGACCTACGACTCCGTAAATGAGGAGGTGACCACGCCGAAGACAGTATGCTCCATCCGTGACGTGTATATCCAGGATGAACTAAAGGCTGTATGCAGGCAGATCAACGCCCACATGCTCCGCCAGAAGCTGAAGAACGGGATCCAGAAGACCGACCTCTTCATGCACTCCCGGACAGGCGGGCATATCCGTTATTTCGCCTATAATAAATACCTGCGCGAGAACTCCGAACGCATCCTCGGACGGAAGCTCACCCCTCATGCCCTCCGGCATACACACGCCTCACTGCTCCTGG
>CAJTYN010000356.1 GCA_910584115.1 uncultured Lachnospiraceae bacterium
AACCGCCCCTGCGCCAACAGGAACGGCTTTAGATATACTCCGCAGAGTGATACCTTGATCAGATACAATATATCATCCTGCGGGGGCACCGGTCAAGCCAGAACGTTTGATCAGGTGTTATTTTTATACATTTTTTAAGGAGGATGATATGTGGATAGAAGAGACAAAGAACGGAAAGTACAAATTCACAGAACGGTATGAGGACTATCTCACCGGGAAGACCAAGAAGGTATCCGTCACGCTGGACCGGAACACGCCCCAGTCGCGCAAGACGGCCCAGAAGACCCTCGACCAGAAGATCGCGGCAGCCATGGAAAAGGAAAACCAGAAGGACATCACCCTGGCAGAGCTGGTGACGGAATACCGTAAGGACCAAGAGCTCACTGTGAAGCAGTCCACTTACACCAGGAATTTCCACGCCTGCAACGCGATCATGAAGATGCTGGGCGGGGATACGATCGTTGGGCGCATGACCGCCAGGTATGTCCGGAGCAGGTTCCTGGCCAGCGGGAAGGCCCCCGGGACACTGAACGAACACTTATCGAGGTTCCGGGCGCTGATCCGCTGGGGCTACAAGGCCGACCTCATCGCGGATATCTCTTTTTTGGACAAGATAGAGCCGTTCAAGGATATACCGCACAAAGTGAAAATCCAGGACAAATACCTGGAAGCGGATGAGGTACGGATGCTCCTCGGCGGGATGCAGGAAGACACATGGCGGCTGCTCACAGAGTTCCTCATCCTCTCCGGCCTCCGGTCCGGCGAGGCCATCGCGCTCACAAAAGAAGACGTGGACATAGAGGGGCGCATGATCCACGTCACGAAGACTTATGACTCCGTGAACGAGGAAGTGACCACGCCGAAGACAGTATGCTCCATCCGCGACGTGTACATCCAGGATGAACTGAAGGCCGTATGCAGGCAGATCAACGCCCACATGCTCCGCCAGCAGCTGATGAACGGGATCCAGAAGACAGACCTCTTCATGCATTCCCGGACAGGCGGGCATATCCGGTACTTCGCCTACAACAAATATCTGCGCGAGAACTCCGAACGCATCCTGGGACGGAAGCTCACCCCTCATGCCCTCCGGCATACACACGCCTCACTGCTCCTGG
>CAJTYN010000357.1 GCA_910584115.1 uncultured Lachnospiraceae bacterium
ATGACAGGAAATAAAAAAGGCCATCCTGTGACCGTTTAAGGTATCAGGGTGGCCTCTTCATGCTCTAGTTTTTTATCGCCGCATATCCGTCGGAGGAGATCAGATAGATCCCCTTAGCAAGTTTTTTCAAAAGCTCCTTGCGGATCACCAGGTTCACAGGCTTTTCGGCCAGCTGCCCGGAGTAGGATAAATGCAGATATCCATTCAGATCCTCATTGCAGGGTCTGTCTGTTTTCTCAGGGTCTGCGCCGCAGGTTTTCCGGAACCGCACCGCGCAGTCTTCCAGGCATTTCCGGTCATATCCCTGTTGTCCCAGCGCCGTTTGGAGGTCTGTCTTTTTTAACAGTATGGCTTCCACGATCGTAAAGTCGTTTTTGGAGAGGGCACGGATGTCTTTTCGTATCCAGGATCCGTCTTGATGTGTGCATTTTATATTCGGCCAGATCAGCATATAGTATTCCGTCGCGAGCCGTTCATCCACGAACCATCCCGGGAGGAGGCCGGGATGTCCGGGCTGGATCCAGTCCAGCTCAAATGCGAACGTCGGGATCATCAGATTGCTGTAGTAAAGGGACGCTTTCTCATCGATCAGCATCCGGCGGCCGCCTGTCTCTATGCATACATCGATCCCCGCCCGCTGGGAGGCGCGGTCCATCATCCTCTGAAATGTCAGGGAGTCGCCCTGCCTGGACGCCAGCTTGGAGTAAAAGCAGTCGTCCATAAAGGCAGCCAGCGCTCTTTCAGCCCGCATATCCTCTGCGCGGCCAGATTTTGCCATGGATCATCACCTCCTATGATAGAGGAAACATGGATGATCTTGATCAGTCGATCGGTTCCCCTTCGCCCATCATCTGGATCAGTACGGCTCTGGCATCTTCCAGATGGAACATCATGAGCTTATGTCCTGTCTTTTCATTATAGACATCTCTCAGGTTCGACATCGCCTCCAGCATGGTCTCCGCGTATTTAGGATCTGTCTCGAAGACGGCTTTTCCGGTGTAGCGCAGCCATTGGCCGTCCGGCTTGCACGCGGAGATCTCAACGAGGGGGTTTGCCTTCATCTGTGCGTACACGTCCTTGAAAT
>CAJTYN010000358.1 GCA_910584115.1 uncultured Lachnospiraceae bacterium
CTTTAAAGTGAAAGAAGCTGTGAAAGAAGTTTAGGAGGAACGGATATGCCCAGAATAAAAGATCACATTATCTTGGGTGACCTGGAACAAAAAAAAGAAGTCCAGATCACAGTCGATGGAAAAAAGATTTCCGCAGTGGAGGGAGAGCCGATCCTGGCAGCCCTCCTGGCAAACGGCATCAAGGTCTCAAACATCAGCCCTAAGCATCATGAGCCGCGCGGATATTTCTGCGGGATCGGACGCTGTACCAACTGCGTGATGACAGTCAACGGAGATCCAAATGTCCGTACCTGCATCACGCCGGTGGAAGACGGGATGATCGTAGAGACACAGGAAGGCCTTGGAAAATGGGAGGAGTCATGATGAGAAAAGAAGTAGAGATCCTGGTGATCGGCGCCGGCCCCGCAGGGCTCTCAGCCGCGATCGAAGCCGCAAAATACGGCGCAGAGGTGTTAGTGGTAGACGAAAACAGCAAGCCGGGCGGCCAGCTCTTTAAGCAGATCCATAAATTTTTTGGCTCCAGAAGGCACAAGGCAGGCGTCAGGGGCATCGATATCGGGACAGAGCTGCTGGCGGAGGTCCAGGAACTGGGGGTGGAGGTCATGCTCGATACAGTCGCCTACGGGATCTATCCCAATGACGAAGGCGTCGCGCTGGCCGTCAACGGAGAAGAAGGGATGATCGTCCACCCGAAAAAAGTGATCATGGCCACAGGCGCCAGTGAAAATCCCCTAGCATTTCCGGGCTGGACCCTGCCGGGTGTCGTAGGCGCGGGAGCCATCCAGACGATGATCAATGTGCACCGGGTCCCGGTGGGAAAAAAGGTGCTGATGATCGGTTCCGGCAACGTGGGCCTGATCGTGACGTATCAGCTCCTGCAGTCCGGCACAGACGTGGCAGGCATCGTGGAAGCGGCGCCCCAGATCGGCGGCTACGGCGTCCACTCCGCAAAAGTGCGCAGGGCAGGCGTTCCCATGTACATAGGCCATACAGTCCTGGAGGCAGTCCCTGAGGACGACCTGAGCGGGGTAAAAGGCGCAGTCCTCGCGAAAGTGG